>NZ_AP022618.1:3661636-3966772 GCF_010731615.1 Mycolicibacterium insubricum | reverse complement strand
AACGCGCCCACATGCTCGCCGACTCGGGCGCGGTGGCGTGGCTCGGCGAAGCGCCGGCAAACAACCCAGGCAGCCCGGACGGGCTGCCGCACATCCCGGTCCGGCTGCACGCCCGGTCCTGGCACCGCTACCGCGAACCCGCGCCGGAGTCGGTGGCGCTGATCATCTACACCTCCGGCACCACCGGCCTGCCCAAGGGCGTGCCGATGCGCCGCAGCGCGATCGCCGCCGACATCGACGCCCTGGCCGCCGCCTGGGCCTGGACCCCCGACGACGTGCTGGTGCATGGACTGCCGCTGTTCCACGTACACGGCCTGGTGCTCGGCCTGCTGGGATCGCTGCGCGTTGGGAATCGGTTCGTACACACCGGAAAACCCACCCCCGAGGCGTACGCGCGGGCCGCGGCCGATGCCGGCGGGACGCTGTTCTTCGGGGTGCCGACCGTCTGGTCGCGCGTCGTCGCCGACCCGGCCGCCGCGGCGGCCCTGCGCTCGGCGCGGCTGCTGGTCTCCGGCAGCGCGGCACTGCCCGTCCCGGTGTTCGACGCGCTCGTGGAGCTGACCGGCCACGCCCCGATCGAACGGTACGGCAGTACCGAATCGCTGATCACGCTGTCCACCACCGCCGCCGGGGAACGCCGGCCCGGCTGGGTCGGATTCCCACTGGCCGGGGTGTCCACCCGGCTCGTCGACGAGGACGGCGAACTCGTCCCGTACGACGGCGAGACCATCGGGCGCCTCGAGGTGCGCGGCGACATGGTGTTCGACGGCTACCTGGGCCGCCCGGACGCCACCGCGGATGCTTTTGCCGGCGACTGGTATCGCACCGGCGATGTCGCCGTCATCGACCCGGCCGGCATGCACCGCATCGTCGGGCGGGAATCGGTGGACCTGATCAAGACCGGCGGATTCCGGGTGGGCGCGGGGGAGATCGAGACCACCCTGCTGGGCCACCCGGGGGTCAGCGAGGTGGCCGTCGTCGGCGTGCCCGACAAGGACCTCGGGCAGCGCATCGTCGCCTACGTCGTCGGCTCGCCGGCTCCGGAACCGGAGGAGCTCATCGAGTTTGTCGCCCAACAGCTTTCGGTGCACAAGCGACCGCGCGAGGTGCGCATCGTCGACACCCTGCCGCGCAACGCCATGGGCAAGGTGATGAAGAAGGCGTTGATGTAGCCGGGGGCACCCGCAGCCTGTCCCGTTCTCAGGCGGGCTTGGTGGCGATCAGGGAGATCGCCGTCATGTTGTTGCGGTGGGTGCGGAAGGTCTCGCGCATGCCGAGCACCCGGGCCCGGGCCGCCGAATCGCGCGCCACGTTCAGCACGAACTTCAGCGCCCGCAGCAGCCCCTCGTCGGACAGCAGTCGCTTGGGCTCCAGCAGCGCCATCGGCGCGAACAACGTTTCGGTAACTTCGAAACCGGCCTGTCCCAGCAGATCCCGCCACTCCGCCTCGGTCAGCGGTCGGGCGTTGACCTTGATGGAGCGCGCCAGGGCCTGGCGGACATCGGTTTTGACGCTGTCGTCGACGTCGTCGGGGGTCAGGGCGAGTTCGTGGATGGCGTAGCGGCCGCCGGGGCGCAGCACCCGGAACGCCTCGGCGATGATCTCCGCCTTGTGTGCGTCGGTCTGCATGGTGAGCATGGCCTCGCCGACCACCACGTCGGCGGAGGCATCCGGCAGCCCGGTGTGTTCGGCGCTGGCGACGACGACGTGCCCGGCGCCCTCGACCGCGTCGCGGCTGACCTTGGCGGCGTCCTCGTCGGCCTCCACGCCGGTGTAGCCGGCGGGCACGTAGGTGAGGATCTGCCGCGCGGTGTGGCCCAGCCCCGGGGCGAGTTCGACGACTTCGGCGCCGGGCAGCGTGGCGGCGTCGAGCATCCGGTGGGTCAGCTCCCGGCCGCCGGGGCGCAGCACCCGCTTGCCGAGGCGGGCCAACAGCCAGTGCCCGGGCAGGTGCGCAGGGTTGCGGTCGGACATCGGCAAGGCGTTGGTATCGGTCATGGCTCTGCACTCCTCTGCGGCATCGGCCGCAGGCGCGTCGCACCTACCGGCCGCCCCTAATCGGTATAGACCAAGGTTAGGCTTGCCTGCGACAAAGGCAAGGGTCTTTGGGCCCTTTTTGCCCTGGCGGTTGCGTGGTTGCGCGGTGCGTCAGTTGGCGTGCAGCGCGTCGTTCAGCGTGATGCCGGTGCCGTCGCGCCGCACCACCTCGACCGCCCCGGACACCGAATTGCGACGGAACAGCAGGTTGTCGGCGCCCGACAGCTCGACGGCCTTGACCGTCTGCCCGTCGGCCGTGGTCACCTTGGTGCCTGCGGTGACATACAGGCCGGCCTCGACCACGCAGTCATCGCCCAGCGAGATGCCCAGACCGGCGTTGGCGCCGAGCAGACAGCGCTTGCCCACCCGGATGACCTCTTTGCCGCCGCCGGACAGCGTGCCCATGATCGACGCGCCGCCGCCGATGTCGGAGCCGTCGTCGACCACCACCCCGCCGGAGATCCGGCCCTCCACCATCGAGGTGCCCAGCGTGCCGGCGTTGAAGTTGACGAAACCCTCGTGCATGACGGTGGTGCCCGAGGCCAGGTGCGCGCCGAGGCGGACCCGGTCGGCGTCGGCGATCCGTACGCCCGAGGGCAGCACGTAGTCCACCATCCGCGGGAACTTGTCGACGCCGTAGACAATCACCGGGCCGCGGCGACGCAGCCGGGCGCGCACCGTCTCGAAGCCCTCCACCGGGCACGGGCCGAAATTGGTCCACACCACATTGGTCAGCAGGCCGAAGACGCCGTCCATGTTGGCGCCGTGCGGGGCGATCAGGCGATGGGAGAGCAGGTGCAGCCGCAGGTACACGTCGTGCGCGTCGAGGGCCTTGTCGTCCAGGTCGGCGATGACCACCTTGACCACGACGGTCTCGGTGCCGCGGTCGGCGTCCGGGCCGGCCAGTGCGGCCAGCGCGGCCGGGGCCTCGTCGGTGGCCAGCGCGAAAGTGCCCGCCGCGCCGAAAGAACCCAGCTCCGGTGCGGGAAACCAGGTGTCGAGTACCGATCCGTCGGCGGCGCGCGTCGCCACGCCGATGCCACAAGCTCCAGTCACGGGGGTCAAGGCTAGCCGATACGCGCGGGGCCGGCCGAGCCCTCGGTTCGCCGGCCGACAGGCCCGCGCCGATGCGACTAGGCTCACTGACGTGCTCGATCTCCACGGTGATCCGATCGAACTGACCGCGGCGCTGGTCGACATCCCCAGCGTCTCCCGCGACGAGGCGCACCTGGCCGACCTGGTCGAGGCCGAACTGCGCGAGCAGACCGCCGGCTTCGAGATCGTCCGCAACGGCGATGCGGTGCTGGCCCGCACCCACCGCGGACTGCCCAGCCGGGTGCTGCTGGCCGGGCATCTGGACACCGTGCCCATCGCCGACAACCTGCCGTCGCACCGTGACCGCGAATACCTCTACGGTTGCGGCACCACCGACATGAAATCCGGCGTCGCGGTGTTCCTGCACCTGGCTGCCACCCTCAAAGACCTCGCCCACGACCTGACCCTGGTGCTCTACGACTGCGAGGAGATCGAGGCCGCCGCCAACGGGCTGGGCCGCATCGAGCGCGAACTGCCGGACTGGCTGGCCGCCGACGTGGCGATCCTGGGCGAACCGACCGGCGGCTATATCGAGGCCGGCTGCCAGGGCACGCTGCGCGTCGTCGTCACCGCCGCCGGCACCCGCGCCCACAGCGCCCGGCACTGGATGGGCGACAACGCCATTCACAAACTCGCCCCGGTGCTGGCGCGGCTGGCCGACTATCAGCCGCGCGACGTCGACATCGACGGCTGCGTGTACCGCGAGGGCCTCGCGGCGGTCCGCATCGACGGTGGGGTGGCCGGCAACGTCATCCCCGACGCCGCGTCGGTCACCGTCAACTTCCGGTTCGCCCCGGACCGATCCCCGGAGCAGGCGTTCGCGCACGTGCGGGAGGTGTTCGACGGCCTGGACGTGACGATCGAGCTGACCGACTCGGCCGCCGGGGCGCTGCCCGGCCTGTCCCGCCCGGCCGCGGCCGCCCTGGTCGCCGCCGCCGGCGGCGCGGTGCGGGCCAAATACGGCTGGACCGACGTGTCCCGGTTCTCCGCCCTTGGCATCCCCGCGGTCAACTTCGGACCCGGCGACCCCAACCTCGCGCACCGCCGCGACGAGCGGGTGCAGATGTCGCTGATCACCGACGCCGTTACCCTGCTGCGCGGCTACCTGACCGGGCACCCGGCGTGACCCAGCGGCCGTGGGCGGTGTGCGTGTATTGCGCCTCCGGCCCGACCCATCCCGAACTCCTGCAGCTCGCCGATGCGGTCGGCCGCGCGATCGCCGAACTGGGCTGGACGCTGGTCTCCGGCGGCGGCAACGTCTCGGCGATGGGCGCGCTGGCCGGCGGCGCCCGGGCCCGCGGCGGACACACCGTCGGCGTCATCCCCAAGGCGCTGCTGCACCGCGAGGTCGCCGACGTCGACGCCGACGAACTCGTCGTCACCGACACCATGCGCCAGCGCAAACAGATCATGGAAGACCGCGCCGACGCCTTCCTCACCCTGCCCGGCGGCATCGGCACATGCGAGGAACTGTTCGAGACCTGGACCGCCGGCTACCTCGGCATGCACGACAAGCCTGTCGTGCTGCTGGACCCCGACGGCCACTACGACGGCCTGCTGGGCTGGCTCGAGGGCCTCGTCAGCGGCGGTTACGTGTCGGCGGCGGCGATGAAGCGCCTGCCGGTGGCCCGCAATGTGACCGCCGCGCTGGCACTGTGCGCGCCCGGCGGGCCGCTGCCTGCCGGGCGCTGACGCGCCCGCCCGGGCAACCGGGACCGCCGGTACCGCTGCGCTGCGCCGGGCTCTAGGCTGTCGCGCATGTCTGCATCTGATTCCCGCGCATCCGTCGGCCTTCTCGACATCGTGAAGCAGCTGCCCTCGATCGCCATGGACGCCCCCGCGATCGTCCGCGGCGTCACCACCGGACTGCTCGCGCAGCCGACCACCAAGACCTCCATCGGCAAGGTGTTCCAGGACCGGACCCGCCGCTACGGCGACCGGGTGTTCCTGAAGTTCGGCGATCAGCAGTGGACGTACGCGCAGGCCAACGCCGTCGCCAACCGGTACGCGGCGGTGCTGGCCGAGCGCGGCGTCGGCCGCGGCGACGTGGTCGGACTGTTGGTCCGCAACGCGCCGCACACCATCTTCCTGATGCTCGCGACGGTCAAATGCGGCGCGGTGGCCGGCATGCTGAACTTCCACCAGCGCGGCGAGGTGCTGGCGCACAGCGTCGGGCTGCTCAATGCCAAGGTGCTGGTGTCGGAAACCGACCTCGTCGAGCACCTCACCGAATGCGGCATCGAGCTCGGCGACGCCGTCGTCACCGCCGAGGAGTTCGACGCGCTGGCCGAGGGCAAGTCCGAAGCCAACCCGGCCTCGGCCGACGAGGTCCAGGCCAAGGACGCGGCGTTCTACATCTTCACCTCCGGCACCACCGGCAACCCCAAGGCGTCGGTGATGACGCATGCCCGTTGGCTCAAGGCGCTGGCCGGGTTCGGCGGGCTGGGCCTGCGGCTGCGCGGCGACGACGTGCTGTACTGCTGCCTGCCGCTGTATCACAACAACGCCCTGACGGTCGGCATCTCGTCGGTGCTCAACTCCGGCTCCACGCTGGCACTGGGCGAAAAGTTCTCCGCGTCGCGGTTCTGGGACGAGGTCATCGCCTACCGGGCGACGGCGTTCCTCTACATCGGCGAACTGTGCCGCTACCTGGTCAACCAGCCGCCCAAGCCCACCGACCGTGCGCACCGGGTGCGGGTCATCGCCGGCAACGGGCTGCGCCCGGAACTGTGGGACGAGTTCACCACCCGGTTCGGCATCGAGCGGGTGTGTGAGTTCTACGCCGCCAGCGAGGGCAACGCCGCGTTCATCAACGTGTTCAACGTCGACAAGTCCACCGGCTTCAGCTGGTTCCCGCTGGCCTACGTCGAATACGACATCGAAACCGGCGACCCGATCCGCGGCGCCGACGGCCGGCTGCGCCGGGTCCCCTCCGGCGAGCCGGGCCTGCTGATCAGCCCGGTCAACCGGCTCTCGCCGTTCGACGGCTACACCGACCCGAAGGCCAGCGAGAAGAAGCTGATCCGCGACGCCTTCAAAGACGGCGACGTGTGGTTCAACACCGGCGACGTGATGCGGCCGCAGGGCTGCGGGCATGCGGCGTTCGGTGACCGGCTCGGTGACACCTTCCGATGGAAGGGCGAGAACGTCGCCACCACCGAAGTGGAGGCGGCGCTGGCCGCCGACCCACAGGTCGAGGAGTGCACGGTGTTCGGCGTCGAAGTGCCCGACACCGGCGGCCGGGCCGGGATGGCCGCGATCAAGATCCGCGACGGGCAGAGCTTCGACGGCATCGAACTGTCCGAGACGCTATACGCCCGGCTGCCGGTCTACGCGATCCCGCTGTTCATCCGCGTCGTCGACCACCTGGAGGCCACCACGACCTTCAAGAGCCGCAAGGTCGACCTGCGCGAGGAGGGCTACGGGCCCGACGTCACCGATCCGCTGTACGTGCTCGGTGGGCGCCGCGAAGGGTTCGTGCCGTTCCACGACGCCTACCCCGGCGAGGTCGCCGCGGGCGTGAGCCCCAAGCCGTAGGTCTTCGAGCCGTCGCCCCATAGGGCCCGCACGGGGCGCGGTCTCGTAGCCTGGTTCCCGTGTCAGCGACGTTCCTGGGCAAGCCGGTGGCGCCCGATCGGGCGCTGATCATGGCGATCGTCAACCGCACCCCGGACTCCTTCTTCGACCGCGGTGCGACATTCAGCGACGACGCCGCCAAGGCCGCGGCGCACCAGGCCATCGCCGACGGCGGCGACGTCATCGACATCGGCGGCGTCAAGGCCGGGCCCGGCCAGCACGTCGGCGCCGACGAGGAGATCGCCCGGGTGGTGCCGTTCATCGAATGGCTGCGCGGCGCCTACCCCGAGCAGCTGATCAGCGTGGACACCTGGCGCGCCGAGGTCGCCGCCCTGGCGTGCGCGGCCGGCGCCGACCTGATCAACGACACCTGGGCCGGCGCTGACCCGCGGCTGCCCGAGGTCGCCGCGGAGTTCGGTGCCGGGCTGGTCTGCTCGCACACCGGCGGCGCGATCCCGCGCACCCGCCCGTTCCGGGTCAACTACGGCACGTCGCTCACCGGCGTCGTCGACGACGTCGTCGCCGAGGTCACCGCCGCCGCCGAACGCGCCGAGGCCGCCGGGGTGAGCCGCGAGGCGATCCTGATCGATCCCACCCACGACTTCGGCAAGAACACCCACCACAGCCTCGCCTTGTTGCGGCACGTAAAAGATCTCGTTAACACCGGATGGCCGGTCCTGATGGCGCTGAGCAACAAGGATTTCGTCGGGGAGACTCTGGGGGTGGACATCGACGAACGCCTGGAGGGCACCCTGGCCGCGACCGCGCTGGCCGCCGCCGACGGCGCCTTCATGTTCCGGGTGCACCAGGTCGCCCCGACCCGTCGGGTGCTGGAAATGGTGGCCGCCATCGCCGGCACCCGCCCCCCGGCGCGCGCCGTGCGAGGACTGGCGTGACCGCCGGCGCACCGGCGCACGACCGGTTCCACCTCGACGCCCCCGCACAGCGCTGGCTGACCACCCACAGCTGGAACCGGCCGCACTGGACCGTCGACGAACTCACCGCCGCCAAGGCCGGGCGCACGGTGTCGGTGGTGCTGCCCGCGCTGAACGAGCAGGCCACCGTCGCCTCGGTACTCGACACCATCTCGCCGCTGCTCGGCGGGCTGGTCGACGAGCTGGTGGTGCTCGACTCCGGCTCCACCGACGACACCGCCGTCCGTGCGGCCGCCGCCGGCGCCCGGGTGGTGGAGCGCGAAGAGGCGCTGCCCGAGGTCCCTGTCCAGCCGGGCAAAGGCGAGGCGCTGTGGCGCTCCCTGGCCGCCACCACCGGCGACGTCATCGCGTTCATCGACTCCGACCTGATCGACCCCGACCCGATGTTCGTGCCCCGGCTGCTCGGCCCGATCCTCACCGGCGATTCGATCTCCTTGGTCAAGGGGTACTACCGGCGGCCGCTGAAGGTCAGCGGCAGCGAGGACGCCAGCGGGGGCGGGCGGGTCACCGAACTCGTCGCCCGTCCGCTGCTGACCGCGCTGCGCGCCGAGCTGGGGCTGCTGCTGCAACCGCTGGGCGGCGAATACGCCGGAACCCGCGACCTGTTGACGTCGCTGCCATTCGCACCCGGCTACGGCGTCGAGATCGGCCTGCTGATCGACACCTACGACCGGTTCGGCCTGAGCGCGATCGCCCAGGTCAACCTCGGGGTGCGGATGCACCGCAACCGGCCGCTGACCGAACTGGGCGTGATGAGCCGGCAGGTGATCGCCACCCTGCTGCACCGCTGCGGCATCACCGACTCCGGCGTCGGGCTCACCCAGTTCTTCGCCGACGGCGACGATCTCACCCCGCATCTGACCGAGGTGTCGCTGGCCGACCGCCCCCCGATGAACACCCTGCGCACCTAGGGTCCACTGCACCACCGGCGCCGGATCGGGCAGTATCGACGGCGTGACGATGATCCTGCTGTACCTGGTTGTGCTGATCGCGGTCGCCGCGGTGCTGTTCGGCATCGCCAGTGCGCTGTTCGGCCGCGGTGAGACGCTGCCGCCGCTGCCGCGCGGGACGACGGCCACCATGCTGCCGGCCTCCGGGGTGACCGGCTCCGACGTCGACGCGGTCAAGTTCAGCCAGGTGCTGCGTGGCTACCAGACCGCCGAGGTGGACTGGGTGCTGGACCGGCTGGCCACCGAGCTGGACTCGCTGCGCGGGGAACTGGCCACGCTGCGCGCCATGAGCGACGAGGAACCCGAGGCGTTCGCCGAGGACACCGTGGTCGTCAACGAGGCGGATGCGGTCACCGTTGGTGACGAGGAGGACGTCCGGGAATGAGCGACGACCGCACCCGCTGCCCCTGGGTGCTCGACGGCCCCGAGATCTACCTCGACTACCACGACCAGGAGTGGGGCCGGCCGCTGCACGGGCAGACCGCCCTGTTCGAGCGGGTCAGCCTGGAGGCCTTCCAGAGCGGACTGTCCTGGCTGACCATCCTGCGCAAACGGGAGAACTTCCGGGCCGCGTTCGCCGGGTTCGACGTCGAGACGGTCGCGGCGTTCGGCGACGACGACGTCGCCCGGCTGCTGGCCGATGCGGGCATCGTGCGCAACCGGGCCAAGATCGAGGCCACCATCGCCAACGCCCGCGCCACCTTGGACCTCGACGTCGACCTGTCCGAACTGCTCTGGTCGTTCGCCCCGCCGTCTCGGCCCCGCCCGGCCACCGTCGGCGAGGTTCCCGCCGTCACACCCGAGTCGACGGCCCTGGCCAAGGAGCTGCGCCGGCGCGGTTTCCGGTTCGTCGGACCCACCACCGCGTATGCGTTGATGCAGGCCACCGGCATGGTCGACGACCACGTCGTCGACTGCTGGGTACCACCGTCGACCTCACAGTAAGTGAGGCAAGTCGCACCGAGGCCGTGCCATAGGGAAGAATGGAGCCCGATGGCCACGATCCGCGACGATGGATCGGCCGGAAGTTGGAGGGAGTACTCGGATGGCGGCGATGAAGCCCCGGACTGGTGATGGTCCGCTGGAAGCAACCAAGGAGGGACGCGGCATCGTCATGCGGGTTCCCCTGGAGGGCGGTGGACGCCTGGTTGTGGAGCTGACCCCCGACGAGGCCGCCGCACTGGGTACCGAGCTCACCAACGTCACCAGCTGATCTCCGGGAGGTTCGGCGAGGCTCGGCGGAGTGGATGCGAGCGCAGCGAGTGGCCGCGCAGCCGAGGGGAAGCCGGGACCGCCCGCAACAGAACAGGACGGCTCGCCTCAGAGCAGGGACTGGTAGACCGCCAGGGTCTGCTCGGCGATCCGGGCCCAGGAAAACCCGTCGATGCAGCGTTCCCGGCCGGCCACACCGTAGCCGGCGGCCCGGGACTCGTCGGCGACCAGCGCGTTGACCGCCTCGGCCAGCCCGGCCTCGAAGCCCGCCTCGTCGGCGCTGTCGTAGTGCACCAGGGTCCCGGTCACCCCGTCGTCGACGACCTCGGGGATGCCACCGACGTCGGAGGCCACCACCGCGGTGCCGCAGGCCATGGCCTCCAGGTTCACGATGCCCAGCGGCTCGTACACCGACGGGCAGACGAACACCGTCGCCGCCGACAGGATCTCCCGGATCTTCGGCGTCGGCAGCATCTCCTGCACCCAGAACACCCCGGTGCGCGCCGCACTCAGCGCGGCCACCGCACCGGAGGTTTCGTTGGCGATCTCGGGGGTGTCCGGGGCACCGGCGCACAGCACCAGCTGCACCTCGGGCGCGAACCGGTGCGCGGCGCCCACCAGATGCTTGACGCCCTTCTGCCGGGTGATCCGGCCGACGAACGCCACGATGGGCCGGTCCGGGTCCACACCCAGCTCGGTCAGCACCGAACCCTCGCCGAACGGGGTCACCGGGTACCAGACGTCGGTGTCGATGCCGTTCTTCACCACATGCACCCGGTCCGGGTTCAGCGCCGGGTAGGTCGCCAGCACGTCCTCGCGCATCCCGGAGCTGACGGCGATCACCGCGGCGGCCGCCTCGACGGCGGTGCGCTCCACCCACGACGAGATCCGGTACCCGCCGCCGAGCTGCTCGGCCTTCCACGGCCGCAGCGGCTCCAGCGAGTGCGCGGTCAGCACGTGCGGGACGTCGTAGAGCAGCGCCGCCAGATGCCCGGCCATCCCGGTGTACCAGGTGTGCGAATGCACCAGATCCGCACCGCCGGCCGCATCCGCCATCACCAGGTCCGCCGACAGCGTCGACAGCGCGGCGTTGGCGTCGCGCAGCGCCGGATCCGGGGAGTGCACGAACGCGGTGTCACGCGGGGCGCCCATGCAGTGCACGTCGACCTCGCAGAGCCTGCGCAGCTGCGCCACCAGTTCGGTGACATGCACGCCCGCACCGCCGTAAACCTCGGGTGGGTATTCCCGTGTCATCATCGCCACCCGCATAGCCCGACCGTAGCCGACGGCCGCCCCCGGCACGCCGCGACATCCCGAATAATCGGTTCGTCTGGCCGCATTGCGACACTGCGGATAGGTTGGGGCCCATGAAGGAAGCACCACATGTGCTCGGAATCGTGCTGGCCGGCGGCGAGGGAAAGCGGCTGTACCCGCTGACCGCCGACCGTGCCAAGCCGGCGGTGCCCTTCGGCGGCGGTTACCGGCTCATCGACTTCGTGTTGTCCAACCTGGTCAATGCCGGCTACTTGAGGATCTGTGTTCTCACGCAGTACAAGTCACATTCACTCGACCGTCATATTTCGCAGAACTGGCGGCTGTCCGGTCTGGCCGGGGAGTACATCACCCCGGTGCCCGCGCAGCAGCGCCTGGGCCCGCGCTGGTACACCGGTTCGGCCGACGCGATCTACCAGTCGCTGAACCTGATCTACGACGAAGACCCGGATTACATCGTCATTTTCGGTGCCGACCACGTGTACCGGATGGACCCGGAACAGATGCTGAGCTATCACATCGAAAGCGGCGCCGGGGCCACCGTCGCCGGCATCCGGGTGCCGCGGGCGGAAGCACATGCGTTCGGCTGCATCGATGCCGACGCGAGCGGGCGCATCCGCAGCTTCGTGGAGAAGCCGGCCGACCCGCCCGGCACGCCCGACGATCCGGAGCAGACCTTCGTGTCGATGGGCAACTACATCTTCACCACCAAGGTGCTGATCGACGCGATCAAGGCCGACGCCGACGACGACCACTCCGACCACGACATGGGCGGCGACATCATCCCGCGGCTGGTCGCCGAGGACCAGGCCGCCGTCTACGACTTCAACGACAACGAGGTGCCCGGCGCGACCGAGCGCGACCACGGCTACTGGCGCGACGTCGGCACCCTGGACGCCTTCTACGACGCGCACATGGACCTGGTGTCGGTGCACCCGGTGTTCAACCTTTACAACCGGCGCTGGCCGATCCGCGGCGGCTCGGAGAACCTGGCTCCGGCCAAGTTCGTCAACGGCGGCGCGGCGATGGAGTCGGTGGTCGGTGCGGGCAGCATCGTCTCGGCGGCCTCGGTGCGCAACTCGGTGCTGTCGTCGAACGTGACCATCGACGACGGCGCGATCGTCGAGGGCAGTGTGCTGATGCCCGGGGTGCGGGTGGGCCGCGGTGCGGTGGTGCGCCACGCGATCCTGGACAAGAACGTCGTCGTCGGGCCCGGGGAGATGGTCGGTGTCGACGTCGAGCACGACCGGGACCGGTTCTCGGTCAGCTCCGGTGGCGTCGTCGCCGTCGGCAAGGGCGTCTGGATCTAAGTCACCACACGCCGGGGACCAGGCGGTAGCGAACGGCGCCGGTGTAGTCATCGTAGCCGGGCAACTCGGCGCGCAGCATGGCTTCCTCGTCGACGGCGCGAACCGCGACCGACAGCGCCACCACGACGACGGGCAGTAGCGCCCAGTACGAGCCCAACCCCAGCGGCAGGAACATCGCCAGCATCAGCGCCGCGCTATACATCGGGTGGCGCACCATACCGTAGAGGCCGGTGGTGATCAGTTGCTGGCCGTCGTTGACGGTGATCGTCGCCGCGGCCCAGGAGTTCTGCACCACCACCCAGATGGAGACGGCCAACCCGACCGAGGCGAGCACCAGTCCGAGCACGGTGAGCCACAACGGAACATGCGACCAGCCGTAGCGGTGGTCGAAGCCGGCTACCAGCATCTCGATGAGAAAGAACAGCTGCAGCCCGCCGACGGCCAGTTTCTGTATCGGCCGGGATTCGGCGACCGGGCCGGATTTGATCCGGCGGTCCAGCACCTCGGGCTTTTCGACCAGCAGGTAGACGGTGTAGGGGATCGACAGCACGGCCAGCGAGGCCAGGAACACCCACGCCTGCCAGTAGTCGAAAGTGCCTGCGGGCCAGAACAACAGCGCCCCGAACAGAACGTAGCCGATGGCGGTGTAGAAAACCGTGCGTGCAGCGTTTTTCATCGTCTCCTCCTCGGGTCGAGTTTGTCAGCGCAGGTCGCGACGGCGGAATGCGGTGAATCCCAGCGCGATCAGCGCGGCGTCGAGCAGCAGCAGCCACAACAGCGGCCAACCGGTGAACGCGCCGATCCCGACCCGCGGTGCGTGCGAATAGGGCTCCAGATCCAGCAGCCAGGCGGGGAACCCGGCCAGCGAGCCGAGCAGGAACAGGGCGATGAACCCGACCAGAACCGCCCAGGCGGCGGGTGCGAATCGTGGTGTGACAGCGACGATCAGCACGGTGGCCGCGGCGAGCAGCCACACCCCGGGAAGTTGCACGGCCGCGGCGCCGACGACGTCGGGCACCCGACCCATGTCCCCAGCCGCCGCCGCGTACACCAGGCCCGCGATCGTCCCGGCCAGCAGCACGGCCAGCGCCGATGCGAGCATTGTCAACACGAGATACGAAGCCAGCCAATGGGTCCGCGACACGGAGCCGGCCAGCACCGTCTCGGCCCGTCCCGCGTCCTCTTCCTGGTGCAGGCGCAGCGTCAGCGACACCACGAACGCCGAGGCGACCATGGCGACCATGGTGAACGCGACGGTGATGAACGCCTGCTCGATGGCACCGGTGCCGCCGACGCGGGTGACGAAATCATGCGCCGCGCCGGCGTCGCCGAGCTCGTCGCCGATGCCATGGGCCACCGACCCGATCATCAGCCCGTACAGGCAGATCCCGACTGTCCACAGCAGGACCGACCCGCGGCTGACTCGCCAGGCCAGCCCGAACGGGCCGGACAGCGATGCGCTCGCCGTCGCCGGCCCGGGCCGCTCGGGGAACAGGCCCGCCCCGACATCGCGGCGGGCGATCAGCGCGTAGGCCAGGGCGGTCAGCGCGGCGCAGGTGATGACGTGCAGGCCCAGCACTGCGAACCGGTCACCGGCGAACGCGCGGACCTGAAGCGACCAGCCCAGCGGGGACAGCCAACTCAGCACGCTGGATCCGGTGGCCGACGACGCGTCACCGACGGCGCGCAGCGCGAACGCCGCACCAAGCGCGGAGAACGAGATTCCGCGGCACGTCCGGGCGCTGGGGGACAGCTGCGCGGCGACGGCGGCGACGGACCCGAAAACCAGGCCGGAGCCGGTCAGCCCCAGGCAGAAGGCCAGCGACCCGGCGGCCGGAACGGCGGTGCCCAGCAGCGCGACGAACCCGATCAGACCGGTCAGCACCGTGGCGCCGTAGGTCAGCAGCAGGGCCGCGGTCAGCCCGGCGTAGCGGCCGACGGTGGTGGAGCCGAGCAGCTCGGCGCGGCCGGCCTCCTCGTCGGCGCGGGTGTGTCGGATGACGGTGAGGATGGTCGCCACTGCGATCAAAGTCCCGTAGATGCCGGCCTTCCAGAGCCCGACGGCGCCCAGGCTGTCGTTGTAGACGTTGCCGTACATGGCGCGTTGGGCGGGGCTGGACATGATGGTGGCCGCCATCTCGGCGCGCCCGGATTGCGTGGGGTAGAGCTTCTCGATGCTGCCGACGTAGACGCTGGCCAGGGGCAGCGACAGCAGCAGGATCCACAGTGGCGCGACGATCCGGTCGCGGCGCAGGTACAGCCGCAGCAGCTGCCCGGTGCCGGCGAAGTCCGACGCCGGAGCGGGTGTGGGGGAGCGCATCGGTTGGCGCAGTGCGGTACTCATGCGTGCACCGCCTCGGTCCCGTAGTGCCGCAGGAACAGGTCCTCCAGCGTCGGCGGCCGGCTCTCCAGGCTGCGGACGCCCACCTGGCCGAGCACCCGGATCAGCTCGCCGAGAGCGCCGGAGTCCACCTGGGCGTGCAGCACCGCGCCGTCGTAGTGGATGTCCTCGACACCGGGGATCCGGTGCAGGTCACCGGGATCGCGCATCAGCTCGGCGGTGATGAAGGTGCGCGACAGGTGCCGCAGCGACGCCAGCGTTCCGGTCTCGACGGTGGCGCCGGCGCGGATGATGGTCAGCCGGTCGCACAGCGCCTCGGTCTCGGCCAGGATATGGCTGGACAGCAGCACCGTGGTGCCGCGATCGCGGGCCTCGGCGACGCACTGCTGAAAGACGTTCTCCATCAACGGATCCAACCCGGTACTCGGTTCGTCGAGCAGCAGCAGCCGGACGTTGGAGGCGAACGCCGAGATCAACGAGACCTTCTGCCGATTGCCCTTGGAGTAGGTGCGCGACTTCTTGTGCGGATCCAGGTCGAACCGTTCGATCAGCTCGGCCCGGCGTGCCTGGTCGATCCCGCCGCGCATGCGGGCCAGCAGGTCGATGATCTCCCCGCCGGTCAGAGTCGGCCACAGCGTGACATCGCCGGGTACGTAGGCGATCTCCCGGTGCAGCGACACCGCGTCGGCCCACGGGTCGCCGCCGAGCAGGCGAACCTGCCCGCCGTCGGCCCGGGTCAGGCCCAGCAGGATCCGGATGGTCGTCGACTTGCCGGCGCCGTTGGGTCCCAGGAACCCGTGCACCTCGCCGGCCTCGACGCGCAGGTCCAGGCCGTCCAGCGCCAAAACGTTGCCGAACTTCTTTGTCAGTCCGTGGATTTCGATGTCGTTGGTCATCGTGATTCTCCGTTCGTATCGTCAAACGCGGGCTGCTGCTCGGACTGGGCGAGGATCGCCTCGTACATGGCGCTATCGGCGAGCAGGCCGTTGGTGTAGATCTCCAGGGCGGGCAGCATCATCTCGGCCCGGTAGTCGCGCAGCACTCGCGGCAGATCGCTGGGATCGTCGTGCAACTGGATGTAGAGCAGGAAGCCTCCGCCGCCGGTCATCGACAGGTAGCGGGCGCGAGCCCGGGGATCGCGGCTGGGTTTGAGGACTCCGGACCGCACGCCCTCCTGCAGGTACTGCTCGGCGTTGTCCGTCATCCGCTGCCACAGAGCGGTGGCGAGCTCGCCACCGCTCTGCAGGCTGCGGACCAGGTACGCCGTCAGCGGTGCGAACTCGTCGATCTCGGCCATCGCGGTGAGCCACGCCGCGGGGTCGTGGGTCTGCAGGGTCTCGGTCTTGGCTTCCTTGATCACCTCGGCGATGTGGGCGTCGCAGGCCGCACGCAGCCCGTCCTTGGAGCCGAAGTGGTGGTTGACCAGCCCGGGGCTGACCCCGGCCGCGGCGGCGATGGCCCGAACCCCGACGCCGAAGCCGTGCCGGCCGAACTGGTCGACAGCGGCGTCGCGGATGCGGGCGGCGGTGCTCAGATCATCGATTGAACGCACGTTTAAAACGTTAAACACGCGTTCAAGCGAGCGTCAAGGGGATGCCGCGTCAGACAACCGTAAAGATTGCTGTGGGTTGGGTGGCCGGCCCGAACCTCAGTCGGTGGACTGCTCCCGGGCCGCGGCCAGCAGGCCGTCGCCCAGCGGGATCAGCACCGGGATCAACCGCTCGTCCTCGGCGATCATCCGGGCCGCCTCGCGCACCGCGGTCACCGCGGCGTCGGTGGCCTCCGGATCACCGGCGCGCCCACCCAGGGATGCGTGGTGTACCACGATCACCCCGCCGGGACGCAGCAGCCGGATGCCCTCGGCGACGTAATCGGGCTGGTCGGAGGGGTCGGCGTCGACGAACACCAGGTCGTAGGACTCGTCGGCCAGCCGGGTCAGCACCTCCTGGGCGCGGCCGGTGATCAGCCGGGTCCGCGACGGCCCGATGCCGCCCTCGGCGAACGCGTGCTTGGCGATCCGCTGGTACTCCGGCTCGATGTCGATGGTGGTCAGCACGCCGTCGTCGCGCATCCCGGACAGCAGCCAGAGTCCGGACAGCCCGGCGCCGGTGCCGACCTCGACGACGGATTTTCCGCCGGAGAGCCGGGCCAGCAGGCTCAGCAGCGCGCCGACCGCCGGGGTGACCGCCGGGGCACCGATGTCGTGGGCGCGTTCCCGCGCGGCGATCAGCACGGCGTCCTCGGAGATCGACCCCTCGGCGTGGGCGAGCATGGCCTCACCCGGTGACGGCACGGCCGGCCGTGCGGCTTCGGGCGCGGGGGCCTGCGACGGCGTGGTGGCCGGGTCCGTCGGTTGCGCGCCGGGGCTGAGATCTTCGGAATCTGCCATGATCCCGCAGCGTACGGGCATGCCCGAGTCGGTGGGGACAGGCGCGCGGGCGACACGCCCGGCGCCGGGATCCGATCCGCGTCGAGCCGCGGCGCGTCGATGCAGGTCAGAGGCGGGCAGCCGGGATTCTCAGGTTGCCTTCATACTGCTCACACTCCCGGCACAAGCCGATATAGAACCGTAGGGCGCATGCAAGACCGCTCACGCCGTGCCGGGAATACCGCCGCGACCCTCGATGTTGCCATCGGCAAAGCAGCGGCCGCCGGAGATTTTCTTTCCGGCATTCCTCAGGAGGATTCGACGAGCACACCATTGACGGTTCCGGTCACCATGTCCCATCTGGAGCAGGATTACGGCTCGGGTTGGGTGCAGCAGTCCGACGAACCCACGGGCACCGCGGTCTTCGACGCCACCGGCGACCAGGCCGCCATGCCGTCGTGGGACGAGCTGGTCCGCCAGCACGCCGATCGGGTGTACCGGCTGGCCTACCGGCTCTCGGGCAACCAGCACGACGCCGAGGACCTGACCCAGGAGACCTTCATCCGGGTGTTCCGCTCGCTGCAGAACTACCAGCCGGGCACCTTCGAGGGCTGGCTGCACCGCATCACCACCAACCTGTTCCTGGACATGGTGCGCCGCCGCGCCCGGATCCGGATGGAGGCGCTGCCCGAGGACTACGACCGGGTGCCCGCCGCGGACCCGGACCCCGAGCAGATCTACCACGACGCCCGGCTGGACGCCGACCTGCAGGCCGCGCTCGATTCGCTGCCGCCGGAGTTCCGCGCCGCCGTCGTCCTGTGTGACATCGAGGGCCTGTCCTACGAAGAGATCGCCGCCACCCTCGACGTCAAGCTCGGCACCGTCCGCAGCCGCATCCACCGGGGCCGGCAGGCCATCCGCGACCACTTGGCCACCCACCGCGGCACAGCCGAAATCCCGCGGCGTTAAGGCGTGTCGAACAGCGGCACCCGCGCTACATTCGATGATGCGAGGGTGAGAACCCGCAGGCCGGCGTCGGGCGCCGGCGTCACGTGGATGCAGAAAGCGGGGCCGGCCATGAGTGAACGGGCGCGCGGTTTGCGGCGCATGTTCTCCTGGCTGCCCGTCGATTGGGGCAACCGCCTCGACACCCACCTGGGCATTGCGCCGGGGGTGGACTGCACGGCGAGTCCGCGCCGGTTCGGCTCCACCGAGCACCTGTCCACCGAGGCGCTGGCCGCGTTCGTCGACGGCGAACTGCCCGCCTCGGCGCAGCTGCGCGCCACCCACCACCTGGCCCTGTGCCCGGGCTGTTCGGCCGAGGTCGCTGCCCAGCGCCAGGCCCGCTCGGCGCTGCGCGACGCCAACCCGATCACCGCGCCGAGCACCCTGCTGGGCATGCTGTCGCAGATTCCGCTGGCGCCGCCCATTCCGCCCGACGATCTGATCGGCTCCTCCGACGAGCACGACCCGCGCCGCAAACGCCGGTGAACGCCGATCGGCGTCGGTGGGTGCCAGTTGGCGCCGGTAGGCTGCTAGACGACGCACCGAACCCCGGTTCGGCAGGAACAGCCGCGTCGCCGTGCGCGCAGAAGAGGATGACTTGAGCTCGAACTCCGACAGCCCCGCCCAGGGCACCGGCGGTCCGCGGCTGGCACCGCGCCCGGTGTCGCGTCCGCCGGTCGATGAGGCCTCCCGTCGTACCTTCGGCCGTCCCGACGGCCATCAGGGCTCGTTCCTGGCCAAGGAACTCCGCGCACAGCGCTTCCGCGACGCCGACGAGTTCGTGCCCACCGATCAGCCGCCGGACCCGGTGCTGGCCCAGGCGTTCGGCAAGCCGGCCTCGGCCACCGAGACGCTGCAGCGCCATCCCGTCGACGCCGGCGCGCTGGAGGCCGAGCGGGACTCCGACGTCGAATCGTTCGCCGACCCGTGGCGTGATCCGGACGCCGCACCCTCGCTGGGCGCACCGGCGCTGGTGCGCCCGCCCGCACCGCCCGTCGTCACCTCCGAGGGCAAGCTCGGCGTGCGCCAGGTACTGTTCGGCTCCCGGGTGAAGGTCTCGGCGCTGGTCATCCTGGCGATGATCGCGCTGGTCATTGGGGGTCTCGGCGGAGTCATCGGGCGCAAGACCGCCGAGGTGGTGCAGGCGTTCACCACGTCCAAGGTCACCCTGCACACCGCCGACAACCCGGAGGCCCCGGCCGGCCGGTTCGCCACCGTCGCCGCCTCGGTCGCCGACTCGGTCGTGACCATCAAGGTGACCAGCCCGCAGATGGAGGCCCAGGGCTCCGGCGTGGTCATCGACAAGCTCGGCTACATCGTCACCAACAACCACGTGATCTCCGACGCCGCCAACAACCCCGGCCAGTTCAAGATCACCGTGGTGTTCAACGACGGCAAGACCGTCCCGGCCAACCTGGTCGGCCGCGACCCGAAGACCGACCTGGCCGTGCTCAAGGTCGACAACGTCGACAACCTGACCGTGGCCCGGCTCGGCGACTCCGACAAGCTGCAGGTCGGTGAGGAAGTCATCGCCGCGGGCGCGCCGCTGGGCCTGCGCAGCACCGTCACCCACGGCATCGTCAGCGCGCTGCACCGCCCGGTGCCGCTGTCCGGCGACGACACCGACACCAACACCGTCATCGACGCCGTGCAGACCGACGCGTCGATCAACCACGGCAACTCCGGTGGTCCGCTGATCAACATGGACTCCCAGGTGATCGGCATCAACACCGCCGGCAAGTCGCTGTCCGACAGCGCCAGCGGCCTGGGCTTCGCGATCCCGGTCAACGAGGTCAAGGAAGTTGCCGAGGCGCTGATCCGCGACGGCAAGATGGCGCATGCCACGCTCGGTATGAGCACCGTCTCGGCCAGCAAGACCCTGGCCTCGGGCGCCCTGGTGAAGAACGTCAAGCAGAACGGCCCGGCCGACAAGGCCGGCGTGCTGGAGAACGACGTAGTGGTCAAGCTGGGCGGCCGGTCGATCGCCGACGCCGACGAGTTCACCGTCGCCGAGCGCAAGCTGCCGATCGGCCAGCCCGCCGAGATCGAGGTGATTCGCGACGGCCGCCCGATGACCCTGGAGGTCACCCCGGCCTCGGACGCCCCGTCGGGAGGCTAGGTGTTCGGCAACCTGGGTTGGGGCGAGGTGCTGGTGCTGCTGGTCATCGGCCTGGTCGTCCTCGGCCCGGAACGGTTGCCCGGCGCCATCCGCTGGACCACCGGCGCGCTGCGCCAGGCCCGGGAGTACCTGCACAACGCCTCCGCACAGATCCGCGAGGACCTGGGCCCCGAGTTCGACGACCTCGCCCAGCCGCTGGGTGAGCTGAACAAGCTGCGCGGAATGTCACCCCGCGCGGCGATCACCAAACACCTGCTCGACGGTGACGACTCCATCTTCACCGGGAATTTCGGCGACCCCGCCGCACCCTCCGGCCCGTCACCGGCCGTCCCGCCGGTTGCGCCCGCGGCCCCGGAGATCACGCCCGGGCCCGTCGCGCCGGCCGCCGGACCTGCAGCGGGAGCTCCGGAATCCGGATCGGCAGCGCCGCGGTTCGACCCCGACGCCACCTGACCCCGGCGGTTCGGCGAGGCACGGCGGAGTGGACGCGAGCGGAGCGAGTGGTCAGTTACTGCACGAGAGCTCCGTGACGTCCGCTTCAGGTCGATCTGTCCTGGGTTTTTGTGTTCCTGGTTGGCCGGTCGTGCGCTAATCGGCCGCTCAGCGCCGAGTGGTGTCCAGGCCCAGCGACATGCCGGCCAGCCCGCGCTTCTTCGCCGCCAGCGCGTCGGCGATCTTGTTCAGCGACGCGCCGGCGCCCTCGTCGGGCGAGGACAGCGCCAGCGGCACCCCGGTGTCACCGGCGGCCACCAGCGCCGGGTCCAGCGGCACCTGGCCCAAGAGCGGTACGTCGACGCCCATCGTGCGCGACAGGCTCTCGGCGACCTGACGGCCGCCGCCCTCGCCGAACATCTTCAGCGTCGGGCTGTCCACCATGTTCTCCACCACGCCGGCCACCCGCTGACGGGTCTGCACGGCGATGGCGCCGGCCCGCTCGGCGACCTCGGCGGCGGCCAGCTGCGGGGTGGTCACCACGATGATCTCCGCGCCCGGGATCAGCTGCGCGATGGAGATCGCGACGTCGCCGGTACCCGGCGGCAGATCCAGCAGCAGCACGTCCAGATCGCCCCAGTACACGTCGGCCAAAAACTGCTGCAGCGCGCGGTGCAGCATCGGCCCGCGCCACACCACCGGGGTGTTCCCGGAGGTGAACTGCGCGATCGAGATGACCTTCACGTCGTGGGCCACCGGCGGCACGATCATCGAGTCGACCTGGGTGGGCCGGTCGTCGGTGCCCATCATCCGGGGCACCGAATGGCCGTAGATGTCGGCGTCGAGCAGCCCGACGGACAATCCGCGCGCGGCCAGCGCGGCTGCCAGGTTGACGGTGACGCTGGACTTGCCGACCCCGCCCTTGCCGGAGGCCACCGCGTACACCCGGGTCAGGCTGCCCGGCTGGCTGAACGGGATGACCGGCTCGGGGGCGTCGCCGCGCAGCTGTTTGCGCAGTTCGGAGCGCTGCTCGTCGTTCATCACGTCGAGGGTGACCTTCACCGACGCGGTACCGGGCACGTCGGCGACGACGGCCTGCACTCGCTCGGAGATCTCGGTCTTCTTCGGACACGCCGAGGTGGTCAGGTAGATGCCGACGGCGACCGCCCCGTCGGGGGCTACCTCGACGCTCTTGACCATCCCGAGTTCGGTGATGGGCCTGCGCAATTCGGGGTCGATGACCTTGGCCAGGGCGCTGCGGATGGCGGGCTCGAGGCCGGCCTCGGTGCTATCGGACATAACGCAATCGAGTCTAGTCCCGGGGCGATATCGGCCCCGGACCGGTCACCGCGGCGACGAGCGCCCGGGACTCAGCGGGGATCAGTTGGCCGGGCCGGGCGCGGGACCCGGCGCCGGCCCGGTGGCCACTGGCAGCACCGGCTCGGGCTCCGGCGCAGGCGGCGGCGCGAACGAGTTGAACGGAGCCAGCGGTGCCGGCTCGCTCACCGGCTCGGGGGCGAACAGTCCGTTGGTGGGGCCGGCCGGCGCAGCGGGCGCGGCGGGCGTCGAGGCGCCCTCCAGGCAGAACACCGCGCAGCGCCCGGTCACCGCGGTGTTCTCACCGGGTGCCGTCGGGCCCGGGGGCACCGACAGCTGGTTGGCGACGTCGGAATGCTGGTGCGCCAGCGGATCGGTCGCCGACGCCAACTCGGTCACCGTGCCCGGGCCGAGGCCACGGTTGCCGGCGTCGAGGTGGCTGTCGGAGATCGGCGGCGGGGTGCTGCCGCCGATGGTCGGCAGGTTCACCGGCTCGACGCCGGTGGCGTAGGCGGCCGCCCAGCCCAGCACGTTGGCGGTGTAGGCCATCGAGTTGTTGTAGCGCAGGATCGCGGTGACGACCTGGTTCTGGTCGCGCAGGTTCATCCCGCCGCTGCACAGGTAGCGCGCCGCCGCCAGCGACGCGTCGTAGACGTTCTGCGGGTCGGCGATGCCGTCGCCGTTGCCGTCGGAGGCGTAGCGCGACCAGGTGCCGGGCAGGAACTGCATCGGGCCCAGCGCCCGGGCGTAGGTGACACGGCCGGCCGACACGGACTGCACGATGACCTCGTTGCCGGCCAGGGACCCGTCCAGCGTGGGCCCGTAGATCGGGTTCACCGCCGTGCCGCGCACGTCGGTGGCGCCGCCGTTGGCGTGCGCGGACTCGATGCGTCCGATGCCGGCCAGCAGGTTCCAGCTCACCCCGCAGCCGGGGTTGGAGCGGGCCATGATCGACTCGGCGTTGCGGTAGGCGTCCAGCGCCATCGCCGGGATCCGCATCGACCCGATGGCCTTGACGACGGCGGCCGGCGGCGGTGCCGACACCGCGGAGGTGGCGAAGCGGAACTTCTCCGGTGTGCGGGCCATCGCGACGACGGCCGGTCCGGCGGTGGTGTTCGGCGGGGGAGAGAGCACCGCGGCCAGTGCGGTGACGTCGGCGTCGACGGCCGCCGAGGCCGGGGCCTGCGGACCCGTCGAACCCGTCGCCGCGACCAGCAGGACCGGCGCCAGCAGCGTTGCCCCGAGGATTTCGGCGGCGTGCGCGCGGACTTTGTGCAGAGCGGGTTTGACGGCACCGGTCGGCGCGGAACGCGAACCTGACCTTCCCCCAATGTGCACGAGGCCGTCCTATTTCTCTTGCCGGTCAGGGAGCCGGCGAAATGGTGTGAACGGTGTCACTGTACAGACTCAAGTTACCCCTGTGACCGCAATGGTCACATTCCGGTCACGCGCCGCGGTCGTTCGCTACGCCTCGGGCAGCCACGTCGACAGCGGTGGATTGTCGTCGGGCGACGACGAGGTCTCATCGGCCTCGACGTCGTGATCGAGTTCGTCGGTATCGGCGGGCGGGGCGGCCGGCGCCGCGGGACGCGGTTTGCCGGCCTTCTTACGCCGCTTCTTGACCGCCGGTGCCGGACCGACCGGCAGCGCGTCGAGCCGCTCGTGCAGCTCCTCGAGTTCGCGGCGCAGATAGTCGCGGGTGGCGACCTCGCCGACGGCCAACCGCAGCGCCGCCAGCTCGCGGGCCAGGAACTCGGTGTCGGACTTGGTCTGCGCGGCGCGCTGGCGGTCCTCCTCCAGCGACACCCGGTCTCGGTTCTCCTGGCGGTTCTGCGCCAGCAGGATCAGCGGCGCGGCGTAGGCGGCCTGGGTGGAGAACGCCAGATTCAGCAGGATGAACGGGTACGGGTCCCAGCGGCCGAACACCGCGACCAGGTTCAAGAAGATCCAGACGACGACGAAGATCGTCTGCCACATCAGGTAGCGACCGGTGCCCAGATACCGGGCGATGGACTCGCTGAACTTGCCGACCGCCTCGGCGTCGACGTTGAGGAGCATCAGCCGCGGACGACGGGAGGTCCGCGGGGTGTCGATCCGCCGCCCGCGGGTGGGTTCTGGGTTGGTCACGCTCGCTCCTCAGCGGAACGCTCCGCCCCCCGCTTCGGGGTGGTCGTGGGTGGAACTGGCAGGGGACGCGGTGTGCGCCGCGTTCCGCATCGTCGGCTCGCTGGGTTGGTCACGCTCGCTCCTCAGCGGAACGCTCCGCCCCCCGCTTCGGGGTGGTCGTGGGTGGAACTGGCAGGGGACGCGGTGTGCGCCGCGTTCCGCATCGTCGGCTCGCTGGGTTGGTCACGCTCGCTCCTCAGCGGAACGCTCCGCCCCCCGCTTCGGGGTGGTCGTGGGTGGAACTGGCAGGGGACGCGGTGTGCTCCGCGTTCCGCTTCGTCGGCTCGCTGGGTTGGTCACTGCGCCGGCCCCGCCGCTCGCTGAAGGTCGGCTTCGTCTTCCTGGTGGCGCCAGCCGGGCGGCAGCAGGTGGTCGAGCAGGTCGTCGACGGTGACCGCACCGAGCAGGTGGCCCTGCTCGTCGATCACCGGCCCGCAGACCAGGTTGTAGGCGGCGAAATACCGGGTCACCGACGTCAGCGACTGGCCCGGCGACAGGGTCGGCAGGTCGTCGTCGAGGATGCCGCTGACCAGGCTGGCCGGCGGTTCGCGCAGCAGCCGCTGCAGGTGCACGCAGCCCAGGTATCGGCCGGTCGGGGTGGCCGTCGGGGTGCGCACCACGAACACCAGCGACGCCAGCGCCGGCGTCAGGTCCGGGTCGCGCACCCGGGCCAGCGCCTCGGCGACCGTGGTGTCCGGAGCCATGGTCACCGGGCTGGTCGTCATCAGACCGCCGGCGGTGTCCGGTGAGTGCGCCAGCAGCCGTCGCACCGGGTCGGAATCCTCGGGATCCATCCGGGTCAGCAGCAGCTCGGTCAGCGTCGGGTTCAGCACACCGAGCAGGTCGGCGGCGTCGTCGGGGTCCATCGCCTCCAGCACGTCGACGGCCCGCTCGGTGTTCAGCTGGAGCAGCAGCTCGGACTGCTCCTCCTCGGACAGTTCCTGCAGGATGTCGGCGAGGCGTTCGTCGTCGAGGGCGTTGATCACCTCGGTGCGCCGCTTGGGCGGCAGCTCGCGGATGGCGTCGGCGACCTCGATGGGACGCTGATCCTCGAACTGGTGCAGCAGCTGGGCCACCCCCTGGTCGGGCATCGCCAGTCCCGACGGCGTCAGGCCCGACACGTTCTGCCAGCGCACCACGTGCACGGCACCGCGCCGCAGCCGCCGGATACCGCGCACCGCCACGCGGGTGACCATCCAGTCGCGGGTCCGGTTGGGCTCGATCGCCAGGTCGACCACCAGCACGTCCTGGCCGACCAGCTGCGGCAGCTCGGGGTCGTCGACCCGGACCCGGGTGTCGAGCACCTGGCCCAGCACCAGCACCTCGCCGGGGCGCTGGGCGAACCGGCGCAGCGACACCGTTCCGGTGTTCAGCGTGACGGCGTGCGGCTCGATCGCGGTGACCCGCAGGATCGGGACGAAGATCCGCCGTCGGGTCAGCATCTCGATGACCAGGCCGAGCACCCGCGGCTGCTGCCGGACGATGCTCATGGAGATCACCACATCGCGCACCCGGCCCAGTGATTCGCCGTCGGGACCGAGCACCACCAGGCCCGCCAACTGCGCCGCATAGACCCTGTTGACCGCCGCCATGACTGAAAGGGTAAGAGTGAATCGTGAACAGCGAGCACCGACCCCTGCCCAACGCCGCCCTCGATGATCGGCTGGCCCGCCCGCGGCGGACGTGCCTGTCGGTTCCGGGTAGCAGCCGCAAGATGATCGACAAGGCCAAGACGCTGCCCGCCGACGAGATCTTCCTGGATCTGGAGGACGCGGTGGCCGTTGACGCGAAGGCGGCCGCGCGCCCCGAGGTGGCCGCCGCGCTGGCCGAACCGGGCTGGAACTGCCCGCTGCTGGGTTTCCGCTGCAACGACTGGACCACCCCGTGGACCTACGCCGACGTCGTCGAGGTGGTCGGCGGCGCGGCGGCCGCCGGTGGCCGCATCGACGTGATCGTGCTGCCCAAGGTGTCCGATATCAGCCACGTGCACGCCCTGGACCTGCTGCTGGGCCAGTTGGAGCGCGAGCACGGCCTGCCGGTGGGCGGGATCGGCATCGACGCCCAGATCGAGGACGCCGCCGGTCTGCGCCAGCTCGACGCCATCGCCGCCCACCCGCGGGTCGGCGCTCTGGTCCTCGGGCCCGGTGACCTGATGGCCAACCTGAACATGCGCACCCTGGTCGTCGGTGAGCAGCCGGAGGGCTACGTCGTCGGCGACGCCTACCACCACATCCTGATGGCGATCCTGATCGCCGCGCGCGCGGCCGGCAAAGCCGCCATAGACGGCCCGTACTTCAAGGTGCGCGACGTCGAGGCGTTCCGCCGGGTGGCCGGACAGAGCGCGGCGCTGGGCTACGACGGCAAGTGGGTGCTGCACCCCGACCAGATCGCCGCCGGCAACGAGATCTTCAGCCCGCGCCAGGCCGACTACGACCGGGCGGAGCTGATCCTGGAGGCCTACGAGTACTCGACATCGCAGGCCGGCGGCCACCGCGGCGCGGTCCTGCTGGGCGACGAGATGCTCGACGAGGCCAGCCGCAAGATGGCGCTGGTGATCGCCGGCAAGGGACGCGCGGCCGGGATGACCCGCACCGGGGAGCGGTTCACCCCACCGGCGTAACTAACTCGCGGCGACCGCGGCGATGAAGATGATCAGGTAGACGATCCACCCGGCGACGGCCAGGCCGCCCAGGATGATGCCGGTCAGCGCCATCCCGTTGCCGTCCTCGCCGGTGCGCTTGATCTGGTTCATCCCGATGATGCCGAGGATCAGCCCCACCACGGCGCTCACGCCGCAGGTCGCGAAACCGGACACACCGCAGATCAGCGAGGCCAGGGCCATGCCGTTGGTGCCGCGCGAGGGCGGTGCGCCGTAGGGGTTGTACGGGTCGACGTACGGCGCCGGGGCCCCGTAGCTGCCGGGGTACGACGGGGCCGGATAGGACGGAGCGGGGTACGACGGCGGGGCGTAAGACGGTGCCGGATACGGCGCCGGGGCCGCGTAGCCGCCGCTGTAGCTGCCCGGGTAGTCGATCGGCTGCGGGCTGGAGACCGGCGGGGTGGCACCGGGCACGGAGAACCCGTCGCCGCCGGGATACGGGGGAGTGGTCATTGCGGGTCCTTCGGGTCGATACGCGGTCTACGTTGCGGACGATTATTCCGCACGCCCGGGGTGGGTATGCTGCGGCAGTCTTGGGAGGGCGGCCGGCGCGGTCCGGCATTCTTTGAGTTCGGGCGCCGGGGCGATCGCCGATGAATCTGCCCGGCCGGTGTGACAAGGCCCCGGCTGTTGGGAACAATGGTAGCCGTGAGCAGCCCATTCCAATCCGGACAACCCGGCCAGGCCGGCGGCCGCGGCCAGCTGCCGGGCCTGCCGACCCCGCCCAAGGGCTGGCCCATCGGGTCCTACCCGACCTACGCCGAGGCCCAACGCGCCGTCGACTACCTGTCCGACGAGCAGTTTCCCGTCGAGCAGGTCACCATCGTCGGCGTCGATTTGATGCAGGTGGAGCGGGTGACCGGCCGGCTGACCTGGCCCCGGGTACTCGGCGGCGGGGTGGTCACCGGAGCCTGGCTGGGCATGTTCATCGGCCTGATCCTGGGCATGTTCAACGCCAACTTCGCCGGATCGCTGGTCGCCGGCATCCTCGCCGGCGTGGTGTTCGGCCTGATCACCGCCGCGGTCCCGTACGCGGCAACCCGCGGCACCCGGGACTTCCGGTCCACCATGCAGCTGGTGGCGGGGCGCTACGACGTGCTGTGCGATCCGCGCAACGCCGAACGCGCCCGCGACATGCTGGCGCATCTGCAGGTGTAACCGTCCGCGACGCCTGGTGCGGGTGGGAAGAGTGTTGCGGAGTCGGTGGCCCGACCTTTAGCGTTCCTGGCGCGGCCGAAAACCGGCCGCAGCCCACGAGGGGATGAGTCTTGGTCGCCAACGCCGCGCGCCGCGCGCCCGCCCGCCGGCGGCTGGCCCGCGCACTGGCAGTGCCGGTGGCGCTCGTCACCGCCGCGGCGACGCTCACCGGCTGCGCATCCGGCGACGACCGCACGGTCGTCACCTTCTACACACCGGCCGGTGACGCCAACACGTTCGCCGCCGTCGCCGCGCACTGCAACGACACGTTCGACGGCCGGTTCCGGATCAAGCAGGTCACCCTGCCCAAGGGGGCCGACGACCAGCGGCTGCAACTGGCCCGCCGGCTCACCGGCAACGAGCGCACGCTGGACCTGATGGCCCTCGACGTGGTGTGGACCGCCGAGTTCGCCGAGGCCGGCTGGGCGCTGCCGCTGACCGACGACCCGGCCGGGCTCGCCGAGGACGACGCCACCGCTGACACGCTGCCCGGCCCGCTGGCCACCGCCACCTGGCAGGGCCGGCTCTACGCCGCGCCGATCACCACCAACACCCAGCTGCTCTGGTACCGCGCCGACCTGATGGACGCCCCGCCGGCCAGCTGGGCCGACATGCTCACCGAGGCCGGCCGGCTTTACCGCGACGGCGGGCCGAGCTGGATCGCCGTGCAGGCCAAGCAGTACGAGGGCCTGGTGGTGTGGTTCAACACCCTGCTGGTCAGCGCCGGCGGCCGGGTGCTCTCCGACGACGGCAAGACCGTCACCCTCACCGACACCCCGGAACACCGCGCGGCCACCGTCCGGGCGCTGCAGATCATGCGCGACGTGGCCACCGCACCGGGTGCGGACCCGTCGATCACCCAGTCCGACGAGGGCACCGCCCGCCTGGCACTCGAACAGGGCAAAGCGGCACTGGAGGTCAACTGGCCGTTCGTGCTGCCCTCGATGCTGGAGAACGCCGTCAAGGGCGGGGTGCCGTTCCTCAAACTCGACGAGGACCCCAGCCTGACCGGCGCCATCACCGCAACCGGCTCGTTCTCGCCCAGCGACGAACAGTTCGACACCGCCTACACCGCCAGCCGGCAGGTGTTCGGCTTCGCGCCGTATCCGAGCGTCATCGACGGCGAACCCGCCCGGGTCACCATCGGCGGACTGAATTTGGCCGTCGCCAAGACCACCCGGCACCGCGCCGAGGCGTTCGAGGCGCTGCGGTGCCTGCGCAGCACCGACAACCAGCGGTTCACCTCGGTGGAGGGCGGGTTGCCCGCGGTGCGCGCCTCGCTCTACGACGATCCGGCGTTCCAGGCGAAGTACCCGCAGTACGCCATCATCCGCGACCAGCTGACCACCGCCGCGGTCCGCCCAGCCACCCCGGCCTACCAGGCGGTGTCCATGCGGATGGCCGCCACCTTGTCCCCGATCCGCGACATCAACCCCGAACACACCGCCGACGCGCTGGCCGAACAGGTGCAGCGCGCCATCGACGGCAAGGGGCTGATCCCGTGACCGCCACCCACACCGATGACCGCAAGGCCCAGCGGCGGCTGGCCTACTGGCTGATCGCCCCGGCGGTGGTGCTGATGCTCGCCGTCACCGCCTACCCGATCGGCTACGCGGTGTGGCTGAGCCTGCAGAGCTACAACCTGGCGCTGCCCGGCGAGCGGCACTTCGTCGGCCTGGCCAACTACGCGACCGTGCTGACCGACGGCTACTGGTGGAGCGCGCTGGGCGTCACCACCGCGATCACCGTGGTGTCGGTGGCCATCGAATTCGTCCTGGGCATGGCGCTGGCACTGGTGATGCACCGGACGCTGTTCGGAAAAGGCCTGGTGCGCACCGTGATTCTGATCCCGTACGGGATCGTCACCGTCGCCGCGTCCTACAGCTGGTACTACGCCTGGACACCGGGCACCGGCTATCTGGCAAACCTGCTGCCCGACGGGTCGGCGCCGCTGACCCACCAGTGGCCGTCGCTGGCGATCATCGTGCTGGCCGAGGTGTGGAAGACCACGCCGTTCATGGCGCTGCTGCTGCTGGCCGGATTGGCCCTGGTGCCCGAGGATCTGGGCCGCGCCGCCGCGATCGACGGCGCCGGGTCGTGGCAGCGGCTGGTCCGGGTGACGCTGCCGGTGATGAAACCGGCGATCCTGGTGGCGCTGCTGTTCCGCACCCTCGACGCTTTCCGGATCTTCGACAACATCTACGTGCTCACCGGCGGCGCCAACAACACCGGGTCGGTGTCGATCCTGGGTTACGACAATCTGTTCAAAGGCTTTTCACTCGGCCTGGGCTCGGCCATCAGCGTGCTGGTATTCCTGTGCGTGGCGCTGATCGCGTTCATCTTCATCCGGATCTTCGGCGCCGCGGCCCCGGGATCGGAGGACCTGCGGTGAGGAGCGGTTCACGGGTGGCCGGCTGGTCGCTGATCAACCTGGCGGTGCTGGTCTACGCGCTGCTGCCGGTCGCCTGGATCCTGTCGCTGTCGCTCAAGCCGACGTCCTCGGTCAAGGACGGGCGGCTGATCCCGTCGTCGATCACCTTCGCCAACTACCGGGCGATCTTCACCGGCGGCGCCGGATTCGATGCGGCACTGCTCAATTCGATCGGCATCGGGCTGATCACCACGGTGATCGCCGTCGTCGTCGGCGGGATGACCGCCTACGCGGTGGCCCGGCTGGAGTTCGCCGGCAAGAAGCTGCTGGTGGGAATGGCGCTGCTGATCGCGATGTTCCCGCAGATCTCCCTGGTGACACCGCTTTTCAACGTGTGGCGCCAGATCGGGCTGTTCGACACCTGGCCGGGGCTGATCATCCCGTACATCACCTTCGCGCTGCCGCTGGCCATCTACACCATGTCGGCGTTCTTCCGGGAGATCCCGTGGGAGCTGGAGAAGGCCGCCAAGATGGACGGCGCCACCCCCGCGCAGGCGTTCCGCCGGGTGATCGCCCCGCTGGCCACCCCGGGCATCGTCACCGCCGCGATCCTGGTGTTCATCTTCGCCTGGAACGACCTGCTGCTGGCACTGTCGCTGACCGCCACCCCGCAGGCCATCACCGCACCGGTGGCGATCGCAAACTTCACCGGCAGTTCGCAATTCGAGGAACCCACCGGATCGATCGCCGCCGGCGCGATGGTCATCACGGTACCGATCATCGTCTTCGTGCTCATTTTCCAGCGACGGATCGTCGCCGGCCTGACCTCCGGTGCGGTGAAAGGATAGTCGTGGCAGAGATCGTGCTCTCCGAGGTGACCAAGAGCTATCCCGACGGCAAGGGCGGTGTCCGCGACGTCGTCCGGAACGTGTCGCTGCACATCGCCGACGGCGAGTTCGTCATCCTGGTCGGCCCGTCGGGGTGCGGGAAATCGACCACCCTCAACATGATCGCCGGCCTGGAGGAGATCAGCTCCGGGGACCTCTACATCGACGGGCAGCGGGTCAACGACCGCGCCCCCAAGGACCGCGACATCGCCATGGTGTTCCAGTCCTACGCGCTGTACCCGCACATGACGGTGCGCGGCAACATCGCGTTCCCGCTGACCCTGGCCAAGCGGCCCAAGGCCGAGATCGAGGCCAAGGTCGGCGAGGTCGCCCGGATCCTGGACCTCACCGAACTGCTCGACCGCAAACCCGCCCAGCTCTCCGGCGGGCAGCGCCAGCGCGTCGCCATGGGGCGGGCCATCGTGCGAAAGCCCAAGGCGTTCCTGATGGATGAGCCGCTGTCGAACCTCGACGCCAAGCTGCGGGTGCAGATGCGCGGCGAGATCGCCCGGCTGCAACAACGCCTGGGCGTCACCACGGTGTACGTCACCCACGACCAGACCGAGGCGATGACCCTCGGCGACCGGGTCGTCGTCATGCTCGGCGGGGTCATCCAGCAGGTCGGCACCCCCGCCGAACTCTACGAACGCCCGATCAACCTGTTCGTCGCCGGATTCATCGGCTCGCCGTCGATGAACTTCTTCCCCGCGCAGCTGACCGACATGGGCGTACAACTGCCCTTCGGCGAGATCACGCTCAGCGCCGAGGCATTGGAGGCGATGACCATGCACCCGACGCCGCGCGCCGTGGTGGCCGGGGTGCGGCCCGAACACCTCGAGGACGCCGCGCAGATCGACGCCTACCAGCGGATCAAGGCGCTCACCTTCACCGTCACCACCGACCGGGTGGAGTCCCTGGGAGCCGACAAGTACCTGCACTTCCGTACCGATTCCGGGGTGGCCCGCGCCGAACAGCTCGCGGTGCTGGACGCCGACTCGGCGCGGCCCGACGACTTCGTCGCCCGGGTGTCGGCGGCGTCGACCGCCGTCGCCGGCGGCCCGGTGGAATTGGCGCTGGACACCTCGAAGGTGGCGTTGTTCGACGCCGACACCGGGCTGAACCTGACCATCCCGGTGAGCTGGTGAGCGATGTGCTCGCCCGGGTGCGGGCGCACCTGACCGATCACTTCGCCGCGGCCGGCGTCACGGCCGAACCGACCAGCGCCAGCGTGACCTTCCTCGGCCTGGAACGCATGGACGTGCTGCGGTTCGGCTCCGCGCCCGGCGGCGGGTACGACTACGTCTCGCTGGGATGTTCGCGCTACCCGATGGCCGACCCCACCGCGGTGGCCGCCGATCCGCTGCGCGGCCCGCGCGCCGAGGTGCTGGTGCGGCTGCGCGATACCGTCGCCACCCCGGGCCTGGCGCGCGCGGTCGCCCTGCTGGCCGCCACCCCCGCCGTCGAGGGCGTGATCCTGCGGCCCGACGCCCTGATCGACCTGGGCTCGGCCCTGTGGGAGGCGGCGCCGGGCACCGGCGTATTCAGCGCATTCCTGTTGGAGCCCAGCGACATCGACGATCTGGAGCTGGATCCGCCGTGCGATCCGGTGTGCTTTCTGCGGGCCGTGCCGATCACCGCGACCGAGGCCGCCTGGGTGCGCCTCAAGGGCGCCGACGCGCTGCGGGCGGCGTGGGCGGCCGACGGCGTCGACGTCACCGACGTGACCCGCCCGGCCGGCGAACCGGCCCGCTGAGCCGCGCCTGAGCAGTCCGGGCTACAGCCAGTCACGGCGCCGGAAGCTGCGGTACAGCAGGGCGCAGACCGTGGCGACGGTGAGCAGCACCGTCGGATAGCCCCAGGTCATGTGCAACTCGGGCATCACGTCGAAGTTCATGCCGTAGATGCCGGCCACCATGGTCGGCACCGCCGCGATCGCCACCCACGCCGAGATCTTGCGCATATCGGTGTTCTGCTGCATGCCGACCTTGGCCTGTGCCGCTTGCACCAGTGAGGTCAGCATCTCGTCGTATCCGGTGATCCGGTCGGCCGCCTGGGTCTGGTGGTCGGCGACGTCGCGCATGTAGCGCAACACCTCCTTGGACAGCAGCGGCTGGTAATCGTCGGCGAGCTTGCGAAAAGCCGTGGTCAGCGGCGCCACCGAGCGGCGCAGTTCCAGGACCTCCCGTTTCAGCAGGTAGATGGGGGCGACGTCGGTGCGGGTGTCGGGGGAGAAGGTGTCCTCCTCCAGGGCGTCGATATCGACGGCCATCAGCGCGGTGACGTCCAGGTAGCTGTCGACGACGTGGTCGGCGATGGCATGCATGACGGCGAACGGCCCCAGCCGCAGCTGATCGGGCAGCCTCTCCAACTGGTGGCGCACCCCGGCCAGGCCACTGTGTTCGCCGTGGCGGACGGTGACGACGAAATCGCCACCCACGAACACCATGATCTCACCGGTCTCGACGATCTCACGCGCCAGTGTCACCGACTCGTGCGGCACATAGTTGACCGTCTTGAGCACCAGGAACAGGGTCTTGTCGTAGAGCTCGAGCTTCGGCCGTTGGTGGGCGTTGACCGCATCCTCGACGGCCAGCGGGTGCAGGTCGAAAACCTTTGCCACAGCGTCCATCTGGTGATGATCCGGTTCGTGCAGCCCGATCCAGACGAACGCGTTGCGGCCCTCGGTGCGCAGCTCGTGCACCTTCTCGGCGGCCGCGACATGGGTGTACTTGCCCGGCAGGCGCTGCCCTTCGAGGTAGACCGCGCAGTCGACGGTGGCCCGGGCCACCGGAACGTGCAGGGGCGGCAACTCGGGTTCGGCGGCGCGGACGTGCAGACGCGACGGCGGCCGGGCGCGGAACTGAGGCATCGGCACCTCCTGCTGTTGCGGGACCCGGCGGTGTTCCGCGGGCAATGCTAACCGCACGGCGCCGCACGCGAAACCGGTCGATATGCGAAACCGATTGATGCCTGAAACTGCGCAAAATCGGTGGCGTACCCTGACGCCGTGGCTGAACAGGTGAACAATCCCCATCTCGCGATCGGTGACGAGGAAATCTTCGACGCACACCTCGGGGGCAAGCTGTCCGTCGAGCTCAAGTCGCCGCTGGACACCCAGCGTGCGCTGTCGATCGCCTACACCCCGGGCGTCGCGCAGGTCAGCCGGGCGATCGCCGCCGACGCCACCCTCGTCAAGCGCTACACCTGGGCCAGCCGGCTGGTCGCCGTCGTCAGCGACGGCAGCGCGGTGCTGGGCCTGGGCGATATCGGCCCGGCCGCCTCACTGCCGGTGATGGAGGGCAAGAGCGCCCTGTTCAAGACCTTCGGCGGGCTCGACTCGATCCCGATCGTGCTGGACACCAAGGACCCCGACGAGATCGTCGAGACGCTGATCCGGCTGCGCCCCACGTTCGGCGCGGTCAACCTGGAGGACATCTCCGCGCCGCGCTGTTTCGAGATCGAACGCCGCGTCATCGAGGCGCTGGACTGCCCGGTCATGCACGACGACCAGCACGGCACCGCGATCGTGGTGCTCGCCGCACTGCTCGGCGCCGCCAAGGCTCTGAACCGGGGAATGACCCGACTGCGGGTCGTCATCTCCGGCGCCGGCGCGGCCGGGGTGGCCTGCGCCAACATCCTGCTGGCATCGGGCATCCGCGACGTCGTCGTGCTGGACTCCAAGGGCATCGTGCACGACGGGCGCACCGACCTCAACAGCGTCAAGGCCGAGCTGGCCGCGCGCACCAACCCCGGCGGCCTGACCGGCGGCCTGACCGAGGCGCTGGCCGGCGCCGACGTGTTCCTCGGTGTCTCCGCGGGCGTGGTGCCCGAGGACCTGATCGCCACCATGGCGCCGGAGTCCATCGTGTTCGCGCTGTCCAACCCGGACCCGGAGATCCACCCGGACGTCGCGCGGCGCACCGCCGCGGTGGTGGCCACCGGGCGCAGCGACTTCCCCAACCAGATCAACAACGTGCTCGCCTTCCCGGGGGTGTTCCGCGGCGCGCTGGACGCCGGCGCCCGGCGGATCACCGAGCGGATGAAGGTGGCCGCCGCCGAGGCCATCCACGCCGTGGTGGGCGACGACCTGGCCCGCGACCACATCGTGCCCAGCCCGCTGGATCCGCGGGTCGGTCCGGCCGTCGCCGCCGCGGTGGCCGCCGCCGTCGATGAGGACTCCGAGTAACCGCCGCCGCGTCGCGCTGATCGCGGCGGTTCTGGCGGCGCTGCTGACGGCGTGCGGGTCCACCCCGCCGCCACCGGCGCCGGAACTGGTCATCGGCGCCGACGCCGCCGACCCCGATTCGCTGCTGCTGGCCCACGTGTACGCCGCCGCGCTGCGCTACTACGGGACGCCGGTGCGGGTGCAGACGTTCGCCGATCCGCTGGCCGAGCTGGACTCCGGTGCGGCGACGATCGTTCCCGGCCGCACCGGGGCGGTGCTGACCCGGCTCGCGCCCGGCGTCGCCGGCCGGGGAGACGAGCAGGTGTACAAGGCGATGATCGGCGTGCTGCCCGAGGGGGTCACCGCCGGTGACTACACCACCGCGGCCGAGGACAAACCGGCGCTGGCGGTCACCAAGGCCACCGCCAAGACCAACGGCAAGGAACTCGCCGGGTTGGCCAAGCGATGCGCGACGGCCCGCCCCGGCAAGGTCCGCGGCACCGTCGTACCTACGGCGCTGGGCGGCTGCAAGCTCCCGGCGTCCGCCGAATTCGCCGACGTCCCGGCGCTTTTCGATGCGCTACGGGCGGGAACCGTCAACGCGGCGTGGACCACGACCGCGGACCCGACGACACCCGGCGACGTGGTGCTGCTGACCGACGGCAAGCCCGCGCTGATCCGCGCGGAGAACGGGGTGGCGCTCTACCGCCGCAACGAACTGGCACCCCAGCAGGTCGTCGCCCTCAACGAGGTCGCCGGCGTGCTCGACACCGCCGCGCTGACCAAGATGCGCGGCGCCCTGGCGACCGGCGCCGATCCGCAGGCCCTGGCCCAGGACTGGCTGGCCGAGAACCCGATCGGCGCCCAGGGGCACTGAGCCCGCCGAGGCCGTCGTACCCGCCGCGGTGAGTGGCCGATCCGCGGGTCAGCGCGGGATGAGCTTGCTGCCCACCGTGGCGAACACCCGCTGGTAGCCGGATCCGGTGATCCGCACGATGATGTCCAGCAGCTTCGCGTCCGCGCCCACCAGCACGCGGGCCTGCTTCTTCTGCACCGCCGTCAGGATGATCTCGGCGGCGCGATCCGGGCTCATCCGCAGCGCCCGCTTCTCGAAGACCTCCATGGTCTCGGCGTGGGACTGCGCGTCGATGCCCTCCGCGTGGGTGGCGTTGCGCGCGATGCCGGTCTTGATCCCGCCCGGATGCACGCAGGTGACGGCCACCGGCCGCTTGTGCAACAGCATCTCCTGGCGCAGCGCCTCGGTGAACCCGCGAACGGCGAACTTCGCGGCGTTATAGGCGGCCTGACCCGGCACCGAGAAGATGCCGAACAGGCTGGACACGTTGATCACATGGCCGTCGCCGGACTCGATCAGGTACGGCAGGAACGCCTTGGTGCCGTTGACCACACCCCAGAAGTCGACGTCCATCACCCGCTCGAGATCCTTGAACGTGGTGTCCTCGACGTCGCCGTTGTAGGCGATGCCGGCGTTGTTGTAGATCTGGTGCACGACGCCGTAGTGGGCCTTGACCTCGTCGGCGTACAGCAGGAACGCTTCGCGCTCGGTGACGTTGAGCCGGTCGGCCTTGACCGGCGCGCCGATCTGGTGGACCAGCCGCTCGGTCTCGGCCAGGCCCTCGGTGTCGAGGTCGCTGATGGCCAGTTTCGCGCCGGAACGGGCCAGCTCCAGCGCCAGCGCGCGGCCGATGCCCGAACCCGCACCCGTGATGACGACGACCTTGCCGGCGAAGCCCTTCATGAACACTCCTGAACGGTTGGATTGGCTGAGATCAGGTTAGTCGATACCGGCGGTACCGGACCCGACGGGTGGAGGTCGAAAGAAGGCCTTCTCGCTCGCTACGCTCGCTCGAACGCCTCGTTGAGGATCTCCTGCTGCTCGACGGCGTGCACCTTCGACGACCCCGACGACGGCGCGCTCATCGCCCGCCGGGAGATCCGGCGGATGCCGCGCAGCCGCCCGTCGGGCAGCAGGTCGGGCAGCGCCAAGCCGAACGTCGGCCACGCACCCTGGTTGGCCGGCTCCTCCTGCACCCAGAAGTACTCGCTGACGTTCGGGTACTGGTCCAGGATGTGTCCCAGCCGACGCGGCGGCAGCGGGTAGAGCTGCTCCATCCGGATGATCGCCACGTCGTCACGACCGTCCTTGGCCTTGCGGGCGGCCAGGTCGTAATACAGCTTGCCCGAGCACATCAGGATCCGGGTCACCTTGGTGCGGTCGCCGATGCCCTCCTCGTAGACGGGCTCCTCCAGCACCGAGCGGAACTTGCGGTCGGTGAAGTCCTTCACGTCGCTGACCGCGGCCTTGTTGCGCAGCATCGACTTCGGGGTGAACACGATCAGCGGGCGGTGGATCCCGTCGAGCGCGTGCCTGCGCAGCAGGTGGAAATAGTTGGCCGGGGTGGACGGTTGCGCGACGGTCATCGAACCCTCGGCGCACAGCTGCAGGAACCGTTCGATGCGACCGGAGGTGTGGTCGGGACCCTGGCCCTCGTGACCGTGCGGCAGCAGCAGCACCACATCGGAGGTCTGGCCCCACTTGGCCTCGCTGGAGCTGACGAACTCGTCGATCACCGACTGCGCACCGTTGACGAAGTCGCCGAACTGCGCCTCCCACAACACCAGGGCCTCGGGATTGCCGACGGCATAGCCGTATTCGAAGCCCACCGCGGCGTATTCGCTCAGCGCCGAGTTGTAGATGAGGAACTTGCCCCCGGTCGGGGTGCCGTCCTCGCCCGTGGTCAGCAGCTGCAGCGGGGTGAACTCCTCGCCGGTGTGCCGGTCGATGATGACGGCGTGCCGCTGGGTGAAGGTGCCGCGGCGGGTGTCCTGGCCCGACATACGGATCAGCTTGCCCTCGGCCAGCAGCGTGCCCAGGGCCAGCAGCTCGGCGAACGCCCAGTCGATCTTGCCCTCGTAGGCCATCTCCCGGCGCTTCTCCAGCACCGGCTGCACTCGCGGGTGCACGGTGAAACCGTCCGGGAACCCGAGGTGGGCGTCGCCGATGCGGGCCAACAGCGACTTGTCGACGGCGGTGGTCAGCCCCTGCGGCAGCAACTGCTCGTCGCGCACCGAGGCGCTGGCTTCCGGCGTGTACTTCTCCAAATCCCGGACCTCGTTGAAGACCTGCTCGAGTTGGCCCTGGTAGTCGCGCAGGGCGTCCTCGGCCTCCTTGATCGAGATGTCGCCGCGGCCGATGAGCGATTCGGTGTAGGTCTTGCGGACACCGCGCTTGTGGTCGATCACGTCGTACATGGCCGGCTGCGTCATCGACGGATCGTCGCCCTCATTGTGCCCGCGGCGGCGGTAGCACAGCATGTCGATGACGACGTCCTTGTTGAACTTCTGCCGGAAATCGACGGCCAGCCGCGCCACCCAGTCGCACGCCTCCGGGTCGTCGCCGTTGACGTGGAAGATCGGGGCGCCGATCATCTTCGCCACGTCGGTGCAGTACTCGGAGGAACGCGAACTCTCCGGCGCGGTGGTGAAGCCGATCTGGTTGTTGACGATCATGTGGATGGTGCCGCCGGTGCGGTAGCCGCGCAGCAGGGCGAGGTTCAGCGTCTCGGCCACCACACCCTGGCCGGCGAACGCCGCGTCCCCGTGCAGCATCAGCGGCATCACCGAGAAACCCTCGGGCCCGTCGCCCTTGTTCAGCAGGTCCTGCTTGGCCCGCACCAGGCCCTCCACCACCGGGTCCACGGCTTCCAGGTGGCTGGGGTTGGCGGTCAGCGAGACCTCGATGTCGTTGTCGCCGAACATCTGGATGTAGGTGCCGGTGGCGCCCAGGTGGTACTTCACGTCGCCGGAGCCGTGCGCCTCCGACGGGTTCAGGTTGCCCTCGAACTCGCTGAAGATCTGCGCGTACGGCTTGCCGACGATGTTGGCCAGCACGTTGAGCCGGCCGCGGTGCGGCATCGCGATGACCACCTCGTCGAGGCCGTGCTCGGCGCACTGGTCGATCGCGGCGTCCATCATCGGAATGATGGTCTCCGCGCCCTCCAGCGAAAAGCGCTTCTGGCCAACGTATTTGGTCTGCAGGAAGGTTTCGAAGGCTTCGGCGGCGTTGAGCCGGCTCAGGATGTACTTCTGCTGCGCGACCGTCGGCTTCTCGTGACGGACCTCCACCCGCTCCTGCAGCCAGCGCTGCTGCTCGGGCTCGAGGATGTGGGTGTACTCCACGCCGACGTGCCGGCAGTACGCGTCGCGCAACACCGACAGCACGTCGCGCAGCTTCTTGTACTCCTTGCCGGCGAACCCGTTGACCTTGAACTCGCGGTCCAGGTCCCACAGCGTCAGGCCGTGGGTCAGCACGTCGAGGTCGGGGTGGCTGCGGAACCGGGTCTTGTCCAGCCGCAGCGGGTCGATGTCGGCCATCAGGTGGCCGCGGTTGCGGTAGGCGGCGATCAGCTCGACCACCCGGGCGTTCTTGTCGGTGATCGAATCCGGGTTGTCGGTACGCCAGCGCACCGGCTCGTAGGGGATGCCGAGTTCGTAGAAGATCTCGTCGTAGAACTCGTCGGCGAGCAGCAGCCGGTGCACGGTGCGCAGGAAGTCGCCGGACTCCGCACCCTGGATGATCCGGTGGTCATACGTCGAGGTCAGGGTGATGAGCTTGCCGATGCCGAGCTCGGCGATGCGCTCCTCGCTGGCGCCCTGGAACTCCGCCGGGTACTCCATGGCTCCGGCGCCGATGATCGCGCCCTGCCCGGCCATCAGCCGCGGCACCGAGTGCACGGTGCCCAGGGTGCCCGGGTTGGTCAGCGAGATCGTCACGCCGGAGAAGTCCTCGGCGGTCAGCTTGCCGTCGCGGGCGCGTCGCACGATGTCCTCATACGCCGCGATGAACTGCCCGAACTTCATCGTCTCGCAGTTCTTGATGGCGGCGACCACCAGCGACCGGCTGCCGCCCTTGCCCTGCAGATCGATGGCCAGGCCCAGGTTGGTGTGCGCCGGGGTCACCGTGTTCGGCTTCCCGTCGATCTCGGCGAAGTGCCGGTTCATGTTCGGGAACGACTTGACCGCTTGCACGATCGCGTAGCCCAGCAGGTGGGTGAAGCTGATCTTGCCGCCGCGGGTGCGCTTGAGGTGATTGTTGATGACGATGCGGTTGTCCATCATCGCCTTCGCCGGGATGGCCCGCACGCTGGTCGCGGTCGGCACCTCCAGCGAGGTGTTCATGTTCTTGACGACGGCCGCGGCCGCGCCGCGCAGCACCTGCGCGGAGTCGTCGTCGGCGACTGCCACCGTAGCGGCCGGCCGGCTCGGCGCGGGTGCTGCGGGCGCGGGGCTCGGTGCGGCGGGTGTCGGTGCGGCGGGTGCTGCTGTCGGTGCCGGGGAGGCCGCCGCGGCGGAGGCCGGCGCGGCCCCGTTGCCGGCCAGGGGCTCAGGCTCGTAGTCGACGAGGAAATCGTGCCAACTCGGATCAACCGAGGAGGGATCCTCGCGGAACTTGCGGTACATCTCCTCGACCAGCCATTCGTTCTGGCCGAATGGTGAACTCGTGCTGCTCACGGCCGCTGCTCGCCTCGCTTCATATCAACCGGTTCGGACTGCCCACAGACTCCGTTGCCGACGCGGTGGCACCGCACCGGCGTCATCGCCGGTGTCCAGGCTAGCCCCTCCCGGCTGGTCGGGTGCGGTCACTTCCGACAGTGGAGAAAACAGACGCGCGACGGCCGGAATCCGGGATGCCGGTCAGGCTCCGAGGCTCTCCACGGTGACGTCCGGCAGCGCCCGCAGCGCGCCCGGCCAGCGCTCCGGAGCCGGGCCGAACGCCGCGTCGGCGTTCTTGATGAACCGTCGGCCGATGAGGAAGTTGCCGACCGCACCGACGAGGGCGCCGATGCCCATCGGCAGCACCTTCCCGGCCGTCACCGCGCCGCGCTTGAGCGCCCACTTCTTGGCGAACGTCTTCATCATCCGCGAGTTGAGCTGCGTCATGACCGGCAGCGGCAGCGCCATGGTCGACTCGGTCACCCAGGCGCCCCGGATCCGGCCGGAGCCCAGCACGTTGGCCACCGCGTGCTCGCCGTCCTCACCGGTGAGCACCGCCAGCACCAGGGCGCGGCGGTGCTCGCGGTCGGCGGCGGTGATGCCGTGCACCTCCGCGGTCGCCAGCACGAACACCGTGGTGGCCTCCAGGAACAGCAGCGTCTCGCCGCTGACCGCGGCGAGCGCGGCCAGGGTGCCGATGCCGGGCAGGATGGCCGCGGCGCCGATCGCCGCGCCGCTGGCGACGACGGTGGCCAGGTAGTGCCGGTGGATGCGGGTGATGATCTCGGCCGGGCTGGCGTCGGGGTGCTTGCGCCGTAGCCGGGCGACGTAGGCCCGGATTGCCGGTCCCTGCAGCCGTGCGCTGGTCTCCAGCAGATAGGACAGCAGCTTGGCCGAGGTGCCGGGCGGGGTCGGCTCCGCGGACTGATCCGTCACCGGAGCAGGCAGCTTGTCGGACTTGCGGGTGAACATGGGCGTGCCTCCGTCGGCGTTGTGACCGGACCCCGACCAGGCTAACCCACTTCGGCGATCGTGCTGGTCAGCCGTGCCCCACGGCCCTGTGACCGGGCTCCCGGTCGGCTACCCGGTTGTGATGCCAACGAGGGTTTGCGTATCGTCGCGACCGGTACTTTTCGACGGCGCAGCCGGATTTTCGGCGCCGATCTCGGGATCGTCGGCGGACCGAAACGAGGTGACGATGACGACTCCAGCGGCGAGATCGAAGGCCAGGCACAACCCGTGGCCGGTCCTGTGGGCGATGATGATCGGCTTCTTCATGATCCTCGTCGACTCGACCATCGTCGCCGTCGCCAACGACACCCTGATGCAGTCGTTGCACATCTCCGGCCAGTACGACCGGGTCATCTGGGTGACCAGCGCCTACCTGCTGGCCTACGCCGTGCCGCTGCTGCTGGCCGGCCGGCTCGGCGACCGGTTCGGCCCCAAGAACCTCTATCTGGGCGGCCTGGCGGTGTTCACCGCGGCCTCGCTGTGGTGCGGCCTGTCCGGCTCGATCGAGATGCTGATCGCCGCCCGGGTGGTGCAGGGCATCGGCGCGGCGCTGCTGACCCCGCAGACCCTCTCGACGATCACCCGCATCTTCCCGGCCTACCGGCGCGGAGTCGCGATGAGCGTGTGGGGCGCCACCGCCGGGGTCGCCACGCTGGTCGGACCGCTGGCCGGCGGCGTCATCATCGACCACCTGGGCTGGGCGTGGATCTTCTTCGTCAACGTGCCCATCGGGGTGATCGGCCTGGCCGTCGGCGCCTGGCTGATCCCGACGTTGCCCACCGAACGGCACCGGTTCGACCTGCTCGGGGTGTTCCTGAGCGGCCTGGCCATGTTCCTCATCGTCTTCGGTCTGCAGGAGGGACAATCCCAGCACTGGTCGGCGCTGATCTGGCTGATGATCATCGCCGGCTGCGGCGTGATGGCCCTGTTCGTCTACTGGCAGTCGATCAATCCCGGCGAGCCGCTGGTGCCGCTGCGGGTGTTCCGGGACCCCGATTTCTCGCTGTCGGCCATCGGGGTGGCGGTGATCGGCTTCGCGGTGACCGCGATGGTGCTGCCGCTGTACTTCTACGCGCAGCAGGTGATGGGCCTGAGCCCGACGGGTTCGGCGGTGCTGACCGCGCCGATGGCGCTGACCAGCGGCCTGCTGGCGCCGTGGGTCGGCCGGATCATCGACCGCTCACACCCGGTGCCCGTCGTCGGGTTCGGGTTCGCAACCCTGGCGATCGGGTTGACCTGGCTGTCGGTGGAGATGACGCCGACCACGCCGGTCTGGCGACTGGTGCTGCCGTTCATCGCACTCGGCGTCGGGATGGCGTTCATCTGGTCGCCGCTGGCGGCGACCGCCACCCGCAAACTCCCGCCGGACATCGCCGGCGCCGGCTCCGGGGTGTACAACGCCACCCGGCAGCTGGGATCGGTACTGGGCAGCGCGATGATGGCGGCGTTCATGAGCGCCCGGATCGCCGCGGAACTGCCCGCCGGGATGGCCGGCGGCGGACCGCCGGACTCCGGGACCTCCGCTCAGCAGCTGCCCGCGCCGCTGCTGACGCCGTTCGCCACGGCCTACTCGCAGTCGATGCTGCTGCCCGCGTTCGTCGCGCTGTTCGGGGTGCTGGCCGCGCTGCTGCTCGGCGGGGGAGCGGCCGTGCTGTGGAGCCGCTACCGCGCCGACGCGGACACGTCCGCGCCGCCGGAGGCCAACACCGAGGAACTGATGCCGCTGGGCGCGTTCGCCGACGCCGCGGCGTTCTGGCGCGATCCGGCCGGTACCGGCAGCCCGCCGGCGGCCGACCCGGTCCGGGACCGCTACCCGGCCGACTACAGCCACGCCGATGACGACGACGGCTACGTCGAGTACCTGCTGGACGCACGCCGCGGCGGAATCCCGTCGGCACAGCCGGAATACGCGGTGGAGCCGGAATACGCGGTGGAACCCGACCTGGTCTACGAAGACGTCGAGTACCAGGACGTCACCTACCGCGACGTCGGGCATGAAGACGTTGCGTATGACGACGTCGTGTATGAGGACGTCGTGCATGACGAGGTCGTGTACGAGGACGCCGTCTATCAGGATGTCGTGACCGACGAAGACGCGGCCTACGCGGAAGACCTGACCTACGAGTCGGTTTCGGAGGTCGTGCCCGTTCCACCGGTGCAGGCGCAACCGGAGCTCGACCCGGACACCGGGCCGCTGCCGATCCGGGTGTCCCCCGACGGTGCGCGCCGACCCGATCCGCTGTTCGACCCGATCGATCTGCCTCCCGAAGAGCTGGTCAACAACGGGTTCGTCGGCAGGTACTCCTGGCAGGCGCCGCCGGTCGCGCCCCCGGCCGCGCCGCACGAGTACGTCGATCCGCAGGCGAGCGGCCGGCATTCGGCCGCCGGACCGCGAGCCAACCGTCATTACCGTGAGGAACCGGTCAACCCGCAGGTCTCCGGCCGCCACTACCGGCCCGACGCGTAAGCGATTTCTAGCCCGGATTGTTTGCGGACGGTCCCGGTGTCGCTTCGGCTCCGCCGGCACTCGCTTCGCTCGCGCCACCTCCACCGCATTGATGGTCGGATCCGGCCAGCGTCGGCCCCGCGGGCTCCTCCGCGCTCGCCGAACCGCCCGGGAACAGCACGGCGGCGTTGAGGTAGCCGTCCGGGTCGAACGCCGACTTGATCGTGCGCATGGCCGCGATGTCGACCTGATCGCGGGCCAGCGACAGATAGTCGCGCTTTCGGCTGCCCACGCCGTGCTCGGAGCTGACGTTGCCGTGGTGGGCCGCAATGAGATCCATCATCTGCGTGTACAGCGCACGTTCGGATTCCGGTCGGCAGCGCAGCACGTTCAGGTGCAGGTTGCCCTCGCCGACGTGTCCGAACAACACCGGGATCGCGTCGGGCACCTCCCGCGCCAAAAGCTCCGCAGCCGCCTCCTCGAACGGCTGTACCTGCGAAAGTGGCAGTGACACATCGAATTTCAGCGGCGGACCGAATGCGGCCAGGATCTCGTTGACGGATTCGCGCACCCGCCACAGCCGCGCGCACGAGCTCGCGTCGATACCGACGGCAGGTTCGCCGGCCAGCGGCAGCTGCTCCAGCAGATCCGCGAGCCGCGCGGTCTGGTCGTCGTCGCCGGCCAGTTCGATCAGCAGCATCCAGCGCGCCGAAACCGGAACGGGCACCCCGAGCCGGTCGGCGGCAATCTGGGCGCCGCGCGCGTCGATGAGCTCCAGCGCCGCGATCGTCTCCACGTCGCGCAGGATCCGGCCGGCGTCGACCAGCTCGCCCAGGGTGTCGAACCCCGCGATCGCGGTCACCCGGTGCCGCGGCGCGGGGTGCAACCGGATGTCGAGCGCGGTGATGACACCCAGGGTGCCCTCGGCGCCGACCAACAGGGCCGACAGGTCGTAGCCGGTGTTGTCGCGGCGCACGTCGCTGTGCCGGTGCAGCCGGGACCCGTCGGGCAGCGCCACGTCCAGGCCGAGGATCTGCTCGCCGGTGTTCCCGTAGCGCACGGTGCGCAACCCGCCCGCGTTGGTCGAGGCCATGCCGCCCAGGGTTGCGGTGTCCCGCGACGCCAGATCGACCCCGAAGACCAGCCCGGCCGCGTGCGCGGCGGCCTGCAGCGCGGCGGCGGTCACCCCGGCTCCCACCCGGACCCGGCGCTCGACGGTGTCCACGGCGCCGATCTCGATGAGCCGCTCGGTGGACAGCAACACGTCGTCGTGCTCGGGCACAGTGCCGGCGACCAGCGAGGTGCGCCCGCCCTGCACGGTGACGTGCACGCCCGCGTCGCGGCAGCAGCGCAGCACGGCGGCGACCTCCTCGGCCGAACCGGGCCGCACCAGCGCGCTGGCCCGGCCGGTGTAGCGGCCGGTGTGGTCGACGCTGCGGCCGGCCAGGACGTCGGGATCGGTGCTGAGGAACGACGGCCCGACCACCGTGGCGAGCTCGTCGAGGACGGAAACGGTCACCGGATCAGGTTAGAGGGGAGCGCTCAGGGAGTGTTCGCGACGAGTTCGACGGCCGACCCGTTCCAGCGGAACTTGACCGTCGAGCTGAGTCCGCCGACGCCGCTGGAATAGGTCAGCGCGACGGTGTCCCCGGTGCTCTGGGACGCGTCGAGACCGTTGAAGCCGAAGGTGTCCGGTGCGCCCGAGGAAATGAACTTGCCCTGGTGAAACAGCACGGCGCGGGTATTCGGGTTGGCGGAGTTGGTGTTGGCCTTGACGATGACCGCCGACAGCTGCGCGCATTCGTTGTAGTTGCCGGCCAGCGGCTCGGAGTTCCAGCCCTGTCCGCTGCGCGGGTCTTTGGGCAGGTCGGAGACCGCCCGCGCGATCGCCGGTGCGGCCAGGTTGACCGCGCACGGGTCCGGGGCGCCCGCCTTGGTGGTGGGCGCGGGTGCGGGAGCGGCGGCCGACGGAGAAGCCGGTGCCGCCGCGGCGGTCGACGTCGGTTCCGGGGTGATGGCGACGGTGGAGTCACCGGAGCCGCAGCCGGTCAACCCGACCAGCAGCAGTGCCGCCAGGGAGGTCGCGGCCGGCAAGTAACGCACCGCCGCAGGTTACCGGCTGTCACCGGTTTCTCACCGAGGGGGCGGGACGGCCTGGGCTGCGACTAGACTTTTGCCCCGATGACCGAGTCCCAGCCGGAGTTTCCCGGCGAACCTGTGTCCGCCCCGCCGGCCGAACCCGGCGAGGCCGTTGAGCCTGCCACCGAGGCCGAGCCCGCCGAGGCCGTTGAGCCCGCAGTTGAGGCCGAGCCCGCCCCGGCCGTTGAGGCCGAGCCCGTCGAACCTCAGACCGTGGCGGATGAGCCCGTTGTTGCCGACGAGCCCGTTGCCGAAGAGCCGGCGCCGGAGCCCGTCGCACCCGAGCCCGTCGCACCCGAACCCGCAGCCGTCGCACCCGCTGCGGCTCCCGCGCTCGACGGCGAACCCGCCTTCGCCGACCTCGGGATCCACCCCGACGTGCTGCGCGCGCTGACCGACGTCGGCTACGAGACCCCGTCGGCGATCCAGGCCGCCACCATCCCGGCGCTGATGGCCGGATCCGACGTCGTCGGGCTGGCGCAGACCGGCACCGGCAAGACCGCGGCGTTCGCGGTGCCGATCCTGTCGAAGATCGACCCGACCAGCTCGGCCACCCAGGCCCTGGTGCTGGCGCCGACCCGAGAGCTGGCGCTGCAGGTCGCCGAGGCGTTCGGCCGGTACAGCGCGCACCTGCCGCGCCTGACCGTGCTGCCGATCTACGGCGGCTCGTCCTACACCGTGCAGCTCAACGGACTACGCCGCGGCGCGCAGGTCGTCGTCGGCACCCCCGGGCGGGTCATCGACCACCTGGAGCGCGGCACCCTGGACCTGTCGAAGCTGGACTACCTGGTGCTCGACGAGGCCGACGAGATGCTGCAGATGGGCTTCGCCGAGGACGTCGAGCGGATCCTGGCCGACACCCCCGAGTACAAGCAGGTCGCCCTGTTCTCGGCCACCATGCCGCCGGCCATCCGCAAGATCACCACCAAATATCTGCACGACCCGGTCGAGGTCACCGTCAAGGCGAAAACCGCCACCGCGGAGAATATTTCGCAGCGCTACATCCAGGTCGCCGGACCCCGGAAGATGGATGCGCTGACCCGGATCCTGGAGACCGAACCGTTCGAGGCGATGATCGTCTTCGTCCGGACCAAGCAGGCCACCGAGGAGGTGGCCGACCGGTTGCGGTCCCGCGGATTCTCTGCCGCGGCAATCAACGGCGACATCCCGCAGTCCATGCGGGAACGCACCATCACCGCCCTCAAGGACGGCGGCCTGGACATCCTGGTCGCCACCGATGTCGCCGCCCGCGGTCTTGACGTCGACCGGATCAGCCACGTGCTCAACTACGACATCCCGCACGACACCGAGTCCTATGTGCACCGCATCGGCCGGACCGGTCGCGCCGGACGGTCCGGTACCGCCGTGCTGTTCGTGTCACCGCGGGAACGCCACCTGCTCAAGGCGATCGAGAAGGCCACCCGGTCCAAGCTGGTCGAGGCCGAGCTGCCGACCGTCGACGACGTCAACGCGCAGCGCGTCGCGAAGTTCCGCGACTCGATCACCTCGGCGCTCAGCGCCCCCGGCCTGGAGCTTTTCCGCCGGCTGATCGAGGACTACGAGCGCGAGAACGACGTCCCGATGGCCGATATCGCGGCGGCGCTGGCGCTGCAGACCCGCGACGGTGGGGAATTCCTGATGTCCCCCGAGCCGCCCCCGCCGCCGCGCCGCGAGCGGGACCGGCGCGACGGTTCCGATCGGGGCCCGGTGCGCCGCCCGGGGGAGGGCTACGCCACCTACCGCATCGACGTCGGCAAACGGCACAAGGTGATGCCCGGTGCCATCGTCGGCGCACTGGCCAACGAGGGCGGTCTGCACCGCAGCGACTTCGGCCACATCAGCATCCGGATGGACTTCTCCCTGGTGGAATTGCCGCCGAAGCTGCCGCCGGAGACGGTCAAGGCGCTGCGCAACACCCGTATCCAGGGTGTGCCGATCAACCTGCGCCCCGACACCGGCGGCGGGTTCAGCCGCGACGGCGGCCGGGGCCCGGATCGCGACCGGGACCGCGGCAAGGATCGGGACCGCGGTGCTTCGGGCAAACGCGGCCACCACAAGGACGGCACGTCCGACTGGTCGTCGGGCTCCGGCAAGTCCGACTGGTCGTCGGGCTCCGGCTCGAGTGCAGGCGAGCGGGCCGGCCGGGGCGGCAAGGCGCCGTGGTCCAAGGACGGCAAACCGGACAAGAAATCGTTCAAAAACAAGAAGCACTGATGTTCGCGCCGGTGTCCCAGCGGGTCGACTCGCTGACGGGCATTCGCGCGGTCGCCGCGCTGCTGGTCGTCGCCACCCACGCCGCCTACACGACGGGTAACTACACCACCGACTACCGGGGGTTGTTTCTGTCCCGGATGGAGATCGGTGTGCCGATCTTCTTCGCGCTGTCGGGCTATCTGCTGTTCCGGCCGTGGGTCAAGGCCGCCGCCACCGGGGGACCGGACCCGTCGCTGCGGCGCTATGCCTGGCACCGGGTGCGCCGCATCATGCCGCCGTATGCGGTGACGGTGATCGCCGCCTACATCGTTTATCACTTCCGCGATGTGCAGCCCAATCCCGGCCATACCTGGATGGGGCTGCTGCGCAACCTCACCCTCACCCAGATCTACACCGAAAACTATTCGGATTTCCTGCATCAGGGGATGACCCAGATGTGGAGCCTGGCCGTCGAGGTCGGGTTCTACATCCTGTTGCCAACCATCGCCTATGTGCTGATGGTGCTGTTGTGCCGTCGTCAATGGCGTCCGGGGCTGCTGCTGGCCGGCATCGGCGCGCTCTCGCTGATCTCCCCGGCCTGGCTGGTGCTGTTCCACACCGTCGACTGGCTGCCCGAGGCTGCCCGGCTGTGGCCGCCGACGTATCTGGTGTGGTTCCTCGGCGGGATGGTGCTGACCGTGCTGGCCCAGGTGCGAGCCCGCGGGTACGGATTCGTCGCGGTGCCGCTGGCGTTGCTGTGTTACCTGGTGGTCTCCACGCCGATCGCCGGCGAGCCCACGACGTCGCCCAAACAGCTCTACGAGGCGCTGTTCAAGATCGCCTTCTACGCCATCATCTCGGTGCTGCTGATCGCGCCGCTGGCACTGGGCAACCGGGGCTGGTACGCGGCGTTTCTCGGCAGCCGGCCGATGGTCTGGCTCGGTGAGATCTCCTACGAGATCTTCCTGGTGCACCTGGTGCTGATGGAGATCGCGATGGTCGAGATCCTGCACAAGCCGGTCTACACCGGTTCGATGACGCAGCTGTTCTTCACCACGATGGCGCTGACCATTCCGGTGGCCTGGCTGCTGCACCGGCTCACCCGGGTGCGCGACGAGACACCGGTGCCGAGCGCCGTCGACGTCCGTCATTGACATTTCCCGTCAAACGCCCCAATACTGAGACATGATAACTGGTGTGTCTCACGAGGCGCGGTTTGAGCTCTGCCATGCCGACAGCTGGGCCGATCCCTGGCCCATGTACCGGGCGCTGCGCGACCACGACCCCGTCCACCGCGTCGTCCCCGCCGACCGCCCCGAGGACGACTACTACGTGCTGTCCCGGCACGAGGACATCTTCACCGCGGCACGCGACCACCAGCGGTTCTCCTCGGCGTCCGGGCTGACGGTCAACTACCGCGAACTCGAACTCATCGGCTTGCAGGACAACCCGCCGATGGTGATGCAGGACCCGCCGGCGCACACCGCGTTCCGGCGACTGGTATCCCGTGGATTCACGCCGCGCCAGGTCGAGGCGGTCGAACCCAAGGTCCGCGCATTCGTGGTGCAGCGATTGGAACGCCTGCGCGCCAACGGCGGCGGGGACATCGTCGCCGAACTGTTCAAGCCGCTGCCGTCGATGGTCGTCGCGCACTACCTCGGGGTACCCGAGGAGGACCGCGACCAGTTCGACGGCTGGACCGAGGCGATCGTCGCCGCCAACACTTCCGAGGGCGGCATCGGATCGGCGCTGGAGACCCTTGGCGCGGCCCTGGGCGAGATGATGGGCTACTTCACCGGGCTGATCGCCCGTCGCCGCACCGACCCGGGCGACGACACCGTCTCGCATCTGGTGGCCGGCGGCGTCGGTGCCGACGACGCCGACCTGGCCGGGAACCTGGCCATCCTTGCGTTCACCTTCACCATGGTCACCGGCGGCAACGACACCACCACCGGAATGCTCGGCGGCACCGTGCAACTGTTGCACCAGCGACCCGATCAACGCCGACTGCTGGTCGAAACCCCGGATCTGATACCGGATTCCGTCGACGAGTTCCTGCGCCTCACCTCACCGGTACAGGGTCTGGCCCGCACCACCACCTGCGATGTCACCGTTGAGAACACCACCATCCCGGCGGGGCGCAAGGTGCTGCTGCTCTACGGCTCGGGCAACCGCGACGAACGCCAGTACGGTCCCGACGCCGGTGAACTCGACGTCACCCGCAATCCGCGCAACATCCTCACCTTCAGCCACGGTGCGCACCACTGTCTCGGGGCGGCGGCTGCACGGATGCAATCGCGCGTCGCACTCACCGAATTACTGTCTCGTTGCCCGGAATTCAGCGTCGATGAGGACGGAATCACCTGGGCCGGCGGTGGCTACGTGCGACGTCCGCTGTCGGTCCCGTTCACGGTGCTCTGATGACGGGGGCCGCACGTCGCGGGGACTGGCTGTCGGGATCGCGCGGCGAACTCGGTGCCGAACGCATCCTGGCCGCGGCCGGCGAACTGTTCGCCCGCCAAGGCCCGGCGACGGTCGGGATGAACGACATCGCCCGGGCGGCGGGGTGTTCGAGGGCGACCCTATACCGGTACTTCGAGAACCGCGAGGCCCTGCACGCGGCCTACGTGCACCGGCAGGCGCGAGAAGTCCACCGCCGCCTCGGAATTGAGCTCGCCGGAATCGACGATCCGCGGCGTCGGCTGACCACCGGATTCCTGCACGCGCTGGACCTGGTGCGCGCCGACCCGGCGTTGCGGTCCTGGTTCGCCGCGGCCGGCCCGCCGCTGGGCGCCGAGATCGCCGAGGGGTCCGCGGTGATCGTCGCGATGGCCACCGCGTTCGTCACGACGCTCGGCGCTCCCGGACCGGCCGATGTCGTCGACCGACGCGCCCGCTGGTTGCTGCGCGCGCTGACGTCGTTGCTGATCATGCCCGGGCGCGACGCCGATGAGGAACGCGCGATGATCGAGGAATTCCTGGTGCCGGTTCTGCTGCCGGCCCCGGCGACTCGGTAGCCGCCCGCCGCTTGATTCGTGCCGACGGGGTCAGGCTGCCCAGTAGGCCTGGGCCTTGATCTGGTTGCGTGGCACCGAGAATTCCTCTCGCAGGATCTTGGCGACGCGACGGGTGGTGCGGGTGTCGCACGCCACCCAGGCAAAGTGATCCGATGCGTCGAAGGCGCTGTCGCGGACCGTGTCGACGAGGACCTGCCCGTCGTCGCGCCGGTCCACCCAGAAGACTTCGGTCCCGGTGGCAACGGCGGGGATCTGCACCGGAAGCTCCCGATCGTCATCGTGGGCGGCCTCCAGGAACACCCACGCCGGCGTCTCGCCGACGGCCGCCAGCAGCGAGTTGATGGCCGGCAGCGATGCGGTGTCCCCGACCAACAGGTAGCCCGCCGGAGCCGGGCGCGGCAGGGCGAAGCTGCTGCCGAGCACGGTGACCTCCAGCGTGTCCCCGGGTGCGGCGTGACGTGCCCAGCGGGTGGCGATGCCGTCGTGCATGGCGAAGTCGATGTCGACGGTGCCACCGGCCGGATCCGGGTTGACCAGCGTGTAACCGCGCTGGTGCACCTTGGGACCGTCGGGGAACCAGCCGCGGACCCACATCGTCGGGTGCACCGGGCGCGACCGCAGCAGCGAACCGGAGTCGAAATGCAGTCGCAGGTAGTGCGGGGTGAGCTGGGTGCGACCGGTCACCGTGAGTGTGTGGTCGTCGCCGCCGCACAGGCGCACGAGCGACCCGGTCAGCCCGCGTGAGGTGCTGTGTTGCGCCATCGCCACCCTTTCCCGAATTTACAGTAAGGGTACCCTTACTTTGGGGCTGGTGGTTCGGTCCCTGCGCGCGCGACCAGGTCTCAGATCAAGGCGCCGGGGTTGAGGATGCCGTCGGGGTCCAGGGCTCTCTTCACCCGGCGGTTCAGCTCCATCGCCTCGGGCCCGATCTGACCGGCCAGCCACGGCTTCTTCAGCCGGCCGACACCGTGCTCACCGGTGATGGTTCCGCCCAGGCCGACCGCGAGATCCATGATCTCGCCGAACACCAGCTCCGCGCGCCGAGTCATGTCGGCATCGGTGGGATCGAACACGATCAGCGGGTGGGTGTTGCCGTCGCCGGCGTGGGCGATCACCGAGATCACCAAGTCGCGGTGCGCGGCCAGCGCCTCGATCCCAGCGACCAGATCGGCCAGGGCCGGCAGTGGCACACCGACATCCTCCAGTAGCAGCGCACCCTTGGCCTCGACAGCCGGGATGGCGTACCGGCGGGCGACGACGAACGCCTCGCCCTCGGCCGGGTCGGATGTCGAAAACACCTCGGTGGCACCGTATTCGGCGAAAACCTCGGCCATGTATTCGGCGTCGGCCGCACCGGCGCCGCCGCGCTCGTCGGAAGCCGCCACCATCATCGCCGCGGCGGAACGGTCCAGCCCCATGCGGAGTTTGTCCTCGACCGCGTTGATCGAGACGGCGTCCATGAACTCCAGCATGGCCGGGCGGATCCGCCCGGTGATGGTGACCACCGAGTCGCAGGCCGCACGCACCGAGCTGAAGGTAGCCACCACCGTGCTGGACGCCGGCTGAGCGGGCAGCAGCCGCAGCGTCACCTCGGTGATGACGCCCAGGGTGCCCTCGGAGCCGACGAACAATTTGGTCAGCGACAGGCCCGCGACGTCCTTGAGCCGCGGACCGCCGAGGCGCACCGCGGTGCCGTCGGCCAGCACCACCTGCAAGCCGAGCACGTAGTCGGTGGTCACCCCGTATTTGACGCAGCACAGCCCGCCGGCGTTGGTCGCGATATTGCCGCCGATGGAACAGATCTCGAACGACGACGGGTCCGGCGGATACCACAGGCCGTGCGCGGCGACGGCCGCCTTGACCTCCGCGTTGAGCAGCCCCGGCTGCACGACCGCGGTGCGGGTCACCGGGTCGACGGTGATATCGCGCATCTTCTCCGTCGACAGCACGATCCCGCCGTCGACGGCCGTCGCGCCGCCGGACAGGCCGGTGCCCGCACCACGCGGCACCACCGGGATGCGGTGGGCGGTGGCCCAGCGCAACACGGTCTGCACCTGCTCGGTGTTGGACGGGCGCACCACTGCCATCGGGGTGCCGGCATCCGGGTCGGCGGCGCGGTCCTGTCGGTAGGACGCCACGATGTCGGGGTCGGTGACGACGACGCCGTCGGGCAATTCGGCGATCAGGGCTGTGATCTGCGGATTGGACACGGAACGCAATCCTACGGACCGTCTGGAGCAGGCGAGTCCAGCTCCCGCAGCTGCGGCAATACCACCGACACCAACCCGACCACCAGCATCGGCACGGCCAGCGCCAGGAAGGTCACCGTCAGCCCCGCGGCGTCGGCCAGCGGGCCCGCGACGATCAGGCCGACCGGTCCCGCGGCATAGGCCAGCGATCCCATCACGCCCACCACCCGCCCGCGCAGCTGCGCCGGAGCCCGGGTCTGCATCACATAGTTGTAGATCGGCCCGATCGGCCCGTAAACCAGACCGACCAGCAGTGACAGCGCCAGGATCAGCGGCAGCGGCGGCAGGAAGGCGATCACCGCCGTCGTCGCTCCGAGGGTGAGGGTGGCGACGATCAGCGTGCTGCGACGAGCCAGGTAACGCGAGGTCACGGCGTATCCGAGCGCCCCGACGAGACCTCCGGCGGCCAGCGCCATCAGCACCCAGCCGAGCTGCCGAGGCTCGTCGCGGTCGGTGAAGTACTTGGGAAAAAGCACCGATTCGATCGGTACGTAGAGCCCGTTGACGATCAGATCGATCGCGGCCAGCGTGCGCAGTACCCGGCTGTGCCAGACGAACCGCAGCCCCTCGACGATCCCCGGCCACAGCCGGTCGGGCAGCTTCGCCCGGTCGGGGAGGCCCGCCCCGGCCAGCCGGATCGCCGCGACGGCCAGCATCGCCGCCGCGAACAGCACCGCGGTCACCCACATGGTCTGCACCCCGCCGAGCGTGGCGATCAGAAGCCCACCGATACCGGGCCCGACGATATAGGCGAGGTTGAACGCCGCCTGATAGCCGCTGTTGGCGTGGTCCAGCGACCAGCCGGCCTGCTCGGCGGCCTCGGGCACCATCGATATCCGCGCCGTCATTCCGGCCGGATCGAAGACCGCGCCCAGGGCGGCCAGGGCCGACAGCGACACCACGTTGATCGCGCCATCGCCGAGCAGCAGAGCCAGCAGCGGAACCATCGCCACCGACAGGCCGGACAACGCATCGGAAAGTATCGACACCCGTCGCCGGCCCAGGTAGTCCACCGCGGCGCCGGCCAGCAGCGTCGACGCCAGCAGCGGTACCGTTCCGGCCATCGCCACCACGGCGGCGTCGGCTGCGGAACCGTTGCGCTGCAAGGCAAGCCACGGGAAGGCGACGATCGTCACGCCGTTGCCGGCGCCGGCGGCCAGGGTGGCGAACAGCAACAGCAGCAGCGGACGTCGGGTGCGTTTCATGGCAGGAGAAGGCTAAGCCGCCGCGATCACCCGGGGCCAGCCGTTTTCCCGCCCAGAGCACGGGCGCACAATCAACCGTGATGGACCCACAGCCCCTGACGGAGGCACAGCCCCGGTTGCTGCCGCACCCGCGGACCGAAGAGCTCTTCGCCTCGCCGGTGCCGCCCGGTGCCGGCTGGCCCGGCGACCCGGCGGACGTGACCACCCCGGTCACCACCACCAAGGCCGCGGTGGCACGACGGGCCCGCAAGGCATCGACCCTGGCCGAACTGGACGCCGAGATCAGCGTGTGCCGCGCCTGCCCGCGGCTGGTCGCCTGGCGCGAGCAGGTCGCCGTCGACAAGCGCCGGGCGTTCGCCGGTCAGCCGTACTGGGGTCGCCCGGTGCCGGGTTGGGGCGACGAGCACCCCGGCATCTTCATCGTCGGCCTGGCGCCCGCGGCGCACGGCGCGAACCGCACCGGCCGGATCTTCACCGGCGACCGCTCCGGGGACCAGCTGTTCGCGGCGCTGCATCGGGCCGGGCTGGTCAGCGCCCCGGAGAGCCTCGATGCCGCCGACGGGTTGACGGCGACGGGCGTCCGGATCGGCTCACCGGTGCGCTGCGCTCCGCCGGCCAATGCGCCGACGCCCGACGAGCGTCACACCTGCGATCCGTGGCTGGCTGCGGAGTGGCGGCTGATCGCCGACGACGTCCGCGTGGTGATCGCCCTGGGCGGCTTCGCCTGGCAGGTCGCGCTGCACATGCTCGCCGATCGGCTCGACGGGCCCAAACCGAAATTCGGCCACGGGGCCGTCGCCGATCTCGACGGCGTGAAGCTGCTCGGCTGCTACCACCCCAGCCAGCAGAACATGTTCACCGGGCGCCTCACCCCGGCCATGATCGACGACGTGATGGCCACCGCGATCACGCTCGCCGGCTGAACGGGAACATTCCGGGACCCACGTTGTTGCACTCCGGCATGCAGCTTTCCGTTCTCGACCTGGTCCCGGTGCGCTCCGATCAGCGCACCGCGGACGCGCTGGCGGCCACCGTGGCGCTCGCGCAGACCGCCGACGACCTGGGCTACACCCGGTACTGGCTGGCCGAACACCACAACATGCCGCCGGTGGCCGCCACCAGCCCACCGGTGGTGATCGCCTATCTGGCCGCCCAGACCCGCCGCATCCGACTCGGGTCGGGCGGGGTCATGCTGCCCAACCACGCCCCGCTGGCCGTCGCCGAACAGTTCGCGCTGCTGGAGGCCGCCGCACCCGGGCGCATCGACCTCGGCATCGGGCGGGCGCCCGGCTCCGATCCGGTGACCTCGGCGGCAATGCGCGGCTGGACCGTCGACGTGGAGGCCGAACGCCGCCGCATCGACGAGTTCCCGAACTATCTCGACGAGGTGGCCGCGCTGATGAGTCCGCACGGTGCCCACGTCGCGCTGCGCTCCCGGGACGACTACGTTCTCAAGGCGACCCCGGTCGCCGACGGGCAACCGCGGATGTGGCTGCTGGGGTCGTCGATGTACTCCGCGCACCTGGCGGCCGCCAAGGGCCTGCCGTACGTGTTCGCCCACCACTTCTCCGGGCACGGTACCGCGGAGGCACTGGCGGTGTACCGCGACGAGTTCGTGCCCTCGGAGACCACACCCGAACCGGTGACCTTCCTGACCGTCAACGCTTCGGTGGCGCCCACCCGGGAGGAGGCCGAGCGCCTGCTGCTGCCGAACCTGATCATGATGTCGTGGCTGCGGACCGGCAAACCGATCCGGCCGATCTACCTCGTCGAGGACGCCGAGGCGCTGGCGCTCTCCGCCGTCGAACGAGCGACGGTCGAGGCCGCCCGCGCCGCCGCGATCGTCGGCGCCCCCGGCGAGGCGGCCGACGCAGTGCGGAAACTGGCCGACCGGTTCGGCGTCGACGAGGTGATGATCAACCCCGTCGGCTCCGCGCTGCGCGGTACCGATCCGGCGACGGCGCCCGCGCGGATCCAGACGCTGGAACTGCTGGCCAAGGAACTGCTCTAAAGCCCCGCCATCGCCTCGCGCAGCAGCCGCCCCGACTCCTCGCGGTCCGGATCCCGGCGCAGCAGCATCCCCTTGGCGAACCGCAGTTTGTCACCGAAGCGACGCGGAGCGACGTGCAGGTGGATGTGGAACACCGACTGGAACGCCGCCTTTCCGTCGTTGATGACGACGTTGCTACCGTCGGCGTGCAGACCGGAGACCCGGGCGGCCTGCGCCACCCGCTGGCCGAGCGCGATCATCCCGCCCAGCACCGGCGCCGGGGTGTCGGTCAGATCGATGTGGTGATCCTTGGGAATGATCAGCGTGTGGCCGCGGACCATCGGGCGGATATCCAGGAACGCCAGGTAGTCGTCGTCCTCGTAGATCCGGACCGCCGGGGCTTCGCCGGCGACGATGGCGCAGAACACACAAGACATGCCGACCACCGTAGATGCCCGGCCCGCGTCCAGATACCGCGACTAATGTTCGGGCCATGGATTCCATCGATGTGGCGTTTGCCGGTGCCGCAGAACAGGCCCGGCTGCTGGCGGCCGGTGAGATCACCGCTCCGGAGCTGATCGAGCTGTACCTGGAGCGCATCGCCCGGCTCGATCCGGAACTACGGTCCTACCGGACGGTGATGGCGGATCACGCCAGGGAAGCCGCCATCGCGGCACAGGAACGCCTCGATGCGGGGGAAAGCGCGCCCCTGCTCGGCGTGCCGATCGCCATCAAGGACGACACGGATGTGGCCGGGGAACTGACCTGCTTCGGCAGCAACGCGCACGGCCCGGCGGCGACCGCCGACGCCGAGGTGGTGACCCGACTGCGCGAGGCCGGCGCGATCATCCTGGGCAAGACGGCGGTGCCGGAGATGATGGTGTGGCCGTTCACCGAATCGGTCTCCTTCGGCGCCACCCACAACCCGTGGGACGTATCGTGCACCCCCGGTGGCAGCAGCGGCGGCAGCGCGGCGGCCGTCGCCGCGGGCCTCGCGCCGTTCGCGCTGGGGACCGACGGGGGCGGGTCGATCCGCATCCCGGCGACCTGGTGCGGGCTGTACGGCATCAAACCTCAGCGCGGCCGCATACCGACCGCGCCGATGACCGACGGCTGGTGCGGCCTGGCGCACCTGGGACCTCTGACCCGGACCGTCGAGGACGCGGCGCTGTTCCTGGACGTGACATCCGACCCCGCCATGCCCGGTCCCGATGGCGGGTTCCTGCACGCCGTGGCGCAACCACCCAAGCGGCTGCGGATCGCACTGAGCACCCAGGTTCCGCCGTTGGTCACCGCGCACCGCAACCATGAGCAGCGCGCGGCCGTCGCCCAGGCCGGCGATTTGCTACGCGAACTCGGCCACGATGTGACCGAGCGGGAAATCGACTACCCGACGTTCGCCGTGTACGGCCACTTCCTGCCCCGGATGTACCGCGGCGTGTACGACGCCGTCCAGGAACTGCCGCACCCCGAACGCCTCGACTCGCGCACCCGCGGCGTGGCCCGGATCGGCCAGCTGATCTCCGACCGGCTGATCGCCAAAGTCCGCGCCGCCGAATCGGAGATCGCCGCCCGGATCAACACGATCTTCGACGACGTCGATGTGGTCATCACCCCGGGGTGCGCGGCCGGGCCCTCGAAGGTCGGCGCCTACCGTCGGCTCGGCGGCGTCACGACGATGTCACTGGTCGCCGCGCGGGTGCCGTACCAGGCCGTCTTCAACGCCACCGGTCAGCCGGCCGCGGTGCTGCCGTGGGGCCTGGACCGCGCCGGGTTGCCGCTGTCGATCCAGTTGGTGGGGCGCCCGTTCGACGAGGCCACCCTGTTGGCCTTGAGTGCCGAGATCGAGGCCGACCGGCCCTGGGCGCAGCGGCGACCGTCGATCAGCTGATCCGATCGATACCCGGGCGGTACGTTGACTACCGTGGCCGACGATCACACGATTGAGGAATCCGGTCTGCTCGACGGGCTTACCGGCCCGGCTCGTGCCGAGCGGGCCGAACTGGTCGATTGGCTGCTGACCAAGGGGGTCTCCGTCGAACAGATCCGTTCGGCGGTGGCCCCGACGCTGTTGGTGTCCCGACGGATCTTCGGTGACGACGGTGAACTCGTCAGCGTCCGCGATGTCGCCGAGCGGGCCGACCTCGATCTGGCGTTGACCGAACGACTGCTGCGAGCGATCGGGCTGCCGCACACCGACAGTCCCGACGAGCGGGTCTACCTGCGCGCCGACGGCGAGGCGGCCGTGCAGATCGCGGAGTTCGTCAGGCTCGGCGTGAGCCCCGGTGAACTCGTCCGCACGGTACGCACTCTGGCCGAGGGGATGGCGCCGGTCGCCGAGTTGATGCGCAACGCCGCGCTGAACCTGGTGATCCGCCCCGGTGCAACGGAATTGGACGTCGCGCAGCGGTCGGAGACGCTGCTGGAGTCCTCGCTGCCGCTGGTCGGGCCGATGGTGACCGGCCTGCTCATGGTGAAACTGCGCGACGTGCTGCGGACCCGGGCGGTCAGCGCGGAGGAACGCGCCCAGGGCGTCCCCCCGGGCGCCGAGGACATCGCCGTGGGATTCGCCGACCTGGTCGACTTCACCCGGCTGGGGGAGATGATGCCGCCGGAGCAGATCGAGCAGATGGCGCTGCGGCTGTTCGACATCGCCCGCGACGTCGTCGATCCGCCGGTGCGGCTGGTCAAGACCATCGGCGATGCGGTGATGGTTGTGTCCCCGGATCCACTGTTGTTGTTGAAGGCCATGCTCGACCTCTCCGATGCGGCCCGTGCGGAGGAGGGGTTGCCGCGGCTTCGCACCGGACTGGCGTGGGGGCCGGCGGTCGGCCGATCCGGGGACTGGTTCGGCAGTCCGGTGAACCTGGCCAGCCGGGTCACCAGCGCCGCCCGGCCGGATACGGTGCTGGTCACCGAGGCATTCCGGGAGCAGGTGGGCGATCGCGACGACCTCACCTGGTCGTTCGCCGGCGCCCGTCGGCTCAAAGGGATCAGCGGCGATACGAAGGTGTATCGGGCTCGTCGGGTCGAACCGGCGCAGTAGCCCGGCGCACCATGTCGCGGTAGGCGCCGCCGCGGGCCAGCAGCGCCGCAGGCGGACCGGATTCGACCACCCGTCCACCCTCGACGACGACGATCGCGTCGGCGTCGCGAACGGTGGAGAGCCGGTGCGCGATGATGAAACAGGTTCGGTTCCTGCGCAGTTCGGTCAGCGCCCGCTGGACGGCCAGTTCGGTGCGGGTGTCCACCGAACTGGTGGCCTCGTCGAGAACCAGGACGTCGGGGTGGGCCAGGAACGCGCGGGCGAGGCTGATCAGCTGGCGCTGTCCGGTGCTGAGCGTGCTTTCGCCGACCGCGGTGTCATAGCCCTTGGGCAACGTCGCGGCAAAGTGATCGACGAACGCCGACCGTGCGGCGGCCTCGATCTCGTCTCGCCCGGCGCCCAGTCGGGAGTAGCCGATGTTGTCGGCGATGGTGCCGTCGAACAGCCAGGTGTCCTGGCTCACCAACGCGATCCGGGAGCGCAGCTCGGCCCGGTCGACGTCGCCGATGTCTACGCCGTCGTAGTAGATCCGGCCGCCGTCTGGATCATAGAATCGCATCAAGAGGTTGACCACGGTGGTCTTTCCGGCACCCGTCGGGCCGACGATCCCGACGGTGCTGCCGGCCTCGGCAGTCAGCGACAGCCCGCGCAGCACCGGGCGGCCGCTGCGGTAGCCGAACTCGACGTCGGAGAACTCGATCCGCGGTGCGCTGCCCGCGGGCCCCGGCGGGGCACCCCCGCCGTCGGCGTCCTCCTCCGGCTCGTCGACTTCCGGCTCGTCGAGGAACTCGAAAACTCTTTCCGCACTGGCCAGCCCGGATTGCAGCAGAGTGTACATTCCGGCGATCTGGCTCAGCGGCTGGTTGAACTGCCGGACGTAGGTGATGAACGCCTGGATGCCGCCCAGGGTGATCTGGCCGGTGGCCACCTGGACTCCGCCGACCACCGCGACCACCACGTAGCTCAGATTGCCCACAAACGTGGTGGCGGGCCCGATCAGCCCGGAGACGAACTGTGCGCCCAGGCCCGAGCGGTACAGCTCGTCGTTGCGCTCGGCGAAGCGTTCCCGTGCCGCCTGTCGATGCCCGTAGGTCGACACGACGGCGTACCCGCTGTAGGTCTCCTCGGCGTGCGCGTTGAGCAGACCGGTGTTGCGCCACTGCGCGGCAAAGAGTTTGCGGGAACGACGGGTGATCGCGCGACTGGCCCACAAGGTGAGCGGCACCGAAACCACCGCGATCGCGGTCAGCATCGGGGAAATGGTGGCCATCATGACCAGCACGGTGAGCAGGGTGAGCATCGAGGACAGCAGCTGGTTGACCGTCATCGACACCGAGACGGCGATGTTGTCGACGTCGTTGGTGACCCGCGACATCAGCTCGCCGCGCGGCCGGGAGTCGAAGTAGCGCACCGGGACACGGTGCACCTTGGCTTCGACCTCGGTACGCAGCCCGGCCAGGGTGCGTTGCACCAGCACGTTGAGCAACCTGGCCTGGATCCAGATCAACAGCGCGGCAACCAGATAGAGCAGCAACGCCCAGGACAGGGTGTGCGCGACGGCGGTGAAGTCCACCCCGCGCCCCGGAACGACGTTCATCGCCGACAGCATGTCGGCGAGGTTGGCATCGCCACGCGCCCGCGCCTCGGCCACCGCCTGGGCCTTGTCGATGCCCGACGGCAACCGGGCGCCGATCACCCCGTCGAAGATCAGATCGGTGGCGTGCCCGAGGATCCGTGGGCTGATCGCGGTGATGGCGATCCCGCTGACCGACAACGCCAGGATCGCGATGACCGTGAACCGCATCGGCGCCAGCCGGCGCAGCATCCGCATGGCGGTGCCCGACAGGTTGCGGGCGCGTTCCCCGGAGTTCTCCTGAGTGCCGCGGAGCGGGGGAGTCACCGGGCTACCGCCGGGTCCTGGGAATCGGCCAGCGACCGGTACGCCGGGCAATCGTCGAGCAGCTGCTCGTGGCGCCCGAGCCCGACCACCCTGCCGTCCTGCAGCACCACGATCCGGTCGGCCTCGACGACCGTGGAGATGCGCTGGGCCACGATGACGACCGTCGCATCCGCGGCCGCCTCGCGCAGGCGTGCGCGCACCGCCGCGTCGGTGTGCACGTCCAGGGCGGAGAAGGCGTCGTCGAACAGGTAGACCGCGGGGCGGCGGATCACCGCCCGGGCGATCGCCAGCCGCTGACGCTGACCGCCGGAGAAATTCGCGCCGCCCTGGGCCACCGGCATCGCCAGCCCGTCCGGATCGGCGGCGACGAACTCCTCGGCGCAGGCGATGCGCAGCGCCGCCCACATCTGCTCCTCGGTGGCATCGGGTCGCCCGTAGCGCAGATTGTCGGCGACCGTCCCGGAGAACAGGTAGCCGCGCTGAGGCACCACACCCAGGGCTGCCCACAGACAGTCGGTGGGCCAGTCGCGGACGTCGATACCGTCGAGCCGGACGCCGCCGGCATCGGCGTCGTAGAGCCGGGACAGCAGCGCCACCAGTGTCGACTTGCCGGACCCGGTGCCACCCACGATCGCGGTCGTGGTGCCGGGCAGCGCGGTGAAACTCACCCCGGCCAGCACCGGCTCCTCGGCTCCTGGATAGCCGAAGCCGACGTCGGTGCACTCCAGCACGCCGGTCACGGGACCAGCGGGGACGCGGGGGTCGGGGGGCTCGGAGACGGCGGGGACGGTGTCCAGCACCTCGGTGACCCGTTCGGCACACGCCGCGGCCCGCGGCAGCGCGGTCAGGAACATCGTGGTCATCAGCACGGCCATCAGGATCAGCAGGAAGTAAGACAGGAACGCCACCAGCGATCCGACCGCCATGGCACCGGCGTCGATGCGCTTGCCGCCGAACCAGATCAGCGCGACGCTGGAGATGTTGATGGTCAGCGTCGCGATCGGCAGCAGCAACGCCTGGCGCGCCCCGGCCGCGGTGGCGGTGTCGCGCAGCTCGGCGTTCGCGGCGCCGAATCGGTCCTGTTCGAAGGACTCCCGGCCGAAGGCGCGGATCACCCGGATCCCGGCCAGCTGCTCGCGCAGCACCCGGTTGATGCCGTCGATCAGGGTCTGCATCCGCCGGAACACCGGCAGCAACCGGATCACCACCGCGCCGTTGGAAAACGCCAGCACGGGAACGCTGACCAGCAGGATCCAGGCCAGCCCGGCGTCCTGGTGGATGGCCATGGCGATGCCCCCCACGCACATGATCGGCGCGGTGACCAGCGTGGTGAACGTCATCTGGGCCAGCGCCTGGATCTGGCCGACGTCGTTGGTGGTCCGGGTCAGCAACGTCGCGGGACCGAGGCGGGTGGTTTCGGCGAGGGAGAATTCGGTCACCCGGTCGAACACGGCGGCGCGCAGATCCCGCCCGAAGCCCATCGCCGCCCGGGAGCCGAAGAACACCGCGCCGACCGAACAGGCCACCGCCAGCCCGCTGATCGCCAGCATCACCGCGCCCAGCCGGACGATCACCGCGGTGTTCCCGACGATGACGCCGTCGTCGATGATCGCGGCGTTGAGCGTCGGCAGGTAGAGCGCGGCCAGGGTGGTGATCGACTGCAGCGCGACGACGGCGGCGACCGGACGCCGGTAGGGCCGCAGGTAGCGGAGCACCAGCGCCGTCAGCATCCCGTTACTCTCGCACATCCCGGCGTCGGCGCGATCTGATGGACACGCCATAACGGCAGGTCAGTACGGTGTTCCCCGTCGTGGACAACGGCTGCGGCTACAGTGACGGGGTGACGAAGAGATCCGGGCTCGCCGCCGCCTTGTTCGCCGCGGTGTCCGCCGTTTCCCTGGTCGCGGGGTGTTCGGAAGACAACGGCCCGGCGCAGCCGGCCGGCGGCGGCGCGCCGGCGGACGCGGCGCAGGCCAAACACGGTCCGTTCTTCCCGGAGTGCGGTGGCATCAGTGACCAGACGGTCGCCCAGCTGACCCAGGTGTCCGGGGTGGTCGGTACCGCCAAGAACCCCGGAGGCTGCGTGTGGCTGGTCAACGGCGGAATCCTGGGCCCGCACTTCTCCTTCACCTGGTACCGCGGCAGCCCGATCGGCCGGGAACGCAAGACCGAGGAACTCACCCGGGCCAGCACCGAGGACATCACCATCGAGGGCCACAGCGGATTCATCGCCAAGGGCTCGGACGTCGACGCGGACAACCCCCTGTGCGAGATCGGCATTCAGTTCGACGACGACTTCATCGAATGGTCGATCAGCTTCGCCAGCAAGCCGTTCCCCGATCCGTGTGACGTCGCCAAGGAACTGACCAAACAGTCGATTGTGAACTCGAAATGAGCGCGCGCATGTTCGCACCCGCTATTGCGCGACGACTGCTGGTCGCGGTTCTCGTCGTGGTGTCCGTGTTCGCCCTGGGTGCCTGTAGCCGCGCGATCACCGGTACCCCGATGCGTGCCGGCGCCAGCGACAGGGGCAGCCGGCCCCAGGACACCTACCCGAATCTGCTCAAGGAATGCGACAAGCTCGACAACACGCTGATCGGGCAGTCCGTCGACGCGGACCCGCTGAACATCCAGAGCACCTTCGTCGGGGCCGTGTGCCGCTGGCAGCTGCTCAACAAGGCGAATGTGATCGTCGATCTCACTCTGATGTGGTTCGAGCAGGGCAGTCTCGACAACGAGCGCAAGGTCGCCGAGCAGATGCAGTACAAGATCGAGAACCGGTCGGTGGCCGGGGTGTCGTCGATCGTCATGCGGGCCAACGATCCCAACGGTTCCTGCGGGGTGGCCAGTGACGCCGAGGGCGTCGTCAGCTGGTGGGTCAACCCACAGTCACCCGGCGTCGACGCCTGCGGTCAGGCCATCAAGCTGATGGAACTGTCCCTGCAAACCGCAGCCTGAGCAGGTCCTGCGCGCCTGAGCAGGTCCTGCGCACGCCTACCGCGGGATGTGGAAGGTGGTCAGGGCCGCCGAACCCGGCTCCAGCGCCGACCAGTCGCCGTCGAACCGGAGGACGGCCAGTGCCGAGGTCGGGTACTTGCAGGTGATCTCGTCGATGGCGTCGTCGTCGGTGCCGGGCGCGCCGGCCAGGATCAGCGCGGTCGACGACACGGCCGGCTCGTGGCAGACCACCAGCAGGGTGAGCGGGTCCACGCCGAGGCCGTAGTCGCCGATCCCGTTGACGGTTTCGATGACCGCACCGGGGGTGGCGTCGTAGAGGTCGTCGATGAAACTCACCGGTGCCTCGATCCCGGTGCGCTCCAGCGTCTGGCGGGTCCGGGTGGCCGTCGAACACAGCACCGCTTGCACCGCCGGGTCCGGTCCCGCCGCCGATCGCAGCCAGTCGCCGGCCAGCGCCGCCTCCCGGATCCCGCGGGCGGCCAGCGGACGGGCGTGGTCGCCGACGCCGGGCGGATAGGCCGACTTGGCGTGCCGCAACAGCACGAGGGTGCGTGATCGGTCGGTCATCTCGTCAGCGTAGGCCCAGGCCACCCGGGTTGTCCGGCGCGGTCCGGGCAACGGGCCGGGCGAGGTCCGAGGAGTTGTCGGTGGGCCGTCTTAGACTCCCCGCAACAGGCAAACCCAGGACGCCGGGAACGGCGCTCCGCACCGAAAAGGCACCACCGTGACCCGCTTTCTGCACACCGCCGACTGGCAGCTGGGCATGACCCGGCACTTCCTGGCCGGCGATGCGCAACCGCGCTACTCGGCGGCCCGCCGCGAGGCGGTCGCGAAGCTCGGTGACCTCGCCGCAGACACCGGGGCGGAGTTCGTCGTGGTGGCCGGCGATGTCTTCGAGTTCAACCAGCTCGATCCGCGGGTGGTGTCCACCTCACTGGAGGCCATGCGGGCGATCGGGATCCCGGTGTACCTGCTGCCGGGCAACCACGACCAGCTGGACGCCTCGTCGGTCTACACCAGCGCGCTGTTCGACGCCGAGTGTCCGCCGAACGTCACCGTGCTGGACCGCAGCGGGGTGTTCGACGTCCGGCCCGGGCTGCAGATCGTCGCCGCGCCGTGGCGCAGCAAGCACCCCACCACCGATCTCGCCACCGCCGCGGTGCACGGCCTGCTGCCCGACGGGACCACCCGGATCCTGGTCGCCCACGGCGGCGTGGACACCCTCGACCCGGACCCCGGCCGGGCGTCGCTGATCCGGACCGGGCCGCTGGAGCGGGAGCTGGCCGACGGCGTCATCCACTATGTGGCGCTGGGTGACAAGCACTCTCGCACCCGGGTGGGCGATACCGGCCGGATCTGGTACTCCGGTTCGCCCGAGGTGACCAACTTCGACGACGTCGAATCGGACTCCGGCCACGTGCTGATCGTCGATATCGACGAGACCGCGCCCCAGCGTCGGGTCACCGTGGACTCCCGACGGGTGGGCCGGTGGCGGTTCGTCACGCTGGACTGCCGCCTGGACGACGACCGCGACATCGCCGACCTGGACCTGAACCTCGACCAGCTGCCGGACAAGGAACGCACCGTCGTGCGCCTGGTGCTCACCGGCACCCTGACGGTGACCGACCGGGCCCGGCTGGACGCCTGCCTGGATCGCTACGCCCGGCTGTTCGGCTGGCTGGGCCGGTGGGAGTCGCACTGCGACCTCGCGGTGGTGCCGGCCGACGGCGAGTTCACCGACCTGGGGTTCGGCGGTTTCACGGCGTCGGCGGTCGAGGAGCTGGTGGCGACGGCGCGCTCGGCCGACGCCGCGGACGCCCAGGCCGCCCAGGGGGCCTTGGCATTGCTGCTGCGGCTGGCCGGGCGGGCCGCGGCATGAGCGCCGGGGGCCGGGGCGAGCGGGTGGCGCGATGATCATTCACCGGTTGACACTGACGAACTACCGGGGGATCGGCCGCCGTGAGGTCACCTTCGCCGAGCGCGGCGTCACGCTGGTGTCCGGCGCGAACGAGATCGGCAAGTCCTCCATGATCGAGGCGCTGGATCTGCTGCTGGAGGTCAAGGACCGGTCGACCAAGAAAGAGGTCAAGGCCGTCAAGCCGACGCATCTGGATGCCGGTGCCGAGGTCGAGGCCGAAATCAGCTCGGGCCCCTATCGTTTCGTGTATCGCAAGCGGTTCCACAAGCAGGCCGAGACGAGTCTGACGGTGTTGGCGCCCGCGCGCGAGCAGGTGACCGGAGACGAGGCCCACGACCGGGTGCGCGCGATCCTGGCCGAGACCGTGGACACCGGGTTGTGGCAGGCCCAGCGGGTGTTGCAGTCGGCCTCGACGGCCCCGGTCGATTTGGCGTCCTGCGACGCCCTGACCCGAGCCCTGGACCTGGCCGCGGGTGACCTCGATGAGGCCGTGCTCTCCGGTGACGAGCCCGCGTTGCTGGACCGCATCGACGCCGAGTACGCCCGCTACTTCACCGCCACCGGCCGGCCGACCGGCGAGTGGGCCAAGGCCATCGCCGACCTGGATGCCGCCCGCGCAGAGGTGGGCCGGTGCGCCGCCGCCGTCGCCGAGGTCGACGCCCGGCTGCACAGCCACGCCGAACTGACCGAGCAGATCACCACCCTGCGCGGAGACCGGGAAGCGGTCGCGGACCGGCTGGCAGCCGCGCGGAAGGCAGCCGCCGCGACGGCGGCACTGGCCGGGCGGTGCGACGCCGCGGCGACCGCCGCGACCACCGCGCGTGCGACGGCGACCATCGCCGCGACCGGCCACGCCGACCGGCTGCGGCTGTGCACCGAAGCCGCCGAGCGATGCACCGCCGAGCGGGCCGTCCGTGCCGCCGCGACCGTCGCCGGCGAGGCCGAGGACACCGCCCGCCAGGTCACCGACGCCGCCGCCGCGGAAGCCGAGCTGGCCGCCGCCGAGCTCGCCGCGGTGACCGCCCGCGCGGCGGCCGCGGCCGAGCAGCTGGAGCGGCTCCGTCGCCGCGACGACGCCGAACGGCTGGCCGGCCGTCTGGAGCGAATCGACGCCGCGCGTGCCGAGCTGGCTGCGGCCGAGGCGCTGCTGTCTGTAAACACGCTGACCGACAGTCGATTTCGGGAAATCGAAGCCGCCGACTCCGCGGTCCGGACGGCCGAGGCGCAGGCCGACGTCACCGCCACCGGCCTGGAACTGACCGCAGAGACGGATGTCGACGTCGAGCTGGATGGCACGCCGCTGCATCTGGCCCCGGGCAGCGCCCGGGCGATGCGCCTCGGTGCGGCCACCGAACTCCGGGTGCCCGGTGGGCTGACGATCCGAATCACCCCACCGGCCGCGGCGGCCGAGGGCCATGCCCGGCTGGTCGCCGCTGGCACCCGGCTCGCCGACGTCCTGGCCGCCGCCGGGGTCGCCGACGTCGTCGCCGCTGCCGCGCGCCACGATGAGCGTCGCGAACTCGACGCGCGCTGCGCCGGGCTGCGGGCCGCGGTGACCGGGCTGTGCGCCGACGAGGATCCGGACCGGTTGCGCGAGCAACTCGCCGTCCTGCGCGCGGAGCTGGCACCGACGGACACGACGGAACCCATGGATCTGGCGGAGGCCCGGGCGGCATCCGAGGCCGCGGCGGCCGAACTCGCCGCCGCGACCCGCCGGCTCGATGTGGCCCGTGCGGCCACCGCCGAGGCGACCGCGCGGCTCAACGAGCGGGTTGCGCAGGCCGCGGTCGCCCTCGCCGCGGTACAGACCGCGACCGTCGAGCGAACCGCCGCCGACCACCGGCTGGCGCAGGCCCGAACAGAACGCGGCGACGACGAGCTGGCCGCGGTCGCCGCTTCGGCGACCGAGACGGCATCGACCGCCGAGCAGGACCTGCATCGATTGCAGCTCGAACTGGCCGCGGCGCACCCGGAGACGGTGGCAGCGGAACTGGATGCGGCCGAGGACCGGGCGCATCAGCTCGACGATGCGCTGACCGACCGGCAGGCCGCGTTGCGGGACGTGACCGTCGAGCTGGCCCTGTTCGGCACCGAGGGACGTACCAGCCGGCTCGACGCCGCCGAGATGGCCCTGGAGCACGCGACCCGCGACCACGCTCGGATCGGTGACCGGGCCCGTTCGGTGCAGACCCTGCGGTCGGTGATGACACGGCACCGCAGCAACACCCAGCTGCGCTACGTCGAGCCGTTCCGCAACGAGGTTCAGCGGCTGGGGCGCAGCGTGTTCGGTCCGACATTCGAGGTCGAGATCGATCCGGATCTGCGGATCCGCAATCGCACCCTGGACGGCGCCACGGTGCCCTATGAATCCCTGTCCGGTGGGGCAAAGGAACAACTGGGCATCCTCACCCGGCTGGCGGTGGCCGCACTCGTCGGCCAGGATGACGCCGTCCCGGTGCTCATCGACGATGCGCTGGGGTTCACCGACCCGCAGCGGCTGTCCCGGATGGGGGCGGTCTTCGACCTGGCCGGCTCTGGGGGACAGGTCATCGTTCTCACCTGCTCGCCGTCACGGTTCGACTCGGTGCCGACCGCCCACCGGGTGGAACTCAGCGCCTAACTGAGCGGGAGCACAATGGAGGCGCTATGGCGAGGAAGTCTCTGCGGCGCCGGATCGACGAGCGGCTGGCCGCGAACCCGGACGTGGGCGCGGTACGCCGACCGGTGACCCCGGACGCCCGAGAGAGCTTCGACCTGTACTACGTGCGCAGCGGCCCGCCGTCGGAAGTGCCGCTGCTGGTGATCCCCGGCGGCCCCGGCGTCGCGTCGGTGCAGACCTACCGCGGTCTGCGGCGATCGCTGGCCGCGCGCGGCGTCGACGTGGTGATGATGGAGCACCGCGGCGTGGGCCTGTCTCGGTGTGGCGACGACGGCGCCGACCTGCCGCCGGAGGCGATGACCGTCGACCAGGTCGTCAACGACGCCGCCGCGGTGCTCGACGCACTCGGGGTCGACAAGGCCGCGATCTACGGCACGTCCTACGGCAGCTATCTGGCCGCCGGTATCGGTGTGCGCCACCCCGATCGGGTCGCCGCGATGGTGCTGGATTCACCCGTGCTGTCCGCCCGCGACATGATCGATGTGCGCACGGCGATCCGGTCGGTGCTGCTGTCGTCGTCCGGGCCGGCGGGGGCGCAGTTGCAGGCGAAGGTGCATCGGTTGCTGGCGAGCGGCCGCTGGGATTCCGCACACACCCAGGTGGCGGCGACGGTGTACGAGGTGGGCGGGCCCGCGGCGCTGAGCCGCCAGCTGGACCTGTTGCTCGACGGCCGGACGGTGCTGTGGCGGGCCCTGGAGCACCTTGGCGGTGTCGCCATGCGGGTGGTGCCGTACCACAACGAGATGGACCTGGTGAACCGGATCGCGTTCCGGGAGCTGGACTATCTGGGCCGACCCGATGGCCTGCCGCTGGACCCGTCGGCCGGCATGGATCGGTGGGCGGAGTTGATGCCCGGCGCCATACCGGATTTCGAAGGTGAGCCCTACGATCTGCCGGCGGCGATGCCGGCCTTCGACTGGCCCACCGCGGTGCTGTCGGGCGGGCGGGACCTGACCACTCCGCCGGCGATCGCCGCGCGGGTGGCCGCGTTGATCCCCGGAGCGGTGCTGGTGACGCTGCCGACGGCCGCGCACAGCCTGCTTGACACCCGCGAACGGGCCGCCCTGCGGGTCGCCGAAACGGTGTTCACCGGCCGGGAGTCGGTGGTGCCCGACCTGGTGGGGCTGGCCGGCCGCGGGGCCGAACTCGATGCCCTGCCGGCCAACGCGTCGGTCAGGCTGGCCGGCGTCGCTCTGACGGCCGTCAGCACCGCCGAGCAACTGATCCCGGGCCGGTGGTGGCGATGAGCGCTACTTCAGGAAGCCGATGGTGGTGTAGTCCAGGTCGCCGAGCCCGGCCGGGCCGTAGTTGGCCAGCTTGGTGCGCACCGCCATATTCCCCGGGGTCTGGGTCAGCGGCAGGCTGAAACCTTCGGCCCACACCATCTTGTCCAGCTCGTTGGCCAACGTCAGTGCCTTGGCCGGGTCGAGCTCGTTGAGCACCTGCTCGATCTTGGCGTCGATTTCCGGGCTGCCGATCTTGCCGAAATTGGATTCGCCGGAGGAGGCGAAGATCTGGTTCAGGCTGGACAGCGGGAACGCGTCGCCGGACCAGCCGAACTGGGCGACGTCGAAATCGCCGGGGATGACGTACTTGGCGAAAAACCCGGTGCCCGGTTTGGACAGCAGCTCCAGCTTCACTCCGATCTGGGCCAGGCTGTTCTGGGCGATCTGGCCGATGTTCTTCGACGTCTGGCCGTCGTAGAGGAGGTCGCGCAGCACCAGCTGGCGGCCGTCCTTCTCCCGGTATTGGCCGTTGAGGGTCCAGCCGAGCCGGTCGAGGTCGGCGCGGGCCTGGTCCGGGTCGAAGGCGACGATGTCACTGTTGTCCTGGTAACCCTGCTGGCCGCGCACGAAGATGTGGTTGTTGAGCGGGACCGGGTTGTCGGTGAGTCCGTGCTGGGACACGCTGGCGATCAGGTTGCGGTCGATGCCCCGGCAGATGGCCAGCCGCAGTTCCCGGTCGGCCAGGATCGCCCCGGGCGCGCCGTTGAAGGTTAGATGCGACCACTGATTGGCCGGTGCGCGTCGCAGGGCCACCTGCGGGTTGTTGCGGACGGTGGACATCTCGTCGAGCGTGCCCAGGCCGGTGGCGTCGATGGTGCCGTCCTGCAGCGCCGGGATCCGGGCGGAGTCGTCGAGCACGGTGAAGGTGATGGTGTCCAGCACCGGCGGGGTCCCCCACCATTTCGGGTTGCGGCTCAAGGTGATCCGCTGCGCGGTGCGGTCGATGTTGGACACCACGAACGGCCCGGCGGCCAGACCGGGGCCGGCCAGGAACCCGGTGTTGAAGGCGGCCGGATTCGACGTCATCGCCTTCGGCAGCAGGGAACCGTTGCCGGCGAACATGCCGCGCCACTCCGAATACGGGTGGGCGAAGGTCATCACGGCCTGCCGGTCGTCGACGCCACGGGTCACCGAGGCGACGCGGTCGCTGCCGTTGGTGTTGGCGATGGCGAAGTCCTTGTTCTTGCCGTTGGTGGCCTGGATCTGGAACTTGATGTCCTCCCAGGTGATCGGGGAGCCATCGGACCAGACCGCCTTGGGGTTGATGGTGTAGGTCACCACCTGCGGGGAGGTGCTGGTGAGCTCGACGCTGGTGAAGTAGTCGGTGTCGACCGAGGGTGTTCCGTCGGGGGCGATCCGGAACGCGTGCGGCAGGGTGGGTTTGAGGACGCGGTTGGTGTCGATGTCGTTGCCGTCGATGTGCAGGGTGTTGAAGTTCGACGGGAAGCCGCTCAGCGGCAGTCGCAGGTTGCCCCCCTGGCGCAGGTCGGACACCGGATGCGGGTTGATGTCGGCGGTGTTGCCCAACTCGGAGGTGCCGCCGGCCGGCGGCGGGGTCGTGGTGCCGCCCGAACAGCCGGTCAACGCCAACGATCCGATCAGCATCGCGTAGATACCACGCCGTAGCCACATGGCACCCGATGCTAGTCCCGTCATTCGCTCGCGCTAGTGGGAGGCGGGGGCGTCGCTGCCCGGCACCGCCGCGAGCAGGGCGCGGGTGTACTCGTGGCGCGGGTTGCCGAAAACCTCCTCGGCGGGCCCGTGCTCGACGATCGTGCCGCGGTACATCACCGCGACATCGTGGGCGAGGTGTTTGACCACCGCCAGGTCGTGCGACACGAACAGGTAGGACAGGCCGAACTGCTGTTGCAGATCCAGCAGCAAATTGAGGATCCCGGCCTGGATGGACACGTCCAGCGCCGACACCGGTTCGTCGAGGGCGAGGATCTGCGGCTGCAGCGCCAGCGCCCGGGCGATGCCGATGCGTTGCTTCTGTCCGCCGGAGAAGTCCGCCGGGTAGCGGTCCGCGTCGGCCCGGCGCAGCCCGACCAGGTCGAGCAGTTCGCCGACCCGGTCGGCGGTCTCCTTCTTGCCGAACCCGTTGGCGCGCAGCGGCTCTGCGATCACATCGGCCACCGGAAGTCGCGGGTCCAGCGCCGCGACCGGGTCCTGGAACACCACCTGCAGGTCACCGCGCAGCCGGCGTCGCTGCGTGTTGTTGAGGGTGGCGACGTCGGTGCCCAGCACCGCGATGGACCCCGACTGCGGGGCGCGCAGCTCCAGGATCTCGCGCAGCGTGGTCGATTTTCCGGAGCCGGATTCGCCGACGATGCCCAGGGTGCGGCCGCGCCGCAGGGTGAAGTCGACCCCGTCGACCGCCCGCAGCTCGCCGACCTTGCGCCGCAGGATCGCGCCCTTGGTCAGCGGGTAGGTCTTGACCAGATCCCGGACTTCGACGACGGGCGCGTCATCGGTGGCCACCGCGGGTTGGCCGACCGGGGCGGTGGATACCCCGAAGATGTCGGCGGCACTGCGGCCGGCGACCTCGTCGGCCCGGATGCAGGCCACCCGGTGGTCGGCGGCAAGCAGCGTCAGGCCGGGCTCGGCGGTGCGGCAGGCCTCGATCACCAGGGGGCAGCGCGGGGCGAACGGGCACCCGGTGACGTCGGCGGTCAGCGCCGGGGGAGCCCCCGGGATGGGAACCAGCCGGGTGCCCTGCGGTGCGTCGAGGCGCGGTACCGAGCCCAGCAGGCCGGCGGTGTAGGGCATCCGGCGGTCGGTGTAGAGCGTGTGCACGGGTGCGGTCTCCACCGCGCGCCCGGCGTACATGACGGCGGCACGGTCGGCGAACTCGGCGACCACCCCCAGATCGTGGGTGATGACCAGCACCCCGGCGCCGGTGACGTCGCGCGCCGTCTTGAGCACCTCGAGGATCTGCGCCTGCACGGTGACGTCCAGCGCGGTGGTCGGTTCGTCGCAGATCAGCAGGTCCGGATCGTTGGCGATGGCCATCGCGATCACCACCCGCTGGCGCTCCCCGCCGGACAGTTCGTGGGGGAAGGCGCGGGCTCGCTTGTCCGGGGACACGATGCCGACCAGGTCCATCAGCTCCACCGCGCGCCGGCGTGCCGCGTCACGGCCGCGGCGACCACGGGCGGCCGGGTCGTGCACCTCGATGGCCTCGGCGATCTGCGCGCCCACCGGATAGACCGGGGTCAGCGCGGACATCGGGTCCTGGAACACCGTGCCGATCGCCTTGCCGCGCACCGCCGACAACGCGGTGTCGGACTCGCCGAGCAGCTCGCGTCCGTGCAACCGCACCGAGCCGCTGACCTGCGCGTATTCGGGCAGCAGCCCGATGACGGCCATTGCGGTCGCCGATTTTCCGGAACCGGATTCGCCGACGACGGCCACCACCTCGCCGGGCTGCACCGAAAGGTTCACCCCGCGCACGGCGTGCACCACGGACCGGTCGGTGGGGAAGCGCACCGTCAGGTCGGTGATTTCCAGCAGCGGCGGTGCGGTGCTCACGAGCGACCTCCGCGCAGCGTGTGCGCGCCGGGGTCGACGGCGTCGCGCAGGCCGTCGCCGATCAGGTTGGCGCACAGGATGATCGCCACCAGCACGCCGGCCGGGAACAGGAAGACCCACGGAAAGGTGGTGGCCGACGGGGTGCCGGCGGCGATCAGGGTGCCCAGTGAGATGTCCGGCGGCTGGATGCCGAAACCGAGGAAGCTGAGCCCGGTTTCGGCCAGGATCGCCAGCCCGACGTTCAGCGCGGTGTCGATGATCAGGATCGAGGCGACGTTCGGCAGGATGTGACGGGTGATGATCTGGTGGCTCGGTACTCCGAGATAGCGGGCAGCGGTGATGAATTCACGCTCCCGCAGGCTCATCGTCATGCCGCGCACCATGCGGGAGCTGATCATCCAACTGAACGCGGCCAGCAGCAGGATCAGCGCGAGCATCGTCGATGACCCGCGGATGCGCGGGGTGACGACGGCGATCAGGATGAAACTGGGCACCACCAGCAGCAGGTCCACCACCCACATCAGCACCCGGTCGCGCCAGCCGCCGAAATAACCGGCCACCGACCCGACGGTCGCGGCGATCACCGCCGAGATCACCGCCACGCACAACCCGATCAGCATGGACTTCTGCATCCCGCGCAGGGTCAGCGCGAACAGATCCTGGCCGAGCGCGTTGGTGCCGAACCAGTGCGTCGGGGTGGGCGGCTGCTGCAGGTGGTAGTAGTCCATGTCGGTGTTACTGAAGGGCAGCAGCGGCGGCAGTGCGTAGCACGCGACGAACATCACCACCAGCACGACGACGGCCGCCACCGCGGGGCGGTTGCGCAGGAACCGGCGCCACACCAGGGCGCGCCGCGAGGTGAAGGCCGTCGGCGCGACGACGTCCGCGGGCCCGGCGTCCACCGGGAACGCCGCGGCCGGGCTCTCATCGGGGAGGGGTTGGCTCATTGCACCCTCACCCGGGGATCGAGCGCGGCGTAGATGACGTCGGACAACAGGCCCGCACACAGGATCGCCGCGCCGGAGAACACCGTGATGGCGGCGATGATGTTGGTGTCCTGGGTGGCCACGCCCTGGACCACCCACTCGCCCATCCCGTGCCAGCCGAAGATCTTCTCGACGAACACCGCCCCGGTGACCAGGCCGCTGACTCCGTAGGCGAACAGGGTGGCCATCGGGATCAGGGCGGTGCGCAACCCGTGTTTGAACAGCGCGCGCCGGCGCGTCAGGCCCTTGGCGCGGGCGGTGCGGATGAAGTCCTGGCCCAGCACGTCGAGCATGGCGTTGCGCTGGTAGCGGCTGTAGCCGGCCATCGCCCCCAGGGCCAGCGTCAGCGTCGGCAGCATCAGGTGCTGCAGCCGGTCGGCGAACTGTGCCCAGGCGCCGCCGACGACGTCCGGCGACGTCTCGCCGATGAACGCGAAGAGTTGCACGCCGAATATCGAATTGACCTTCAGTGCGGCCAGGATCAGCAGGTTGGCGATGACGAACGTCGGGATGGACAGCAGCAGCAGCGACACCATGGTGATCACCCGGTCCGACAGCCGGTACTGGCGGACCGCACCCCAGGCGCCGAGCACCACGCCGCTCACCGCGCCGATGAGGGTGCCGAGGATCAGCAGACGCAGGCTCACCCCGATCCGCCGGCCCAGTTCCTCGCCGACCGGCTGACCGGCCACGGTGGTGCCGAAGTCCCCGCGGACCGCACCCCCGGCCCAGTCCAGGTAGCGCACCGGGATCGGCTTGTCGAGGTTCAGCTCGGCGGCCTTGGCGTCGATCACCGCCTGCGGAGGGCGCGGACTGCGCTGCTCGAGGCCGTCCAGCGGCGCGAAGGTCAACGAGGTCAGGGCAAAGGTGAGAAACGACGCGAGTGCCAGCAGCAGCAGATAGTTGAGCAGGCGGCGCAGCAGAAACCTCGTCATCTAGCGGGTGCTCCGGCCGGTCTGCATGAGCAACAGGGTATGAGATGACCCGGTGCACAGGCTGCTCAGGACGGGTTTCGGCGCGCCCCGGGCTCGCTTGACGGTTGGCCGCGACCCTGGAAGTATGCCAGGTATTAATCCTGGTTAATTTACCCAACTTAACGGAGATTCGCCTCATGAACGCTCCCGCCGCCGCGCAACCGGTGGCCGGTCACTACGAACTCAGTCATCTGCGTTCGCTGGAGGCCGAGGCCATCCACATCATCCGGGAGGTGGCCGCCGAGTTCGAACGACCCGTGCTGCTGTTCTCCGGTGGCAAGGACTCCATCGTCATGCTGCACCTGGCCATCAAGGCCTTCGCGCCGGGGCGGGTGCCCTTCCCGGTGATGCATGTCGACACCGGCCACAACTTCGACGAGGTGATCTCCACCCGCGACATGCTGGTCGATCGGCACGGGGTGCGGCTGGTGGTGGCCAGCGTGCAGGACGACATCGACGCCGGCCGCGTCGTCGACAAAGGCCCGTCGCGCAACCCGCTGCAGACCGTCACCCTGCTGCGCGGCATCTCCGAGAACGCCTTCGACGCCGCCTTCGGCGGGGCCCGGCGCGACGAGGAGAAGGCCCGCGCCAAGGAGCGGGTGTTCAGCTTCCGCGACGAATTCGGCCAGTGGGACCCCAAGGCGCAGCGCCCGGAACTGTGGAACCTCTACAACGGACGCCACCGCAAGGGCGAGCACATCCGGGCGTTCCCGCTGTCGAACTGGACCGAGTACGACATCTGGGCCTACATCGGCGCCGAGGGCATCGAGCTGCCGTCGATCTACTACGCGCACACCCGCGAAGTGTTCGAGCGTGACGGCATGCTGCTGGCCGTGCACCGGTTCATGGCGCCCCGCGACGGCGAGGAGGTGTTCGAAACCTCGGTGCGGTTCCGGACCGTCGGCGACGTCACCTGCACCGGCTGCGTGGAATCGGTCGCCGCCACCGTCGAGGAGATCATCGCCGAGACCGCCGTGTCGAGGCTGACCGAGCGCGGGGCCACCCGGGCCGACGACCGGATATCGGAGGCCGGCATGGAGGACCGCAAGCGAGAGGGGTACTTCTGATGGCCACGGCTGCACCGGATACCGCCACCACCTTGCTGCGCATCGCGACGGCCGGTTCGGTCGACGACGGCAAATCCACCCTGATCGGCCGGCTGCTGTTCGACTCCAAGGCCGTCATGGAGGATCAGCTGGCCGCCGTCGAGCGCACCTCGAAGGAACGCGGCAACGACTACACCGACCTGGCGCTGGTCACCGACGGATTGCGGGCCGAACGCGAGCAGGGCATCACCATCGACGTCGCGTACCGCTACTTCGCCACGGCCAAGCGCAAATTCATCATCGCCGACACCCCTGGTCACATCCAGTACACCCGCAACATGGTGACCGGAACCTCGACCGCGCAACTGGCCATCGTGCTGGTGGATGCCCGCCACGGCCTGCTCGAGCAGTCCCGCCGGCACGCCTTCCTGGCGTCGCTGCTGGGTGTGCGCCACATCGTGCTGGCCGTCAACAAGATGGACCTGATCGACTGGGATCAGGAGCGGTTCAACTGGATTCGCGATGAGTTCCACGCGTTCGCCGCCCGGCTCGACGTCCACGACGTCACCAGCATCCCGCTGTCCGCGCTGACCGGCGACAACGTCGTCACCAAGAGTGACAAGACCCCGTGGTACGACGGGCCCGCGCTGCTGAGCCACCTCGAAGAGGTGTACATCGCCGGCGACCGCAACCTCATGGACCCCCGCTTCCCGGTGCAGTACGTGATCCGGCCGCAGACCCACGAGCACGCCGACCACCGTAGCTACGCCGGCACCGTCGCCAGCGGCGTACTGCGCCCGGGCGACGAGGTGGTGGTGCTGCCCAGCGGCAAGCCCAGCCGGATCACCACCATCGACGGCCCCACCGGCCCGGTACAGGAGGCCTACCCGCCGATGGCGGTGTCGATCAGCCTGGCCGACGACATCGACATCTCCCGCGGCGACATGCTGGCCCGACCCAACAACCAGCCCACGGCCACAACCGAATTCGATGCCACCGTGTGCTGGATGTCCGACGATGCCACCCTGGAACCGGGCCGCGACTACGTCATCAAGCACACCACCCGCACCACCCGCGCGCGGGTCAGCGGGCTGAGCTACCGGCTCGACGTCAACACCCTGCACCGAGACAAGAGCGCCACCGCGCTCAAACTCAACGAACTCGGCAGGGTCACCCTGCGCACACAGCAGCCGCTGCTGCTCGACGAGTACTCGCGCAACCCGGCCACCGGCTCGTTCATCCTGATCGACCCGGTCACCAACGGCACCGTCGCGGCGGGCATGGTGCGCGACACCGCCCCGGTCGCCGACCGCCAGGCCACCCCGAACACCGTCGTGCACAAGTCGCTGGTGACCGCGCGGGAACGCCTGTCCAAGGGGCGCACCGTGTGGCTGACCGGGCTGTCGGGTTCGGGCAAATCCTCGGTGTCGGTGCTCGTCGAGCGCAAGCTGATCGAACACGGTTGCCCCGCCTACATTCTCGACGGCGACAATCTGCGTCACGGCCTCAACGCCGACCTCGGTTTCTCCATGGATGATCGCTCGGAGAACCTCCGGAGACTGGCGCACATCGCGACCCTGATGGCCGACGCCGGGCTCACCGTCATGGTGCCGGCCATCAGCCCGCTGGCCGAGCACCGCGAGCTGGCCCGTAAGGTGCACGAGGCCGCCGGGATCGAGTTCTTCGAGGTCTTCATCGACACGCCACTGGAGGATTGCGAACGCCGGGATCCCAAGGGCCTCTACGCCAAGGCCCGCGCCGGAGAGCTCACCCACTTCACCGGAATCGACAGCCCGTATCAGCGGCCCAAGGACCCGGACCTGCGGCTGACCCCGGAGGCGAGCCTCGACGAGCAGGCGCAACTGGTCGTCGAGATGCTGGAGCGCCCCGGTGAGTGATCACCGGCTGGCCGCCGAACTGGCGAGCCGGGCCGGGAAACTGCTGCTCGACGTCCGCGCCGAACTGTCCGAGGCGCCCGCCGCCGAGCGAAAGGCAGCCGGGGACAGGCGAAGTCACGAGTTCCTGATGACCGAACTGGCCGCCGCCCGGCCTGACGACGCGGTGCTGTCGGAGGAGGCGACCGAACAGGAGAAGGCCAACTCGGCGCGGTTGACCGCCGACCGGGTGTGGATCGTCGACCCGCTGGACGGCACCCGGGAATTCTCCGAACTCGGCCGTGACGACTGGGCCGTGCACGTGGCTCTCTGGCAGCGCAACGGCAGCCACGGGGAACTGGTCGCCGGGGCCGTCGCACTGCCGGCCCAGGGTATGACGCTGGCCACCCCGGAGGTGGTCGCACCGGCCGCGCACGACGGTCCGGTACGCGTGGTGGTGTCGCGGACCCGCCCGCCGGCCGTCGCTCTGGCCGTGCGTGACGCCCTCGACGGTGTCTTGGTGGAAATGGGTTCGGCCGGCGCCAAGGTGGCCGCGGTGGTGCAGGGCCGCGCCGATGTGTACGTGCACGCCGGCGGGCAGTACGAGTGGGATTCGGCCGCGCCGGTCGCGGTGGCCCGCTCCGCCGGGCTGTTCACCGCGCGGATCGACGGTTCGCCGTTGCACTACAACCAGATCGACCCGTCGCTGCCGGATCTGATCGTCTGCCGGCCGGAGTACGCCGAGGCTGTGCTGGCGGTCACCGCACCGGGACGCTGACCCGATGCGGATGTCGGCGAAGGCCGAGTACGCGGTGCGGGCGATGGTCGAGCTCGCCGCCGCCGAACCCGGCGCGCTGACCAAGACCGAGGACCTGGCCCAGGCACAGGGCATCCCGGCGCAGTTCCTGGCCGACATCCTCTCCGCACTGCGCGCCGACCAGCTGGTGCGCAGCCACCGCGGCCGCGACGGCGGATACACGCTGGCCCGTCCCGCCGAGCAGATCAGCGTGGCCGACGTGCTGCGCTGCGTCGACGGTCCGCTGGCCAGCGTCCGGGACATGGGCCTGGGGGACCTGCCCTACGGCGGGCCGACGGCCGCGCTGACCGACGTGTGGCGGGCACTGCGCGCCTCCATGCGCGCGGTCCTGGAGGAGACCAGCCTCGCGGATGTGGCCGGCGGCCGGCTGCCCGCGCACGTCGGCGCACTGGCCGACGCCTACCGGCGCCAGGAGCACACCCGGGGTCACCGCCGCACGGTGTAGCGACCGCCCGGCCGTCGGGGTTCAGTTTTCGTACGGCCGGGTCAAGATCTCCAGGTGGTGCCCGTCGGGGTCGCGGAAATAGACGCCGCGCCCGCCGTCGTTGTGGTTGATCTCGCCGACGCGGGTGCCCGCCGGATCGGCCCAGTGCGTCATCCCGGCGGCCACGATCCGGCCGTAGATGGCGTCGAACTCGTCGTCGCCGACCAGGAACGCGTAATGCTGCGGGTGGATCTCGGCGCCGTCGGGCACATCCGCGTAATCCAGGGTGGCGCCGTGGGCCACCTGCACCGCCATGAACCGGCCCATCGGCACCGGATCGGGCAGACCGAACAGATCGGTGAGAAACCGCGCAGAGGCGGCCTTGTCGCGCGCCGCGACGATGGTGTGGTTGAAGGCGATACTCATGGTTTCTTCCCGTCGCTGTGTTCACCAGTCAAGCACTGCGCGCGGGAGGTCGCCAGGTACCGGAACCGCCGCGGGGTGAACCGGGCACCGGTAGCGTGCTGAACTCATGGCCACCGAATCAACCGGCGCACCCGCGTCGCGCACCGGCGTCGAGGTGCTCGGCCGAATCGGACCCAACTGGTTCGCCTCGGTCATGGGTACCGGCATCGTCGCGACGGCCGGCGCGATCCTGCCGGTGCGGCTGCCCGGCCTGTCGGTCTTCACCGACATCGTCTGGGTCATCGCGGCGCTGATGCTGCTGGTGCTGATCGTCGTGGTGGGCGGCCACTGGCTGCGGCACCCGAGAGTGGCGCGCACCCACGCCCGCAACCCGCAGATGGCGCACTTCTACGGCGCCGCACCGATGGCGTTCAGCACGGTGGGCGCCGGGGCGGTGCTGATCGGTCCCAACCTGATCGGCGAGCGGGTGGCGATCGACCTGGCCTGGGTGCTGTGGACCGCCGGGCTCGTCGGCGGATTGTTCACCGCTGCGAGCATCCCGTACCTGATGTTCACCCAGCTGGTCGTCGAACCGGACTCGGCGTTCGGCGGCTGGCTGATGCCCGTCGTGCCACCCATGGTGTCGGCGGCCGGCGGCGCGCTGCTGATCCCGCACATGGCGCCGGGCACCGGGCGGGCGACCATGCTCTACGGCTGCTACGCGATGTTCGGTCTGTCGCTGGTGGCCTCGCTGATCATCATCTCGATGATTTGGAGTCGGCTGGTGCTCTACGGCACCTCCGGCAGCGCCCGGATCCCGACGCTGTGGATCGTGCTGGGTCCGCTGGGGCAGTCGATCACCGTGGCCGGCATGCTCGGCACACACGCCGCAGGAGTGGTCACCCCCCAGCTGGCCACCGGGATGGCGGTGTTCGCGGTGCTGTTCGGGGTGCCGGTGTGGGGATTCGCCCTGCTGTGGATCGCCCTGGCGCTGCTGCTGACGATCCGCACCGTGCGCCGCGGCATGCCGTTCGCTCTGACCTGGTGGAGCCTGACGTTCCCCGTCGGCACCTTCGTCACCGGGACCACGCAGCTGGCCCTGCACACCGGACTTCCGGCGTTTCGGGTCGCCGCCGTCGCCTGCTACACCGCGCTGCTGGCCACCTGGCTGCTGGTCGCGGTCCGCACCACCGGCGGCAGCCTGCGCGGACAACTGTTCGGCCCGGTGCCGACGGCCGCGGTCCCGGTCGGCAAGGACCCGGTGCGGTGAGCGTGATGCGGATCGGAATGACGATGCCGGTGATGGAGCCGGACCTGGACGCCGCGACCCTGCGGACCTGGGCCCGAGCCATCGACGACGGGCCGTTCTCCTCGCTGTGCTGGGGTGAGCGTATTGCCTTCGACAACCCGGACAGCCTCACCCTGCTCGGCGCGCTGGCCGCCTGGACCGACCGGGTGCAGCTGGTGACGACGGTGATCGTGCCGCAGCTGCACGATCCGGTGATGTGCGCCAAGGCAATCGCCACCGGCGACATGCTCAGCGGCGGGCGGCTGACCGTCGGTTTCGGCGTCGGCGGCCGGCACGAGGACTACCGCGCGGTCGGCGCCGACCCGGGGACCCAGACCATTGCCGGCATGGCCGAGAAGGTGGCGATCATGCGCCGGGTGTGGGCGGGGGAGAAGGTCACCGACTCGGTGCTGCCGGTGGGCCCGGCACCGACCCGCCCCGGCGGCCCGCCGCTGCTGGTCGGCACCGTCGGCCCCAAGACCGTGCGCCGGTCGGCGGTCTGGGCCGACGGGCTGGCGGGCACCACCATGGATCTCGACCTCACCCGCCAGGCGGAGTTGTTCGACGTCGCCCGCGAATCCTGGTCCCGCGCCGGCAAACCCGCGCCGCACCTGGCCACCTCGTTCTGGTTCGCGCTCGGGCCGATCGAGGACGCCCGCGTCCAGATCCGCCGGCATCTGCTGCGCTATATGAACTGGATTCCCGCTGAATTCGTCGAGGCGATGGCGCCGAACACCGGATGGGCCGGCGACGAGGAGGCGCTGGCCGGGGTGCTGCGCGATTTCGCCGCGATCGGCACCGACGAGATCCACCTGATCCCGACGAGCACCGACCTCGACCAGCTGCGCCGCGTCTCCGATGTCGTCGCCGACTTCGGCGGGCCGCGCGGGAGCGGAACGTAGGGTGGACGCCAGACGATCCAGCGGCGAGGAGACCGGGTGACCACCAATTTCGGCGCGTACGAATACGAGATCTTCTTCCAGGGCCTGATGGGTGTGCTGCCCGATCTGCCGATGACCCACGCCGAGCTGGCGGCCCGCGCGGCCCAGGCGATGCCGCCGTCGGTGTGGTCCTATGTCAGCTGTGGTGCCGGGGACGAGCGCACCCAGGACGCCAACGTCACCGCGTTCGACGGCTGGGGACTGATCCCGCGGATGCTGGTCGGCGCCGCGCAGCGCGACCTGTCCGTCGAACTGTTCGGAAAGCGCTGGGCTGCACCGCTTTTCCTGGCGCCGATCGGGGTGACCGGGCTGTGCGCGCAGGGCGGACACGGTGACGTGCTGACCGCGCGCGCCGCCAACCAGGCCGGTGTGCCGATGTGCGTGTCCACGCTGGTCGAGGACCCGCTGGAGACCGTGGCCGCTGAATTCACCGAAACCCCGGGCTTTTTCCAGCTGTACTGCCCGACCGACAAGGACATCGCCGAGAGCCTGGTGCGCCGCGCCGAAGCGGCGGGTTACGCCGGCATCGTGGTCACCCTGGACACCTGGGTGCTGGGTTGGCGTCCGCGCGATCTGAGCACGGCGAACTTCCCGCAGCTGCGCGGACAGTGCCTGGCCAACTACACCTCAGACCCGGTGTTCCGGGAGAAGGCCGGCTTCGCCGAGGGCGGCAACCCGCGCGACGTGGTTGGGTTCTGGGCCTCGATATTCGGGCGCCCGTTGACCTGGGACGACCTGGTGTGGCTGCGCGGGCTGACCGAACTGCCGCTGATCGTCAAGGGCATCTGCCACCCCGACGACGCCCGCAGGGCCATCGACCACGGCGTCGACGCCATCTACTGCAGCAACCACGGCGGCCGTCAGGCCAACGGCGGGCTGCCCGCGCTGGACTGCCTGCCCGACGTCGCCGCGGCGGCCGGAGACGTCCCGGTGCTCTTCGATTCCGGGGTGCGTTCGGGCGCCGACGTCGTCAAGGCCCTGGCGCTGGGCGCCAGCGCGGTCGGCATCGGGCGGCCGTACCTCTACGGGCTGGCGTTGGGCGGGGTCGCCGGGGTGGTGCATGTGCTGCGGTCCATCCTGGCCGAGGCGGACCTGATCATGGCCATCGACGGCTACCCCGGCCTCGCCGACCTGACCCCCGACACGCTGCGGCGGGTCACCGCCGCCCGGTGAGCACCGCCGGGTGGTGGCAGACCGCCGTCGTCTACCAGGTCTACATCCGCAGCTTCGCCGACGGCAGCGGCGACGGCATCGGGGACATCGCGGGACTGCGGTCCCGGCTGGACTACCTGAAAGACCTCGGCGTCGACGCCCTGTGGATCAACCCGTGGTACCCGTCCCCGCAGGCCGACGCCGGCTACGACGTCGCGGACTACTGCGACATCGACCCGGTGTACGGAACACTGGGCGCTGCACAGGATTTCCTCGATGAGGCGCACACCGCCGGGCTGCGGGTGCTGCTCGACATCGTGCCCAACCACACCTCGTCGGCGCACCGGTGGTTCACCGCCGCACTCGCCGGCGAGCCGGGTGCGCGTGAGCGCTACCACTTCCGGCCCGGCCGCGGCCCCGGCGGCGAACGGCCGCCCAACGACTGGCAGAGCGTGTTCGGCGGGCCCGCCTGGACCCGGGTGCCCGACGGCAGCTGGTACCTGCACCTGTTCGCTCCCGCCCAGCCCGACCTGAACTGGGAACACCCCGAGGTGCGCCGGGAGTTCGAGGACGTGCTGCGGTTCTGGTTCGACCGCGGTGTCGACGGGTTCCGCATCGACGTCGCGCACGGTCTGGTGAAGGCCGCCGGTCTGCCCGACCGCGACGCCGGCATCGGAATGCTCGACAGCGCAACGCATCCGGCGTGGGACCAGGATGGGGTGCACGCGATCTACCGCGGCTGGCGGTCGGTGGCCGCCGAATACGACCCGGAGCCGGTGTTCATCGCCGAGGCCTGGGTGGCCGACAACGAGCGGCTGGCCCGGTACCTGCGCCCCGACGAGCTGCACACCGCGTTCCAGTTCGACTTCCTGCGCGCACCGTGGCGGGCGGCGAGCCTGCGGGAGGTGATTGACGACGCCACGGTGGCCGCCGCGTCGGTCGGGGCGCCGCCCACCTGGGTACTGTCCAACCACGACGTGACCCGCACGGTGACCCGCTACGCGCGCTCGCAGCCCGAACATCTCGTCGGCACCGACTGGGAGCGCAAGCGCTGGGCACAGGAGGCGGCCGACCACGAACTGGGGCGCCGCCGGGCTCGGGCGTGCGCGCTGCTGCAGCTGGCGCTGCCCGGCACGGCGTATGTGTACCAGGGCGAGGAGCTCGGCCTGGAGGAGGTCGAGGTGCTGCCCGACGAGGTGCGCCAGGACCCGACGTTCGCCCAGTCCGGATTCACCGATGTCGGGCGCGACGGCTGCCGGGTGCCGCTGCCCTGGTCGGGCGGCGCCGCGCCCTACGGTTTCTCACCCGCGGCGGTGCCAACCTGGCTGCCGCAACCCCCGCACTGGGGTGCCCATTCGGTCGCCGCCCAGCGCGACGACCCGTCGTCGTTCCTGTCGCTGTACCGCGCGGCCCTGGCGCTGCGCAACCGGTGGTGGCGCGACGCGGGGCCGCCGCGCTGGCTGGAGTCATTGGACGGCGTGCTGGCTCTGCGCCGCGGTGATCTGGGCTGCTGGGTGAACACCTCGGAGCGTCCGGTGACGCTGCCGGATGGGCTCAGCGTGTTGTTGGCATCGGTACCCGATGCTGTCGCACGGTCTGGAAAAGAACTGGCTCCGGACGCCGCCGTGTGGGTGCAGATCGCACCCACAGCGCTCTGACGTGCGTTGATGGCGGCGCGATCCGCCCTGGTCGTGCCCCGGGGCAGCGTTCCGGTGGCCGCGCAAGATCTTAGGGATTAATTACGTTTCAATACCGGGCGCCTTAAAAACCGGGTCTAACTTAGGTATCACAGGAGCCGTCAGGGCTCGACGAGTTAGCCAGATTGAGAGGTGATGACATGCTGCTCGACCTCCGCTGGGTGCCGTTCCGGTTGTTCCACCGGCACCACCCCGCCCGCTAACCACCCGTCCCGACTTCGGCGGCCGTACACAGTGACTGTGTACGGCCGCATTTTTATGCGCGGGCCGGCCCGGGGTCCGGGCCGGCCCACTCGGGTCAGCTCTGTTTCTGTTTGGCCGCCAGCAACTCGTTCATCACGGTGAGTGTCAGGAAGTTCAACGGACCGCAGTCGGCGAACTGGGAGCTGACGTTGCCGGCGATACCACCCTCCAACGACAGCTTGCCCATCAGATCGAGCTTCAGCACCGGACTGCCCTCGCTGAAATCGAGGTCGGCCAGGTCCACCCAGACGATGTTGGGCCGCGTCGTCGACTCGTAGACGAACCGCTTATTCGTCAAGTCGCACACCGTCTGCCAGATGGTTTGGGACGCGTCGGGTTTGCCGGGATCCGGGATGCGGAACGGCTGGGCGGCGTTGCGCATCACGCTGAACATCGCGGCGATCGCCTCGAGCTGGGTCTTGGGTTCTGACAGCCGGCCGACGTAGTAGGTGGCGCGGGCGAAGCGGTCGGCGGCCAGCGTCGACCCGGGCAGCGGTTTGTCCCCGCCCAACCCGTCGAACTGGCCGACCAGCTTCAGCTGCTCGTCGAACGGCGGGGAGTTCGTCATCACGTGGTAGCTGCGGTCATGGTGGATCTGCAGCTCCCCATCGATGTACTCGATGATGGCCGAGTCCCCGGTGGCATCGTCGAGGGCTAGGTGCAGCTGAGGCTTCTCCCCGGAGGCCGGATCGATCATCGGCGCGACCTGGACGTTGTTCTGCGCCATCCATTCCACCGCCTCGGCGACGGTGGCGAAGTTGTCCAGCAGGTACTGCAGCCAGATCGCCTGGCTCAGTGCCGGACGGGAGTCGTCGAGTGTGCCGTAGTTCGACTCGGCCAGCCACAGGATGTGCCCGCTCAATCCGGCCTCGTTCATGCCGTCGACGGTGAAGATGTCCATGGCGGTGGCCACCACGCTGCCGTACTTGGCGGTCCAGGTCAGTTTCCCGGCGACCCCGTCGTCGCGCTTCGCGCCGCGGGGCAGCTTCCACAGGTTGGTGTCGAGGTCAAAGTGGAAGTCCATGTTTCGGCCGACCAGGACAGCGCCGTTGGCGTCGGGCCACATCACTCGGGTGCACATGGCTGCCACCGTACCGGGCGGCGGCGGTGCGGCCGGTGTATTCGTGCGTCGTTTCGGTTGCGCCTCCTGGTGATCCCCGATGGCCGGGGGGAGTCAGACGTAGAGGCCAGTGAACGGTGCGACCGGGATGTTCCGGATGACGAACCAGATGCCGACGATGACCAGTGTCACGATCGGCGCGAAACGCAGTGTCGTCCAGGATCTGTGGGCCCGGCCGAGAATTCGGTTGCGGGTCCACAGCACGAATGTCACGACGAGGACGATCACGGCCACCAGCGCGAGCGCGTTGTAGTGCAGCGCTGCGGGCAGGTCGCCGTGCAGCAACGAGTACAGCATCCGGCAGGTCCCGCAGCCCGGGCAGTCGATACCCAGCAGCGTCCGGGTCGGGCAGGGCGGGATGAGGCCGCCCGGTGTGGTCGGATCGGCGAACCAGATCGCGGCGCACACCGACCCCGCACCCGCGGCCATTGCAACCGGCGCGACCAACCGGCGCGCGAGGCCCGGAGGCGTCGTGCACCGGTGGCCGGCGGTCGGGTGTTCGGTGGGTTGCTGCGTGGGCAGCATGACGGGTGACCCTTTACATACTCGACATGCTGGAATAGCTCGCCACGTTCACGATGATGGCGATCACGAAGACGATGGCGCCGGCGATGGCGCCCCACATGGCGAACTTCTTGGCGTCGTCGGCGGACTTGCGGGCCGCGTCGTACTGGCCCTGTGCCCACAGCCCGTTGACCTGGGTGGATTTCACGATCGATACGACGCCCAGCGGCAGACAGCAGAGCACGGTGCACAGGATGGCCCAAACCAAGTTATTGTCCGGTGCCGGTCCAGGAGCCCCGCCCGGTTGACCCGGACCGTTTGCCGGCATGCCGCCCGGCTGACCTTCATAAGGGTTTGTCAATGGAGTACCTCACACGTCGTTGCGGGTCGGTGTGCGACCCGGGATTTTGCTGTCCGGGTCAGTCAAACACATTCCCCGGCGGCGCGTGATCACCATTTGGCGGACCGAAATGTCGGCCGAATGCCGCCGGCCCGCAGCCACTGCTCAGCAGCCGGTCGGGTCGCCCCCCCCGGGAAGCAGCCTCGGAAGATCGGCCAGCTTGTCCAGCCCGAGCCGGTGCAGCGGCCCGTCCGGCGGCTCGGCCTCCAGCAGGTGCTCGGTCCAGACATAGATGTGGCCCGGGTGCCGGGCGGGGAATCCGGCCACCCATCGATCACGGGCTGATCGACGCGGCGCCCGTCAGCGGGCGTCGCGCTTGGCCTGGCGACGGGCGCCGGCGGCTTTTGTTCCGGCCTCACGCTTGATTCGGCCGGGATTGGCTCGAGTCTGGTCCGTGGTCACCCGTTTTTTGGCGGCGGACTTGGGGGCGGCCTTCACCGACTTCTTCGCGGCGGTCTTCGCCGGAGCCTTCTTGGCCGGGGCGCCGGTGGCCTGGGCCAGCCGCAGCTCCTTGAGCTCCAGCGCGCTCTGACGTGCCGCGACGCCGAGCTGGCGGCTCACCCGGGCCAGGGCATCCTCGAAGACCTCCGCGCGCGTGGCGTTGCGTACGTTGGCCGGCCGGGCGGCGCCGCGGGCACCTTTGCGCACCACCCGCGCGGCGGCTTCGCGACGGTACACCCCGACATGCTTGTTGCGGGCCCGCCGGACCCGGGCATGCAGATCGAGCAATGCGTCCTCATCGAGTTCGCGCAGCTCGGCGGGCCGGGTCGCGTGGACGAGCTGAAAGTCCGATTCGCTCAACACGTCATGCAGATTGATCGCCATGGTCAAGATTCATACCGTGCGGGCGTCGCTGCGCGTAGCGGTTTGGAGTTTGCCGGCCCGCCTGGTGACGGAACCGGACCCGGGCAGATCGATGCGACGCGTGGCCGTCAGGACACCGTCGTCGGGACCTCGGGGGCCGGCGGCGCGGCAACGTCGGCGCGCAGGCGGCTGCCGACGACGCCGAGGCGGTGCAGCGGTCCGCCGTCGTCCTCGGCTTCCACCAGTGCCAGCAGCAGATGCTCGGTCCCGATGTAGTCGTGGCCGAGCAGCACCGCCTCCCGGAAGGTCAGTTCGAACACCGCGCGCGTCGCGTCCTCGAGCGGGAGCACCTCGTCGGGCTCTCCGTCGCCCGGCGTGACGACGACGGCCGCACGCACGGCACTCGGTTCGATACCCTGTGCGGCAAGCAGTTTCACCGCCCGCGAGTCCGGGTCGCCGAGCAGGCCCAGGGTCAGATGGCCGGGGGTGATGGCCTCGTTGCGCGCGGCGCGGGCGATGTCCTGCGCCGCGATGACGGCGTCGCAGGCGGCCGCGGTGAACCGGTCGAAGGCGTCGGCCTCCGGGGCGGGTGCGGACTCGGATGCGGCGGAGTCGGGTGCGGCAGGCTCGGGAGCTTCGGCGTCGGGAGTGCCGGTCTCCGGGCTTTCCGTCTCGGCGTCGGGAGTCTCGGGTGCCGTGTCCTCGGGAGCCGTGCCGTCGGGGGCTGCGGCATCCGGGGTCACCGGGAGCCCGACGGTCCGGGTCGGCCGTTGCCGTCGGGGAGTGGTGAACCCCTTCGGCGCATCGATGGTGCCGTCGGAGGCCACGACGAAAACCGTTGGGGCGTCGGGCCCGAGCCACAGTGTCAGCGATTCGGCGATCTCGGGATGGCTGAGCAACGTGAAGTGGTGGGCCCGGCCGACGTGTACTCCGTTGCCCGGGTCGAATTCGATACGGCGGGCCCGGTGGGTACCCGACGCGCTGGTGTGCATGACCAGGCCGTCGCCGATGAGCCGGCCGATGGGATGGGTGGGGCTGCGAGTCACCGTCGCCGAGGCGAAGTAATGCCGGGTATCCGGCAGCAGCGGGATCTCGGCGGCGATTACCTTGCCGAGGTCCTCGGGATCGCGCCCGGACCAGTCGGTGTCGACGAGGGATCCGGCGCGCAGGTCGCGGATGCCGCCGCTGCGACGGCGCAGCAGCCGCGCGAATGCCTCAGTCTCCGGCAGCTTCTCCAGCAGCGCCGCACCGTGATGGGCGATGTTCTCCAGCGGCGCCCCCGCGTGCGGGGTGCCCAGGCTGATGGTCGCGCCGACCAGCGCCGGCCAGCTCATCCCCGCCGCCACCGCGTGGTGCGCCGCGCTGCGGGCCACTAGGCCGCCCATCGAGTGGCCGATCAGGCTGATGTCGGTGACCGGTGTCGGCCAGTCCCGTACCAGGTCGTTGATCAGCGCGGCCATGGTGCGCCCGTTGTGCGAGATCCGGCGGCCGGTGTTGTAGCGCAGGTAGACCGGGGTGATGTCGTGCGCGTCGGCCAGGTGCTCGCCGTAGCTGCGGTCGGCGCGGTACCACCACACGTGCTCGGTTTCGACCAGGCCGTGGACGAAGATCGCAATCCGCCCGGTGGCGGTGGGGAAGGCCTCGGCGAGCCGGGTTCGGGTCACCGGGACCGCCAGCCCGTCCTCCCGGACGGTCATCCCGTCGTCGTCGGTCGCGGCCAGCGGGGAACGCGCGTCGGCGAGTTCGTCGCCGATCAGGCCGTTGACGGCGCCGATGATTCCGGCTCCGTACACGGTCTCCGACGGCGCGTACTCCATGGGCAGGTCGGCGACCTTGCCGCTGGCCCAGCCCGCGGCCCGGGTGGACACGCTGATGGTCTTGTACACGCCGTCGGTGATCAGGTCGTGGATCACCTTCACCGGCAGCACCGTCGGTCCCAGGCCGAGCCGGACGATCCGGAACACTCGATCTGAGATGGCGCGGTGGGTGTCGTGGATGCCTTCGGATGCCTTGGAGATCTCGGTGAGCCCCAACTCGGACAGGGCGCGGACCTCGCGGCGTCGTTCCTCGCGGCGTCGTTCCTCGTCGCTGCTACTACTCATGAGCATTGAGTGTACGAGTGTTCACTCAATTTGGAAACGAGGCGCCGATCTCACGGTCGCGAGAAGCAGCGTGTCAGGCTCCGGGCGTGACGTCGCCGGGCTCGCCGCCGCACCGGGCGTGAAAGTCGACCAGCGGCTGACGAATGCCCTGCAGTTCCGATTCCACCTGCGGATTGTCGGTCATATAGTCGGCGACCCTGTTGCGCATCTCGTCCTTGGTCAGGCCCTTGAGCCCGGTGAAGAATCCGTTGACCTCGGGGTGGGTGAACAGGTAGGCCGAGGTTGCCACGGTCACTCCGCCCGCGACGCCGGCCAGGTCCGCGGCGGTGCAGTTCGGTGGTTCGGCTGCTGCTGTCGGCGCAGTCGCTACCAGAGCGGCGACGCCGATTGCGCTTGCGAGGGTCCGGTGAATTCCGGGGGTGTGGAAGGCCATGCTGACTCCTTGGACGGTTCGGGCTGCGGGGTTCCGGTGATGTCCGTGCGGGTCACCAGCCACCGATGGGTCCCCGGCCGCCGCGGCGGCCGGGCGTGAAGATGATCGACGCGCCGCCGTTACCGCACAGATAGTCATAGGTACAGGGATACGGGTAGGCCGGACCGCTGGTCCGTGGCGGCGACGCGTTCGGTGAGCCCCGAACCTCACCCTGGGAGCAGATCGTGGTGGCGCCGGAGGTGGTGCAGTCCGCCGTGGCCGGTGCCGCGGTCACGACTGTGCCCGGCACGGCGCCGATGATCAGTGTGGCGATCAGAACGGTTCGTGTGGTGCCCATGATGTCCCCCGACCGTTACCCGGCGATTGCGTGCTCGATGTTAGCCGCAGTGCGGCTCGGCCCGAGGTGATCTGCCCACCGCGCCGCTACGCGCATCGTGGGCCCGGGGTTATCGTTGGGGCGAAAGACACGGGGTGCCCGCAACGGGCTGAGAACACACCCGCAGAACCTGATCGAGTTCGCACTCGCGGAGGGATGTTGATGGGCACCGCTGAATCGGCGATCGGCAGATTCACCGATGCGCTGCGCGAACAGAACCGGGACATCTGGGACCGGTCGGTATCGCACCGATTCGTCCGCGAGTTGTTCGACGGGAGCATCGACGACGGAGTGCTGGCCGGCTATCTCGTGCAGGACTACCGGTTCATCGACAGCTTCCTGGTGTTGCTCGGGTCGGCCGTCGCCAGCGCCGACGCGCTGGCGCCGAGGCTGCGGCTGGCCCGCTTCATCGGCGAGATCGCGGGGGAGGAGAACACCTACTTCCTGCGCGCCTTCGACGCACTCGGCGTGACCGAGGAACAGCGACGAGAGATTCCGGACACCGCGCCGACGACGGCATTCACGGCGCTGTTCCGGGAGGCCGCCGAGACCCGCGAGTACGCGGCGATCCTGGCGGTGCTGCTAGTCGCCGAGTGGCTCTACCTGGACTGGGCGTCGCGGGCCCCCAAGCCGCTGCCGGAGAACTTCGTGCACGCGGACTGGATCACGCTGCACGACTATCCCGAGTTCCGCCAGATCGTCGCGTTCCTGCGTGCCGAACTGGACCGGGTCGGGCCCGCGCGGAGCGCCATCGCGGAGGATTTCTTCGCCCGGGCCGTCGCGATCGAACTGGCGTTCTTCGACGCCGCCTACCAGCATCCGGTCGACGGGGCGCGCCGGTAACTCGCTTTGGGCATGCTGATCGGGACCGCTGGCCGGGCAACGTGTTCCGTTATGCGCCCGGGCCCGGTCTGTTACGCGTTCGAGCCGATGTTGTTCGGCCGCAGATCCGCGGTCGGCGGCTAGGGTCGTGGCTACGTTCGGAACAGGGCTCCGTGACCGTCGCTGCACCGGGCCGTTCGCGGAATCGAGGGGCCGGTGCCGGCCCCGGAGAGGCAACGTGGTGTTGGGGTATCGGCAGGCCGGAGGTTCAGGCGCCGGAATGCGGGTGAGGCTGCCCGCCGTCCTGGGGGCCTGGGTCCTGGCGCTGGGTAGTGCTGTCCCCGCCGGTGCCGATCCGGTCGTCGCCGAGGAGATGCACGTCGACCCCGCTGCCCTCCCGGGCCGGCCGGGCCCGGCGGCCATGCTGGACCCGACGGACCCGATGGCACCCGCACCCGACGGCACGGTGGTCTCGGCGCCGCCGGTGACCTCGGTGTCGCCGGACGGTTGGACGCTGACCGTCGGCGCCAAGGACGAGACCCTGCGGCCGGTGGCCCCGCTGACCACGGCGTTGTCCTCGCGCGACTACGAGGTGGGCGGGGTGTTCAACGGTTCGGTCAGCGGCCCCGACGAGGGGGAGTCCCCGCGGGGCGTGCTCGAGGTGGGCTATCAGATCGGCTGCGGCGTCGACATGTCCACCTCGCAGGGCGTCACCCTCAGTGGCAGCGTCGGGGTGACTCCGGCGATCGGCGTCCTCGGCCTCGACGACGGGACCGGTACGGTGGCCGACGGCATCCTGCCGCAGTTGGCGACGCCGGTGGTGGGGGGCATCGCGATCGGCATGAAACCGGGCATTGTGCACATGGTCCCGGTCTCCAAGAAGGAGTACCGGGGCGCAGATCCGTGGGTGTCCGTTAACGGTTTCCGCGTCAAGATCGACGGCTGTGTGGGCGAATCGTTCATCCGCTCCTATGCGGTGCTGACCCGCTCCACCGAAGTCTCCGACTCCATCCAGGCCTACTACGGGACCACCAAGAAGGTGTGACGCTCCGAGTCGCTGCTGACGGTCAACGGTGGTGACTCCCGGTCAGATCACCGTCAGGTGCTGGGGACCGGCATGTCGCACGGCGGTCAGGGCGATCGATTGGTCGAGGGTGACGAACCGGGCCTTGTTGGCGGTCGCGAGCGCCAACAGATAGGCATCGGTGACCTGGCGATGGCCGTGCAGTTTGGAGTGGTCAAAGAGCTTCGTGTCGAGCAGACTGATCGAGCACGGCCAGTACTCGTGGTGGACGGTATCGGTGGCATGGGTGAGCCGCTCGATTGCTTGGGTCGGTGTTACCGGACTTGGGTACCGAGGCTGACTGACAATGCGGATGAAGCCGTTCTGGGTTATCGCGCAGGACGCCCAGCCGTGAACAATCTCGGAGTCGAGCCACTGGCGAACGCGCCGGTGATCGACGTGATCGCTGTCGAAGAGCGCGATCAGAACGTTGACGTCCAGCAGAGCGCGTGTCACACGGCTTCTTCCTCGCGCAACTTGTCGACGAGTGCGTTCGATATCGCCGGTCCGCGGTGGCCGAACGGTTCGAAGCCGTGAAAGCTTCCGGCAGTTGGCCCCGGCTCGGCGTTCTGCTGTTGCAAAGCCTGCCGGGCGAGATCGGAAAGCACCTCGCCCGCCGTGCGCTTCTCCCGGCGTGCCCGCTCCTTCACCGCAAGCAGCACGTCATCGTCCAAAGACAGGGTAGTGCGCATACATCTGATGCTACTGCATCAGATGTGCAATCGGCGTGTGCTGAGTGGCCACCGACGGGCTCTGGAAGCTACCCCGTGCGGCAAAGAAGTTCGGCGGGGGAGTCAGACCTTTTTCGGGCCTGTTGTGACTTTGGAGTGACTTTCGCCGTTGATCGGCCGCTGGCGTCGGGCTCGCTTCAACACACGTGGTGCCCCCGGCAGGATTCGAACCTGCGGCCTTCTGCTCCGGAGGCAGACGCTCTATCCCCTGAGCTACGGGGGCGCGGTCAATGACGGCGCCATTGGGCCCCGATAGCGTAACGCATCCCAGCGGATGCTTTCTCCATCGGGCAGCACCCGGGTGCGCGGCCGCCGCCAGGGCCAGCCTGACCGGTGCCTGCAGCACCGCAGACCATAGGATGAACCCCCGTGACCCCCGCCGACCTCGCCGAGTTGTTGAAGTCCACCGCCGCAGCGGTGCTCGCCGAGCACGATCTCGATGTGACCGCCCTGCCGGAGACCGTGACGGTGGAGCGTCCGCGCAACCTCGAGCACGGCGACTACGCCACCAACCTCGCCCTTCAGCTGGGCAAGAAGGTCGGCGTCAACCCGCGGGAGCTGGCCGGCTGGCTGGCCGAGGCGCTGACTCGCGCCGACGGCATCACCGCGGCCGAGGTCGCCGGGCCGGGCTTTGTGAACCTGCGGATCACCGCGGACGCCCAGGCCGTGGTCGTCACCGACATCCTGGCCGCCGGGGCCGGCTACGGAACCGGCGACGACCTCGCCGGCCTGAAGATCAACCTGGAGTTCGTCTCCGCGAACCCCACCGGGCCCATCCACATCGGCGGCACCCGGTGGGCCGCCGTCGGCGACGCGCTGGGCCGGCTGCTGACCGCCAGTGGTGCCGAGGTGGTCCGGGAGTACTACTTCAACGACCACGGCGCCCAGATCGACCGGTTCGCCCGCTCGCTGATGGCCGCCGCGCACAAGGAACCGCCCCCGGAGGACGGCTACGCCGGTGACTACATCATCGACATCGCCGCCCAGGTGCTCCAGAAGTCCCCGGATGTCCTGAGCCTGCCGCCGACCGAGGAGCAGGAAACTTTCCGCCGCATCGGTGTGGACCTGATGTTCACCCACATCAAGGAGTCGCTGCACGAGTTCGGCACCGATTTCGACGTGTTCACCCACGAGGACTCGATGCACACCTCGGGGCGCGTCGAGGAGGCCATCGCGCGGCTGCGCGCCAACGGCGCGGTCTATGAGAAGGACGGCGCCACCTGGCTGCGGACCACCGACTACGGCGACGACAAGGACCGCGTCGTCATCAAGAGCGACGGCAACCCGGCCTACATCGCCGGCGACCTGGCCTACTACCTGGACAAGCGGGAACGCGGGTTCGGGCTATGCATCTACATGCTCGGGGCCGACCACCACGGCTACATCGCTCGGCTCAAGGCGGCCGCCCAGGCGTTCGGCTACAGCCCCGACACCGTCGAGGTGCTGATCGGGCAGTTGGTCAACCTGGTGCGCGACGGCCAGCCGGTCAAGATGAGCAAGCGGGCCGGCACCGTCATCACCCTCGACGACCTGGTCGATGCGCTGGGTGTCGACGCCGCCCGCTACTCGCTGACCCGGTCCTCGGTCGACAGCCCGATCGATATCGACCTGGAGCTGTGGTCCTCGGCGTCGAGTGAAAACCCGGTCTACTACGTGCAATACGCGCACGCCCGGTTGAGCGCGCTGGCCCGCAACGCCGCCGAACTGGGCCTGGCGGCGGACACCGCGAACCTGGGTCTGCTCACCCACGAGAAGGAAGGTGTGCTGATGCGCAGCCTCGGGGAGTTTCCCCGCGTGGTGAAAACCGCTGCCGCGCTGCGCGAACCGCATCGGATCTGCCGCTACCTGGAAGACCTGGCCGGCGACTACCACCGGTTCTACGACTCCTGCCGGGTGCTGCCGCAGGGCGACGAGCCGGCCGGTGAGCTCAACAGCGCCCGGCTGGCGCTGTGCGCGGCCACCCGCCAGGTGATCGGTAACGGCTTGCAGTTGCTCGGCGTCAGCGCCCCGGAGCGGATGTGAACGCCCACCCCGCCGGTCCCCGGCACGCCGAGGAGATCCACGCGCCCGGAGTCCCGGCCCGCCCGGGCTCGGCTGCCGAGCTGGCCCGACTGGCCGAGAACGTGTGGCCGATGGGGGCGGACCGCGGGCCCGACGGACAGGTGAGTTTCGCCGGAGTCGGTGCCGAAGAACTCGCGCAGCGCTACGGCACACCGCTGTTCGTCATCGACGAAGCCGACTTCCGCACCCGCGCCCGCCGGATCGCCGCGGCGTTCGGCGGCGGCGAGCACGTGCACTACGCGGCAAAAGCGTTCCTGTGCAGCGAGATCGCCCGCTGGGTCGAGCAGGAGGGCCTGTCGCTGGATGTGGCCACCGGCGGCGAGCTGGGCGTGGCGCTGCACGCCGGATTCCCGCCGTCGCGGATCACCCTGCACGGCAACAACAAATCCGTCGACGAACTGACCACCGCGGTGCAGGCCGGTGTTGGGCACGTGGTGATCGACTCGATGGCCGAGGTCGACCGTCTTGACACCATCGCCGGGGAGGCCGGGGCGGTCGTCGACGTGCTGATCCGGGTGACCGTCGGCGTTGAGGCACACACCCACGAATTCATCTCCACCGCACACGAGGACCAGAAATTCGGACTGTCCCTGTCCAGCGGCGCCGCCATGGACGCGGTGCGCCGGGTGTTCGAGGCGGCCAACCTGCGACTGGTCGGCCTGCACAGCCACATCGGCTCGCAGATCTTCGAGGTCGACGGCTTCGAACTCGCCGCGCACCGGGTGATCGGTTTGCTGGCCGAGGTGGTCGCCGATTTCGGGGTCGCCAAGACCGCCCAGATGAACATCGTCGATCTCGGTGGCGGACTGGGTATTTCCTACCTCCCCGACGACGACCCGCCGCCGGTCGAGGAACTCGCCGAGAAGCTGCGGGCGATCGTGGCCAGCGAGTCCGCCGCCGTCGGCCTGCCCGCACCCACGCTGGTGGTCGAGCCCGGCCGGGCCATCGCCGGACCCGGCACCGTCACCCTGTACCGGGTGGGCACGGTCAAGGATGTCGCCGTCAGCGCCACCGCGCAGCGCCGCTACGTCAGCGTCGACGGTGGGATGAGTGACAACATCCGCCCGTCGCTGTACGGGGCAGAATACGACGTCCGGCTGGTCTCCCGGGCCACCGAGGCCCCGGCGGTGCTCTGCCGGATCGTCGGAAAGCACTGCGAGAGCGGCGATATCATTGTCCGCGACGCCTGGCTGCCCGGTGACGTCGGCCCCGGCGACCTGATCGCGGTCGCCGCGACGGGCGCCTACTGCTATTCCATGTCGAGCAGGTACAACCTGCTGCCGCGCCCGGCCGTGGTGGCCGTTGCCGACGGCCGGTCCCGCCCGCTGCTGCGCCGGGAGACGCTCGCCGACCTGTTGAGTCTGGAGGTATGACGGTGATGACGGTTGGACAACGCCCGCTGGGCGTGGCGGTGCTCGGATTGGGCAACGTCGGTACCGAGGTGGTGCGGATACTCCACGAGAGCGCCGACGACCTCGCGGCGCGCATCGGTGCGCCGCTGGAGCTTCGCGGCATCGGGGTGCGCCGGGTGGCGCCGGACCGCGGTGTTCCGGTGGACCTGCTCACCGAGGACATCGAAGGCCTGTCCGCCCGCGACGACGTGGACATCGTGGTCGAACTCATGGGACCGGTGGAACCGGCGCGCCGCGCGATCCTCACCGCCCTGCGCCACGGCAAGTCGGTGGTGACGGCGAACAAGGCGCTGCTGGCGCAGTCCACCGGCGAGCTGTCCGATGCCGCTGAAAGCGCGCATGTGGACCTGTATTTCGAGGCCGCGGTGGCGGGCGCGATCCCGGTGATCCGGCCGCTGACCCAGTCGCTGGCCGGTGACCGGGTGCTGCGGGTGGCGGGGATCGTCAACGGCACCACCAACTACATCCTCTCGGCGATGGCCGAGACCGGCGCCTCCTACACCGACGCGCTGGCCGACGCGAGCGCCCTGGGCTACGCCGAGGCCGACCCCACCGCCGACGTCGAGGGCTACGATGCCGCGGCCAAGGCCGCGATCCTGGCGTCGATCGCCTTCCACACCCCGGTGCGCGCCGACGACGTCTACCGTGAGGGCATCACCAAGGTCAGTGCCGACGACGTCAAGTCGGCGCACGCGCTGGGCTGTGCCATCAAGCTGCTGTCGATCTGCGAGCGGATCACCGATGCCGATGGCTCCGAGCGTGTTTCGGCTCGCGTCCATCCGGCTCTGGTCCCGCTGACCCACCCGCTGGCCTCGGTCAACGGGGCGTTCAACGCGGTCGTCGTGGAGGCCGCGGCCGCGGGCCGGTTGATGTTCTACGGGCAGGGCGCCGGTGGTGCACCGACCGCATCCGCGGTGATGGGCGATGTGGTGATGGCTGCGCGCAACCGGGTGCAGGGCGGCCGCGCACCGCGGGAGTCCAAGTACGCCCAGTTGCCGATCGCCCCGATCGGGGTGGTGCCCACCCGCTACTACGTCAGCCTGCACGTGTCGGACCGGCCGGGTGTGCTTTCCACCGTCGCCGCCGAGTTCGCCCGCCACGAGGTCAGCATCGCCGAGGTCCGCCAGGAGGGCATGGTCGACGAGGATGGTCAGCGCATCGGCGCGCGGATCGCGGTGCTCACCCACCGCGCCACCGACGCCGCGCTGTCGGAAACCGTTGCCGCGCTGAAGGATCTCGATGTGGTGTCGACCGTGGCGAGTGTGCTGCGGATGGAAGGAACCGAGGAATGAACCAACCCGTGCACCGGCGCTGGCCGGGGCTGATCGAGGCGTACCGGGATCGGTTGCCGGTGGCCGCCAACTGGACGCCGGTGACTCTGCTGGAGGGCGGGACTCCGCTGATCCACGCTCGCCGGATCAGTGAGATGACCGGCTGCACCGTGCATCTGAAGGTCGAGGGGCTCAACCCGACCGGGTCGTTCAAGGACCGCGGGATGACGATGGCGGTCACCGACGCCGTCGAGCGGGGGCAGCAGGCCGTGCTGTGCGCATCGACCGGCAACACCTCGGCCTCGGCCGCGGCCTATGCGGCGCGCGCCGGAATCACCTGCGCGGTGCTGATCCCGCAGGGCAAGATCGCGATGGGCAAGCTGGCCCAGGCGGTCATGCACGGCGCCAAGATCATCCAGGTCGACGGCAACTTCGACGACTGTCTGGAACTGGCCCGCAAGCTCACCGCCGACTATCCGAACATCTCGCTGGTCAACAGTGTGAACCCGGTGCGCATCGAGGGGCAGAAGACCGCGGCGTTCGAGATCGTCGACGTGCTGGGCTACGCCCCGGACATCCACTCGCTGCCGGTCGGCAACGCGGGCAACATCACCGCCTACTGGCGTGGCTACAGCGAATACCACCGCGACGGAGTGGCCGACAAGCGTCCGCGGATGCTCGGCACCCAGGCCGCCGGTGCGGCGCCGCTGGTGCTCGGGCACCCGGTCAGCAACCCGGAGACCATCGCCACCGCTATTCGGATCGGATCCCCGGCCTCCTGGGACTCCGCGGTCGCTGCGCAGCAGGAGTCCGACGGACGCTTCCTGGCCGCCACCGACGACGAGATCCTGTCGGCCTACCGCCTGGTCGCGCGCAGCGAGGGCGTCTTCGTCGAGCCGGCTTCGGCCGCCAGCATCGCGGGCCTGCTCAAATCCGTGGAAGACGGTTGGGTGCAGCGGGGTTCGACGGTCGTCTGTACGGTCACCGGAAACGGACTCAAGGACCCCGACTCCGCGTTGAAGGGCATCGAGACCCCGGTGACCGTCGCCGTCGACCCGTCGGCCGTCGTCGCCGAACTCGGACTGGGGTAGCGGTACCGCTGATGTCTGTGCAGCTGCTTCCCGCCGGCCTGAGCGCGCACGCCTCGGTGGCGGCGTCCAGCGCCAACCTGGGCCCGGGCTTCGACAGCCTCGGTCTCGCGTTGAGCCGGTACGACGAGATCGACGCGCAGACAACGGATTCGGGGCTGTCGGTCACCGTCGAGGGGGAGGGCGCCGGTCAGGTTCCACTCGGCGCCGACCATCTGGTGGTGCGGGCCGTGCAGCGCGGCCTGGGGGCCTGCGGACTGCGGGCCGCAGGCTTGAACATCCTGTGCCGCAACGTGATTCCGCACTCGCGGGGCCTCGGTTCCTCGGCCGCGGCGGTGGTCGGCGGTCTGGGCATCGCCAACGGCCTTGCGGTGGCGGCGGACTGCCTGCCGCTGGGCGTACCGGAATTGATTCAGCTGTCCTCGGAGTTCGAGGGCCATCCCGACAACGCCTCGGCGTCGGTGCTCGGCGGGGCGGTCGTGTCGTGGACCACCCCGCCGGTCGCTGCCGGGTGCCCTCGGGTCTACCGGGCCGTCGGCCTGCGGCTGCACCCGGAGATCCGGCTGTTCGCGGCGATTCCGTCGGTGCGGTCCTCCACCGCGGAGACCCGGGTGCTGCTGCCCGCCCAGGTCAGCCACGAGGACGCCCGGTTCAACCTCAGCCGCTCGGCGCTGCTGGTGCTGGCGCTGACCGAACGGCCCGACCTGCTGATGGCGGCCACCGAAGACGCGCTGCATCAGGCACAACGAGCCCCGGCGATGCCGTCGTCGGCGGAATATCTTCGGCTGCTGCGCGGTTGTGGCATAGCGGCGGTGATGTCGGGAGCGGGGCCGTCGGTCCTCGGACTGACCACCGCGGCCGATATCCCGGCCCGGGCCTACGAGTACGCCGACGAGCACGGGTTCGCCGTCGAGCCGCTGACGGTCGGGCACCCGCTGGCTTGGGGCGCGGGTCCGCGACCGGCGCACTGACCTGCCACGCCGCGCGGGGCGGTTGTTGCGTAGACTAACGAGGCGGGTTATTCTCGTGCCGTCCCGGGTGACTGCGGTGTTTCCAGCGCCGATACTCCGACGACCACCAATTCTTCTTGTGTTCCACACGTGGATGGACTGCCCGCCGTATGCCGCGAATCCCGGCGATTGCCGTTGCCGAGGCGCCGGCGGAACTGCGCGCCCAGTGTCTTGCTGAGCGCACCCAACCCCCTGCATGACAACAAAAGCCGGGGTAAGAAAGGAAATCCGTGACTGATACGGACCTCATGACGGCCACAACCGGCAACGGTGCGCCCGGAGGGAAGCTCGACAACGCCCTGACCTCGATGTTGCTGCCCGAATTGAAGGCGCTGGCCGGCCAGGTCGGCGTCAAGGGCACCTCGGGGATGCGCAAGGGCGACCTCATCGCCGCTATTCGCGCGCACCAGGCCGGTGGCAGCGGGTCGCCCGCCAAGGGCGCCGCGCCGGCCAAGGCCGCACAAGCGGCACCCGCCGCGCAGGCTCCCGCCACCGACGCCCCCGCCGCGCAGGCCACCGACCGTCCGGCCGCCGCCGAGGCGCCGGCCGCACCCACCCAGACGCAGGTTGCCGAGCCCGCGAGCGAAGGCGGCGAGCCCGCGCGTCGCGAGCGTCGCGGCGCCTCCCGCGACGCCGGCGCCACCGCCGGTGAGCAGGGGCAGCAGGCCGGCGCCGGTGGCGCCGAAGGGCGCCCCGAGCGCACCGGCCAGGACGGCAACCGCGGCAACCGCGGCAACGGCGGTAACCAGGGCGGCAACCAGGCCAACCAGGGCGGTGGGAACCAGAACGCCAACCAGGGCGGCGGCAACCAGAACGCCAATCAGGGTGGGAACCAGAACGCCAACAACGGCAGCGCCGATGACGACGACGGCCGCGGCGGCCGTCGGGGCCGGCGGTTCCGCGATCGTCGTCGCCGGGAACGCGGCGGTCCGGCCGGTGAGGGCGGTGACACCGACCTGCGCGAGGACGATGTCGTGCAGCCCGTCGCCGGCATCCTCGACGTGCTGGACAACTACGCGTTCGTGCGGACCTCGGGCTACCTGGCCGGACCCAACGACGTGTACGTCTCGATGAACATGGTCCGTAAGAACGGCCTGCGCCGCGGTGACGCGGTCACCGGCGCGGTCCGGGTGCCCCGCGAGGGCGAGGGCGGTGGTGGCGACAAGAACCAGCGGCAGAAGTTCAACCCGCTGGTCCGCCTGGACACCGTCAACGGCGGCCCGGTCGAGGCGGCCAAGAACCGGCCCGAGTTCGGCAAGCTGACCCCGCTGTACCCGAATCAGCGGCTGCGGCTGGAGACCACCCCGGAGAAGCTCAGCACCCGGATCATCGACCTGATCATGCCGATCGGCAAGGGGCAGCGCGCGCTGATCGTGTCGCCGCCCAAGGCCGGCAAGACCACGATCATGCAGGACATCGCCAACGCCATCACCCGCAACAACCCCGAGTGCCACCTGATGGTCGTGCTGGTCGACGAACGGCCCGAAGAGGTCACCGACATGCAGCGCTCGGTCAAGGGCGAGGTCATCGCCTCGACCTTCGACCGGCCGCCGTCAGACCACACCCAGGCCGCCGAGCTGGCCATCGAGCGGGCCAAGCGCCTGGTCGAGCAGGGCAAGGACGTCGTCGTGCTGCTCGACTCGATCACCCGGCTGGGCCGCGCCTACAACAACGCCTCCCCGGCGTCGGGCCGCATCCTCTCCGGTGGTGTGGACTCCACCGCGCTGTACCCGCCCAAGCGGTTCCTCGGCGCGGCCCGCAACATCGAGGACGGCGGCTCGCTGACCATCATCGCCACCGCGATGGTGGAGACCGGCTCCACCGGTGACACGGTGATCTTCGAGGAGTTCAAGGGCACCGGTAACGCCGAGCTCAAGCTGGACCGCAAGATCGCCGAGCGCCGGGTGTTCCCGGCCGTCGACGTCAACCCGTCCGGCACCCGCAAGGACGAGCTGCTGCTGAGCCCCGACGAGTTCGCGATCGTGCACAAGCTGCGCCGCGTGCTCTCCGGGCTCGATTCGCACCAGGCGATCGACCTGCTGATGAGCCAGCTGCGCAAGACCAAGAACAACTACGAGTTCCTGGTGCAGGTGTCCAAGACCGCCCCGGGCGGCGTCGACGCCGACTAGTCCCCGTCAGGGGACCAACACGGTGCGTGTCCCGGACGGCTCGCCGTCGGCCCACACCTCGGCGACCTCACGCAGAGGGTGGGCCTGCGTGTCGATGTGCAACCGCCCGTCGGCGGCGAGGGTGAACAACTCCGGGAGCAGCTCGGTCCTGACCCGGGCCAGGCCCTCCTGCGGCACGCTGCCCAAACCGGTGCCGATCAGCTCCACGCCCGCGCTGCGCAGAATGCCTGCGGGCAGGGTGATGGTGGGCCCGGCCATCGATCCGATCTGGACAAAGCGGGTGCGGTGGTACGACGCGGTCAGGCCGGCGTTGCCCAGAACGGCGAGCAGCTGCTCGGCCGGCGCTCCCCACAGGTAGTCCAGAACGACGTCGATCGGGTATTCCCGGTGCAGCTCGACGAGGTGTTCACCGGCGTCGCCGTCCAGAACTATGCTCTGATCGGCACCCGCGGTGCGCAGCCGATCCAGCCGTTCCCGATTGCGCCCGACGGCCACCACCCGGCCCGCGCCGAATCGTGCCTTGGCCAGTTGGACGGCCACCGATCCGGTGACCCCGGTCGCACCCAGCACCACGACGGTCTGACCGGGCCGGACACTCGCGGCGTACTCCAACGAGAACCAGGCCGACAATCCGGCATTGGGGACGGCCGCGGCCAGCGCCGGATCGATGTCCGCCGGTACGTCGGCGGCCAGCTCGGGGTCGACCAGGGTGCGCTCGGCCATCAGGCCGTACGGCTGGGTGGCGTTGGCGTACACCAGGCGCCCGTCGTCGAGCCGGGCGATCCCGTCGATCCCGGCTACGAACGGCAGGGCCAACCCGGCGCTGCCGTAGTGGGTGCCCGCGACCAATCCCCGGTCGAGGTTCTTGATCGCCGCGGCCACCACGGTCGCCACCTCGGTGCGGCCGGTGGGTATCGGGTCAGGGAAGTCGGTATAACGCGGGGTGCCGAAGGTGTCGACGACGGCGGCTTTCATCACGGCTCCTGGGAATGTCGGGGTGGACCGCCCAGGTTAGTTCGGCAGTCTGGGAATCAGCCTCGGCGCAGCGCGGGCAGGAGATAGCGCCGCAACTGGCCGACCAGCGCCGCGCCGTCGTCGGGATCGAGCAGGTCCGACGGGATGGTCGTGACACTCAGCACCACCCGGGCCACCCATTCGCACGACTCGTCGAGGTTCTCCGCGTCGATCTCGCCGCGGTCGGCCGCGGCCACCAGATACGGGCGCCAGAAGGCCGCCAGATCGGGCACCAGGCCGGAGACACCCGCGCCGGCGCAGGCGGCGAACTCCTCGGGCTCCTCCTGGCGCAGTCGCATCAGGAGCGCCCCCGGGGAGTCGTAGGCCGAGCGGCCCAGCTGCACACCCGCGGCGATCTGTTCCATGAGCCCGTCGACGGCCTCCAGGGTGGCGTGCGCTTCGCCCCAGTAGGCGTCGTTGAGCCGGACCAGCGCGGCGCCCAGCAGGGCCACCTTGTCCGGATAGTGCCGGTAGAGCCAGCCGCGGGAAACCCCGGCCAGCTCGGCCACCTCGGAAACCGTCGTCGCCCGGATGCCCTTGTCCCGAAGACACGTTTCGGCAGCGTCCATCAGGCGCTCACGTACCGTTTTCGACGGTGTGGCGGTTTCCACCGGCCTCCTCCTTGCGGGTGTGCAGGGTGATCGAGGATTCTGCCAGGATCCCGACGCTACCGGGCGCCGCACCTGGCTGGTAGACACTTCTGTAAATCTGTTCACAATCCCGGGAGCTCAGATGGCCGAGACGCTTCAGCAGTTGCTCCGCGAACGCGCCGGGCACGACGGCGTCGCCGTCAAGTACGGTGACCGCAGGCAGACCTGGCGCGAGCACGTCGCGGAGGCGTCGGCGCAGGCCGCGGCCCTGATCTCACTCGCCGAATCGGGCCGGACCCTGCACGTCGGCACCCTGCTCGGCAACACCCCCGACATGCTGACCGCGCTGGCTGCCGCGGCGCTCGGCGGCTACGTGCTGTGCGGTATCAACGACACCCGCCGCGGTGCGGCGTTGGCCGGCGATATCGCCAAGGTGGAATGCCAGATCCTGCTGGTCGACGAGGCCCACCGGGAACTGCTCGACGGCCTGGAACTGCCGGGCGTCGCAGTCATCGACGTCGGCACCGCGGCGTGGCCGCAGCGGGAACTGACACCGCAGCGTGAGGTCGGTCCCGACGACACCTTCATGATGATCTTCACCTCGGGCACCAGCGGCGCACCCAAGGCGGTCCGGGTCCCGCACGCCATCGTGCTGTTTTCCGCCGGCGCGCTGGTGGCCCGCTACGGGCTGACCGACGAGGACACCTGTTACCTGGCCATGCCGCTGTTCCACTCCAACGCCGTCTATGCCGGGTGGGGAGTGGCTCTGGCCGCCGGCGCCGCCATGGCACCGGCCGCGTTCTCCGCGTCGGCGTTCCTGCCCGACATCCGCCGCTACGGCGCCACCTACATGAACTACGTCGGCAAACCGCTGGCCTACATCCTGGCCACCCCCGAATCACCCGACGATCGGGACAACCCGCTGCGGGTGGCGTTCGGCAACGAGGCGGCCGACCGCGACATCGAGGAGTTCAGCCGCCGCTTCGACTGCAGCGTGTGGGACGGCTTCGGCTCCACCGAGCTGGCCATCATCATCACCCGCTCCGAGGACACCCCGCCGGGCAGCGTCGGCCAGGGTTTCCCCGGCGTCGCGATCTACGACCCGGTGACCCTCACCGAGTGCGAAGTCGCCCGCTTCGACGACACCGGAGCCCTGGTCAACGCCGAGGCCGCCACCGGAGAACTGGTCAACACCGGCGGCAGTGGGATGTTCCGCGGCTACCACAACGATCCGGATGCCACCGACGAGCGACTGCGCCACGGCATGTACTGGTCCGGGGACCTGGCCTACCGCGACGCCGACGGCTGGATCTACCTGGCCGGGCGCACGTCGGACTGGATGCGCGTCGACGGAGAGAATCTCACCGCCGCGCCCATCGAGCGCATCCTGCTGCGCGCCCCTGCGATCAGCCGGGTGGCGGTCTACCCGGTGCCCGACGAGTTGGTCGGCGACGCGGTGATGGCCGCGATCGTGCTGCGCGACGGCGCCGAACTCACCCCGGAGGAGCTCGCCGAGTTCCTGGCCGCTCAGCCCGATCTGTCCCCGAAGGCTTGGCCGCGCCATGTCTGGTTGGCGCCCGACCTGCCGAGCACCGCCACCAACAAGATCCTCAAGCGCGAGCTGATCGCCCGCGGCTCCGCCGCCGACGGCCGCGCCCTGTGGCACCGCCACGGCCGGGCTTACGTGCCGGAATAGCCCCGCCTCAACCGCTGTTTAGGCCGATGGCGGATGACCTGGCATAATCGACCGTCGACCACCTCAAGGTTCCGGTTCACGTCCATAACCCCAGGATTGGGTGGGCGACCCGGCGGCCGACGATTGCAGAGGACACCATGAAAAGCGGCATTCACCCCGACTACAAAGAGACCACCGTGGTCTGCGGTTGCGGGAACTCTTTCACCACGCGCAGCACCAAGGACAGCGGCCACATCGTGGTCGAGGTCTGCTCGCAGTGCCACCCCTTCTACACCGGTAAGCAGAAGATCCTCGACAGCGGCGGCCGCGTCGCCCGCTTCGAGAAGCGCTACGGCAAGCGCACCGCCGGCGCGAAGGCCGACGCGCAGAGCTAGCCATGACACCGGCGCCCGTAACCGTCGTTTCAACGACCGGACGGGCGCCGGTTTCATGTCCGGCGCACGACAGACCACATCACCATCGGCAGGCAGGAGGACGTCATGACGCAGACCGCACCCGCGATCGAAGCCCTGCTGACCGAACACGCCGACCTGGAACTGCGGCTGTCGGACCCGGCGCTGCACGCCGACGCCGCGACCGCCCGCAAGGTCGGCCGCCGATTCGCCCAGCTGGCGCCGATCGTTGCCACTCACCGCAAGCTGACCGCCGCCCGCGATGATCTGGACGCCGCCCGGGAACTGGCCGCCGACGACGCGTCGTTCGCCGCCGAGATCCCGGATCTGGAGGCTACCGTCGCCGAGTTGGACACCGCGCTGACCGACATGCTCGCCCCGCGTGACCCGCACGACGTCGACGACATCGTGCTGGAGGTCAAATCCGGCGAGGGCGGCGAGGAATCGGCGCTGTTCGCCGCCGACCTGGCCCGGATGTACACCCGCTACGCCGAACGGCACGGCTGGACGGTCACCGTGCTCGGCGAGACGACCTCCGACCTGGGCGGCTACAAGGACGCCACGCTGTCGATCCGCAGCAAGGGCGATTCGGCCGACGGCGTGTGGTCGCGGCTGAAGTTCGAAGGCGGCGTGCATCGCGTGCAGCGGGTGCCGGTCACCGAATCCCAGGGCCGGGTGCACACCTCGGCCGCCGGCGTCCTGGTCTACCCGGAGCCCGAAGAGGTCGAGCAGGTGCAGATCGACGAATCCGATCTGCGCATCGACGTCTACCGGTCCTCCGGCAAGGGCGGCCAGGGCGTCAACACCACCGACTCCGCGGTCCGCATCACGCACCTGCCCACCGGCATCGTCGTCACCTGCCAGAACGAGCGCTCGCAGCTGCAGAACAAGGCCCGCGCCACGGCGGTGCTGGCCGCGCGGCTGCAGGCGCTGGCCGAGGAGCAGGCCTCGGCCGACGCGTCGGCCGACCGGGCCAGCCAGATCCGCACCGTGGACCGCAGCGAACGCATCCGGACCTACAACTTCCCGGAGAACCGGATCGCCGACCACCGGATCAACTTCAAGGCGCACAACCTCGATCAGGTGCTCGACGGCGACCTCGACGACCTGCTGGACGCGCTGGCCGCCGCCGACAGGCAAGCTCGGTTGCAGCAGCAGGACTGATGACCCCCAGGCCCGGTCCACGCCTGCGTGACCTCATCGCCGACGCTGAGGCGGTGCTGGCCCGTGCCGGAGTGGATTCCGCCCGCGCCGACGCCGAACTGCTCGCCGCGCACGCCGCCGGAACCGACCGCGGCCGGCTGGCGGTGCTGGCACTGACCGGCGACCCGATCGACGACGACGTCGCCGCGCGGCTGCACGACCTGGTCACCGCCCGGGCCCGACGGATCCCGCTGCAGCACCTCACCGGCACCGCCGCCTTCGGGCCGGTCACCGTCGCCGTCGGCCCCGGGGTGTTCACCCCGCGCCCGGAGACCGAGGCGCTGCTGGACTGGGCCTCCCGCCAACTCACCGGTGACGCGCCGCTGATCGTCGACGCCTGCACGGGCAGCGGCGCGCTGGCGCTGGCCCTGGCCCACGACCATCCGGGCGCGCAGATCATCGCCATCGACGACAGCCCCGAGGCGCTGGGCTACACCCAACGCAACACCGCGGGCACCGCGATCCGGGTCGTGGAGGGCGACCTCACCGATCCCGGTCTGCTGGCCGAGCTCGACGGCCGCGTCGACCTGGTGGTGTGCAACCCGCCCTACATTCCCGACGGCGCGGAGCTCGACCCCGAGGTCGTCGACCACGATCCGCACCACGCCCTGTTCGGCGGACCCGACGGCATGTCGGTGATCCCGGCCGTCGCGGCGGCGGCCGCCCGCTGGCTGCGCCCGGGCGGGGCCGTCGGGATCGAACACGACGACACCACGTCGGCGCAGACCCGCGAGGCGCTGGCCCGCACCGAGGCGTTCGATGACATTCTGGCCAGGGCGGACCTGACCGGGCGGCCCCGGTTCGTCACCGCCATCCGCCGATCCGCCGAGAAGATGAGGCACCCGTGAGCCGGCTATACGACTGTGCAGATCCGCAGCAGCGGCGCGAGGGCATCGCCGCAGCCGCCCGCGCCGCCGGTGACGGCGACCTGGTGGTGCTGCCCACCGACACCGTCTACGGCATCGGGGCCAACGCGTTCGACGCGCAGGCCGTCGCCGCGCTGCTGGCCGCCAAGGGCCGCGGCCGCGATATGCCGGTGCCGGTGCTGGTCGGGTCCTGGCAGACCATCGACGGTCTGGTGTTCCCGGTGCCCGACGCCGCCCGCGAGCTGATCGCCGCGTTCTGGCCCGGTGCGCTGAGCCTGGTGGTGCGCCAGGTGCCGTCGCTGATGTGGGACCTCGGCGACTCCGACGGCACCGTGATGCTGCGGATGCCGCTGCACCCGGTGGCCATCGAGCTGCTGCGCGAGGTCGGCCCGATGGCGGTGTCCTCGGCCAACATCTCCGGGCAGACGCCGGCCGTGCAGGTCGATGAGGCGCAACGCCAGCTCGGCGAGTCCGTGGCGGTGTACCTGAACGGGGGACCTTCGCCGCGGCGGGCCGCGTCCTCGATCGTCGACCTGTCCGGCCCGGCGCCGAGAATCCTGCGGGCCGGGCCGATCAGCGCCGCCGCCATCGCCGAGGTCCTCGGCGTCGACGCCGAAACCCTCACCCGCTGAGGTTCGCCGCCGTCCAGGTTCGTCCCAGTGCGGTGCAGTACGGTTTACCCGATGTTCAGCGCAGGTGACACCCGTGGAGCTCAGGTTCTGCTCGCGCTGGGGGAGCGCGGCGCCGGCGTGCCGCTGCGGGAGCTGGCGCTGGTCGGTCTGGCCGCGGCCGTCATCACCTACTTCGCCACCGGCCCGGTGCGGGTGCTGGCCTGCCGCATCGGTGCGGTCGCCGTACCCCGAGAACGCGATGTGCACGTCACCCCGGTGCCCCGGATGGGCGGGCTGGCCATGTACCTCGGCGTGGTCGCCGGGGTTTTCCTGGCATCCCAGCTGCCCGCCCTGACCCGCGGTTTCGTCTATTCCACCGGCATGCCGGCGGTGTTGGTGGCCGGCGGGGTGATCCTGGTCGTCGGTTTGATCGACGACCGCTGGGGCCTGGACGCGCTCACCAAGTTCGCCGGCCAGATCACCGCGGCCAGCGTGCTGGTCACCATGGGCGTGGCCTGGAGCGTGCTCTACATCCCGATCGGGGGAGTGGGCACCCTGGTGCTGGACCAGACGGCCTCGATCCTGCTGACCCTGGCGCTGACGGTGTCGATCGTCAACGCGATGAACTTCGTCGACGGCCTGGACGGCCTGGCCGCCGGGCTGGGCCTGATCACCGCGCTGGCCATCTGCGCCTTCTCGGTCGGACTGCTGCGCGACCACGGCGGCGACGTGCTGTTCTACCCGCCGGCGGTGATCTCGGTGGTGCTGGCCGGCGCTTGCCTGGGCTTCCTGCCGCACAACTTCCACCGCGCGAAGATCTTCATGGGCGACTCCGGGTCGATGCTGATCGGACTGATGCTGGCCGCCGCGTCGACGACGGCCGCCGGCCCGATCTCGCAGAGCGCCTACGGCGCCCGCGACGTCTTCGCCCTGCTGTCGCCGTTCCTGCTGGTGGTCGCGGTGATGTTCGTGCCGGCGCTGGACATGCTGCTGGCGATCGTGCGGCGCACTCGGGCCGGGCGCAGCCCGTTCAGCCCCGACAAGATGCACCTGCACCACCGGCTGCTGCAGATCGGCCACTCGCATCGCCGCGTCGTGCTGCTGATCTACCTGTGGGTCGGCATCGTCGCGTTCGGTGCGGCGAGCACCATCTTCGTCGCGCCGCGCTACACCGGTTCGGTGATGCTGGCGGCCATCGTGGTGGCCGTCATCGTCACGCTCATTCCGCTGCTGCGCGGCAACGTCGGCGGGGCGCGGGAGGCCGACTCCGAGGCGGGTGCCGAGCCCTACGATTGGCGCTCCCGGGGGCTGTAGAGCCGCACGGGACAGGTGATGTACGACGAAGGGTAGTAGGGCAGATTTTCCGGCCTCTACCATGTGGTACGGTTTTCGCGAACCCCCGAATGACCTGCGTGTCGACGGCCCGTGAGACGGCCGGGAACACGCGGATCCGAGCCGGAGTTCGACCGATCATGGGAAAACCCTGGGTGGTTCCCACGTGCCCGTCGGCCTCCGATACGCTCATCGGGCCCAGCAGATTTTGACGGCACCCCGAACGATGAGGTGAGCAGTGACGACCCCAGCGCAGGAAGCGCCCTTCGTGCTTCCGGCCGTGGCGTTTCGTCCCGTTCGGCTGGGCATCATCTGCCTGGTGCTCGCCGGGCTCGCAGCCGGTCTCTCCGCCTATCTCGAGCACCCGATGTTCGGGCTGTTCTTCGCCGTCGGGCTGGCGATGGGGTTGAGCAATGCGCTGCTGATCCGCCGCGCGGTCACCAACATCACCGCCAAGGACCACCCGCTGAAGTCCCAAATGGCGGTGAACTCGGCGGTCCGGCTGCTGGTGATGAGCGTCGTCGGCCTGGCCATCGCCTACCAATGGCGGCCGGACGGGCTCGGCACGCTGTTCGGCATCGCGCTCTTCGAGGCGCTGCTGGTCGCCACCACGTCCCTGCCGGTACTGAAGAAACTTCGCGCGGGTGCGGCCGAGGACGCCGCCACCGCCGCCAACGACGGATGAAGACAGAAGGATTAATCCGCTGATGACAGAGAGCATTCTCGCCGAGGCCAAGATCCAGGTCGGCCACCACAGCCCGGTCTGGTTCAAGGGTGAGTGGTACGCCATCAACGGCGACACCGTGATCGCCTCGGCCGTGGCTGCGGTGATCGTTATCGCGCTGGCGTTCGTGCTCCGCTCGCAGGTGACCTCCACCGGGGTGCCGGGCAAGGTCCAGCTGCTGTGGGAGACGCTGACCATCCAGATGCGCGATCAGATCGAGAGCGCCATCGGGATGAAGATCGCGCCGTTCGTGCTCCCGCTGGCGGTCACGCTGTTCATCTACATCCTCGTCGCCAACTGGCTGTCGGTGCTGCCGGTGCAGTACACGGATGCGAATGGGCATGCCGAGGAGCTGCTCAAGCCGCCGGCGTCCGATATCAACTTCGTGCTGGCGCTCGCGCTGTTCGTGTTCATCTGCTACCACGCGGCCGGCTTCTGGCGCCGCGGCCTGATCGGCCACCCGGTCAAGGTGATCAAGGGCCACGTCGCGGTTCTGGCGCCGATCAACATCGTCGAGGAGATCGCCAAGCCGGTCTCGCTGTCGCTGCGTCTTTTCGGCAACATGTTTGCCGGCGGCATCATGGTGACGCTGATCGCGCTGTTCCCGGCGTGGATCCTCTGGCTGCCCAACTCGATCTGGAAGTCCTTCGACTTGTTCGTCGGCCTGATCCAGGCGTTCATCTTCGCCCTGCTGACCATTCTGTACTTCGGGCAGGCGATGGAGCTCGACCACGACCACGAGGAAACCGAGGCGCACGCCTTCTAGCTCGTCCAGACCAACCGCATCACAACAGACCTGACAGCACTGTCAGCTATCAAGGAGGAAGAAAACAATGGCAGCAGATCCCGCCATCATCCAGGGCGCCCTCATCGGCGGCGGCCTCATCATGGCCGGCGGCGCCATCGGTGCCGGTATCGGTGACGGTATCGCCGGTAACGCGCTGATCTCCGGTATCGCTCGGCAGCCGGAGGCGCAGGGCCGCCTGTTCACCCCGTTCTTCATCACCGTCGGTCTGGTGGAAGCCGCGTACTTCATCAACCTGGCCTTCATGGCGCTGTTCGTGTTCGCCACCCCGGGCGCCTCGTAAATCAGCGTCATGGGTGAACTTGGCACCGTCGTCCTCGCGGACGGCATCAACATCCTCGCGGACAGCGAGGAAGGTGGCGGACAGAGCAACTTCCTGGTCCCCAACGGCACCTTCTTCGTCGTGCTGGCGATCTTCCTGATCGTGCTTGCGGTCATCGCCAAGTGGGTGGTGCCGCCGGTCAGCAAGGTGCTCGCCGAGCGCGAGGCAATGCTGGCCAAGACCGCCGCGGACAGCAAGAAGGCCGTCGAGCAGATGGCAGCCGCCGAGGCCGAGTACGAGGCAACGCTGGCCGAGGCGCGCACCGAAGCCTCCGCCATCCGTGACGAGGCACGCACCGCCGGCCGCCAGGCCGTCGACGCCTCGAAGGCCGCCGCTGCCGACGAGGTCGCCGCGACGCTGGCCGGTGCCGGCGCCGAGCTGTCGGCGAACGCCGAGGCCGCCGCCACCGAGCTCAACGCCTCGGTGGATCCCCTCTCGACCACGTTGGCCAACCGCATCCTCGGCATCGAGGGTGCGTCGGCTGGAGGTAATCGGTAAATGCTCAAGGTAATCGGCCTGCTGGTCGGCATCGGCGCCGTTCTCTGGGCGGGGATGCATTACGGCATCTTGGCGGAGACGTGGTCGACGTTCGTCGGCCAGCTCGTCGGCTTCGCGCTGATCGCCTGGCTGTTCATCAAATATGCGCTGCCGCTGCTGCGCGGCATGGTGGCCAAGCAACAGGAAGCCATCCGGGTGGCGCTGGCCGAAAGCGAGGCCGCTGCGGCCAAGCTGGCCAACTCCGATGCGACCTCGGCCAAGGCCGTCGCCGACGCCAAGGTCGAGGGCGCCCGGATGGTCGAAGGCGCACAGGCGGATTCGGTCCGCATCGCCGAGCAGCTCGGTGAGCAGGCCGTCGCCGACGCCGACCGGATCAAGGCTCAGGGCGTCTCGCAGATCGAGAGCCTGCGGGCTCAGCAGATCCGCGCGCTGCGCTCGCAGCTGGGTGCCGACGCGGTGGCCCGCGCCGAGGAGATCGTGCGGGCCTACGTCGCCGATCCCGCGGCCCTGGCCGGCACCGTCGACCGCTACCTCGACGAACTCGACGCCATGGCCCCGGCACCGGCCACACTCGGTGCGGCTGACCCGCTGGAGCTGCGTGCCACCAGCCGCGCCGCCCTGGCCGCGGTGACGGCCAAGTTCGAGGCGGTGAGCAACACCGTCGGCACCGATGAGTTGCGCGGCCTGGCCGACGAGCTCGCCGCGATCGCCAAGCTGCTGCGCGCCGAGGCCACCCTGACCAAGGTGCTGGTCTCGCCGGCCGACGACGCGGCGGCCAAGACCGCGCTGGTGAGCCGGTTGTTCGGCTCGCAGCTCGGCCCCAAGCCGCTGGAGTTGCTGCAGACCGCGGCGGCCCATCGCTGGTCGTCGGACAAGGATCTGGCCCCGGCGTTCGCCTACCTGGCCCAGCTGGCGCTACTGGTTCGCGCCGAGCGGCTGGAAGCCGGTGAGCGGGTGGAGAACGAACTGTTCCGGTTCGGCCGGATCCTCGACGGTTCCCCCGAGCTGAGCCAGCTGCTCAGTGACCACGGCCGCGCGCTGGACGGCCGCATCGCATTGCTCAACGATCTGCTGACCCGCGGCGGATCGGTGCACGAGGTCACCAGGGAACTGCTGGAGCAGATCGTCGACCTGCTGCACGGTGGGCGCATCGACCTAGAGGTCAATGCGCTGGCCGAGGTCGCGGTGACCCGCCGTGGCGAGCTGGTGGCGGAGGTGAAATCGGCGGCGCCGCTGACGGATGCGCAGAGCACCCGGCTCGGCACCATCCTGGCCCGCATCTACGGGCATCCCATCGCGCTGAAGTCCGATGTCGCCCCCGAGGTCCTCGGTGGTCTGCACATCACGGTCGCCGACGAGGTCATCGACGGTGCCATCGCCTCCCGGTTGGCGGCGGCCCGACTCGGCCTCCCCGACTGACCGGCAACTGACCCCCAATCCAAGAAACACAAAGGCAGGAAGACGAAAAGCCATGGCAGAGTTGACTATCTCGGCTGCTGACATCGAGGGCGCGATCGGGGACTACGTATCCTCGTTCACCCCGGCCTCCGGTCGCGAGGAGGTCGGTACCGTCATCGATGCCGGCGACGGTATCGCCCACGTCGAGGGCCTGCCCTCGGCGATGACCCAGGAACTGCTGGAATTCACCGGCGGCGTGCTCGGTGTCGCGCTCAACCTCGACGAGCACGCGATCGGCGCCGTCATCCTCGGCGACTTCGACAAGATCGAGGAGGGCCAGGAGGTCAAGCGGACCGGCGAGGTGCTCTCGGTGCCCGTCGGCGACGCCTTCCTGGGCCGCGTGGTCAACCCGCTCGGTGAGCCGATCGACGGCAAGGGTGACATCGTCGCCGAGACCCGTCGTGCCCTGGAGCTCCAGGCCCCGTCGGTGGTTCAGCGCCAGAGTGTGTCCGAGCCGCTGCAGACCGGCATCAAGGCGATCGACAGCCAGACCCCGATCGGCCGCGGCCAGCGTCAGCTGATCATCGGCGACCGCAAGACCGGTAAGACCGCGGTCTGCGTCGACACCATCCTCAACCAGCGCGACGCCTGGGAGACCGGCGACCCGCAGCAGCAGGTGCGCTGCGTGTACGTCGCCGTCGGCCAGAAGGGCACCACCATCGCCAGCGTCCGTCGGGCGCTGGAAGAAGGTGGCGCGATGGACTACACCACCATCGTCGCGGCCCCGGCCTCGGATCCCGCCGGCTTCAAGTGGCTGGCCCCGTACACCGGCTCGGCCATCGGCCAGCACTGGATGTACAACGGCAAGCACGTGCTGATCGTCTTCGACGACCTGACCAAGCAGGCCGAGGCCTACCGCGCCATCTCGCTGCTGCTGCGCCGCCCGCCGGGCCGCGAGGCCTACCCGGGTGACGTCTTCTACCTGCACTCGCGTCTGCTGGAGCGTTGCGCAAAGCTGTCCGACGAGCTCGGTGGCGGTTCGATGACCGGTCTGCCGCTGATCGAGACCAAGGCCAACGACATCTCGGCCTACATCCCGACCAACGTCATCTCGATCACCGACGGCCAGTGCTTCCTGGAGACCGACCTGTTCAACCAGGGTGTCCGGCCGGCCATCAACGTCGGTGTTTCGGTGTCCCGCGTCGGTGGCGCCGCCCAGATCAAGGCCATGAAAGAGGTCGCCGGATCGCTGCGTCTGGATCTGTCGCAGTACCGCGAGCTGGAGGCCTTCGCGGCCTTCGCGTCCGACCTGGACGCCGCTTCCAAGGCCCAGCTGGAGCGCGGTGCGCGCCTGGTGGAGCTGCTCAAGCAGCCGCAGCACTCGCCGATGCCCGTTCAGGACCAGGTCGTCGCGATCTTCCTCGGTACCCAGGGCTACCTGGACTCGGTGCCGGTCGAGGACGTGCAGCGCTTCGAGGCCGAATTCCTCGAGCACGTCAAGACCTCGCACAAAGAGATCCTCACCGAGATCCGCGACACCAAGAAGCTCTCCGAGGAGCTGGAGGCCAAGCTGATCTCGACGATCAACGACTTCAAGAAGGGCTTCCAGACCACCGACGGTAGCTCCGTCGTCCCGGTCGATCCCGAGGTCGAGGCGCTCGACGCCGCGGCCGTCGGTACCGAGACGGTGAAGGTCCAAAAGTCCGCGCCGAAGAAGTAGGACCGGAGGGTCTGGTAACCACATGGCAGCCACACTGCGCGAATTGCGTGGACGTATCCGCTCGGCCGGGGCGATCAAGAAGATCACCAAGGCACAGGAGCTGATCGCCACTTCGCGGATCGTCAAGGCACAGGCCCGGGTCGAGGCGTCCCGGCCCTATGCCGTCGAGATCACCCACATGCTGACCCAGCTGGCCAGCCACAGCGCGCTGGACCACCCGTTGTTGGTGGAGCGCGAACACCCCAAGCGGGTCGCCGTTCTGGTGGTGTCCTCGGACCGCGGTCTGTGCGGTGGCTACAACGCCAACGTGCTGCGCCACGCCGAGGAGCTGTTCACGCTGCTGCGCGAGCAGGGCAAGGAGCCGCAGATCTACGTCGTCGGACGGAAGGCCCTGGGCTTCTACAGCTTCCGCAACCGGAAGGTGGAGAAGTCCTGGACTGGCTTCTCCGAGCGGCCGACGTACGCGCACGCCAAGGAGATCGCCGACACCCTGGTGGCGACGTTCCTGGCGGGCGAGGACGACGAGGGTGACGGCCCGGGTGCCGACGGCATTCTCGGCGTCGACGAACTGCACATCGTCTTCACCGAATTCCGCTCGATGCTGTCGCAGTCGGCGGAGGCGCGGCGCATCGCGCCGATGGTGGTGGAGTACGTCGGTGAGGACGAGTCGGCGTCGGCCGGCCCGACCACGCTGTTCTCCTTCGAGCCGGACGCCACCACGCTGTTCGAGCAGCTGCTGCCGCGCTACATCGCCACTCGGGTGTACGCCGCGCTGCTGGAGGCGGCCGCGTCCGAGTCCGCGTCGCGTCGGCGTGCCATGAAGTCCGCGACCGACAACGCCGACGACCTGATCAAGGCGTTGACGCTGGAAGCCAACCGCGAACGTCAGGCGCAGATCACCCAGGAAATCTCCGAGATCGTCGGCGGCGCCAACGCCCTGGCCGACGCCAACTGAACCCCGTAACGAAGCAGAGAGCGAAGAAGAATGACTGCCACCGCCACCAAGAAGGACACCGGACGCGTCGTCCGCGTCACCGGACCCGTGGTCGACGTCGAGTTCCCGCGGGGCTCGGTGCCGAACCTGTTCAACGCGCTGCACGCCGACATCACCTACGGTGAGATGGCCAAGACGCTGACCCTCGAGGTTGCCCAGCACCTCGGTGACAGCATGGTGCGCACCATCTCCATGCAGCCCACCGACGGCCTGGTCCGCGGCGTCGACGTCCGCGACACCGGCACCTCGATCACCGTGCCGGTCGGTCACGAGGTCAAGGGCCACGTGTTCAACGCGCTCGGCCATTGCCTCGACGAGCCCGGCTACGGCGAGAACTTCGATCACTGGTCGATCCACCGCAAGCCGCCGGCGTTCGATCAGCTGGAGCCGCGCACCGAGATGCTGGAGACCGGCCTGAAGGTCGTCGACCTGCTGACCCCGTACGTGCGTGGTGGCAAGATCGCCCTGTTCGGCGGCGCCGGTGTGGGCAAGACGGTGCTCATCCAGGAGATGATCAACCGCATCGCCCGCAACTTCGGTGGTACCTCGGTGTTCGCCGGCGTGGGGGAGCGCACCCGTGAGGGCAACGACCTGTGGGTCGAGCTCGCCGACGCCAACGTGCTCAAGGACACGGCGTTGGTGTTCGGCCAGATGGACGAGCCGCCCGGCACCCGTATGCGCGTCGCCCTGTCGGCCCTGACCATGGCCGAGTGGTTCCGCGACGAGGCGAACCAGGACGTGCTGCTGTTCATCGACAACATCTTCCGGTTCACCCAGGCCGGTTCCGAGGTGTCGACCCTGCTGGGCCGCATGCCTTCGGCGGTGGGTTACCAGCCGACGCTGGCCGACGAGATGGGTGAGCTGCAGGAGCGCATCACCTCGACCCGCGGCCGGTCCATCACCTCGATGCAGGCCGTGTACGTGCCTGCCGACGACTACACCGACCCTGCCCCGGCGACCACCTTCGCGCATCTGGACGCCACCACTGAGCTCTCCCGCACGGTGTTCTCCAAGGGCATTTTCCCGGCGGTGGACCCGCTGGCCTCCAGCTCGACGATCCTGGACCCGTCGGTGGTCGGCGACGAGCACTACCGGGTCGCCCAGGAAGTCATCCGGATCCTGCAGCGCTACAAGGACCTGCAGGACATCATCGCGATCCTCGGCATCGACGAGCTGTCCGAAGAGGACAAGCAGCTGGTCAACCGGGCCCGCCGGATCGAGCGCTTCCTGAGCCAGAACATGATGGCCGCCGAGCAGTTCACCGGCCAGCCGGGCTCGACGGTGCCGCTGAAGGAGACCATCGAGGCGTTCGACAAGCTCGCCAAGGGCGACTTCGATCACCTGCCCGAGCAGGCGTTCTTCCTGATCGGCGGGCTCGACGACCTGGCCAAGAAGGCCGAGAGCCTCGGCGCCAAGCTGTGAGCAACGCCCAGACTCGAGGAGGAGGTGACTAGATGGCGGCCGAAATGGACGTCGAGATCGTCGCCGTCGAGCGCAAGCTGTGGTCGGGCAAGGCGACGTTTATCTTCACCCGTACCACCGCAGGCGACATCGGCATCATGCCGCGGCACATCCCACTGGTGGCTCAGCTGGTCGACGACGCCGTGGTGCGCGTCGAGCGCGAGGCACAGGAGGACCTGCGGATCGCCATCGACGGCGGCTTCATGACGGTGACCGAGGAGGGCGTGATCATCCTGGTCGAGTCGGCCTCCTTCGACACCGAGGTCGACGCGGAGCAGGCGAAGAGCGAGGCCGAGTCCGAAGATCCGGTGATCGCCGCACACGGCCGCGCGCGACTGCGCGCGATCGGCCAACTGGGCTAAGACGGTGTTGTCCCGATGAGCACGACCATGATCGTTATGGTCGTGCTCATCGGCGTCTTGGCCGCATTGGTCGCCGCGCTCGGATACCGGCTGTGGAACCTGCGCCAAGGCGGAACCATGGCGATCATGCGCGACCTGCCGGCCGTCGGCGGCGCGGGCTGGCGCCACGGCGTGATGCGCTACCGCGGCGGCGAGCTGGTCTTCTACCGGCTCTCCAGCCTGCGCTGGTGGCCGGACCGACGGCTGAGCCGGCGCGGCCTGGAGGTGCTGGGCCGACGCGCACCGCGCGGCGACGAATTCGACATCATGACCAACGAGCTGGTCGTCGTGCAGCTGCGCGACGGCGGCGAGACCGGCCGCAGCTACGAACTGTCGCTGGACCGCGGCGTCCTGACGGCGTTCCTGTCCTGGCTGGAGGCCCGCCCGTCACCGCGCGCCCGCCGCACCGAGAACTGACGGGATGGCGGAGGACCCGACTCCGCCGGTTTACTCCGCCCCGGTCTGGCCCGGCCGCCACAGCACGTCGCCGTCGGGGTTGACCACCCGCGACAGGATGAACAGCAGATCCGAGAGCCGGTTGAGGTACTTCGCCGGCAGCGGGCTCATCGATTCCCCGTGCTCGTCCATCGCCGCCCAGGCCGCCCGCTCGGCGCGCCGGGTGACCGTGCGCGCGGTGTGCAGCAGCGCCGACAGCGCGGTACCGCCGGGCAGGATGAACGAGTTGAGCTTCGGCAGATCCTCGTTGAACTCGTCGCACCAGCCTTCCAGCCGGTCGATGTAGTCCTGGGTGATCCGCAGCGGCGGGTACTCGGGGTCGGCGACCACCGGGGTGGACAGATCGGCGCCGGCGTCGAACAGGTCGTTCTGGATCTGCCGGAGCACCGCGGTGAGCTCCGGGCCGGGAGAACCGAGCGCGACGGCGACCCCGATGGCGGCGTTGGCCTCGTCGCAGTCGGCGTAGGCGATCAACCGCGGGTCGTTCTTGGAAACCCGGGAGAAGTCGGACAGTCCCGTGCTGCCGTCGTCACCGGTCCGGGTGTAGATGCGGGTCAGATGTACGGCCATGGGCCAACCGTACCGCCCGCGCTCACTACACTGGCGCGGGTGAGCGAGGTGTTCGTGGTGACCGGCGGTGCGCGGCTGGCCGGTGAGGTGGCGGTGGGCGGCGCCAAGAACAGTGTGCTGAAACTGATGGCTGCCGCGCTGCTGGCCGAGGGCACCACCACCATCAGCAACTGTCCGGACATCCTCGACGTCCCGCTGATGGCCGAGGTGCTGCGTGGCCTGGGTGCCACTGTCGAGCTGGACCGAGACGTCGTCCGGATCACCACCCCGGACGAACCCAAGTACGACGCCGACTTCGCCGCCGTGCGCCAGTTCCGGGCATCGGTGTGCGTGCTCGGCCCGCTGGTGGGCCGGTGCAAACGGGCCCGGGTTGCGCTGCCCGGCGGCGACGCGATCGGCTCCCGGCCGCTGGACATGCATCAATCCGGACTGCGCCAGCTGGGCGCACAGTGCTCGATCGAGCACGGCTGCGTGGTCGCCACCGCCGACGCGCTGCACGGCGCCGAGATCCAGCTGGAGTTCCCCTCGGTGGGGGCCACCGAGAACATCCTGATGGCGGCGGTGCTCGCCGAGGGCACGACGGTGATCCACAACGTGGCCCGGGAGCCCGACGTGGTGGACCTGTGCGACATGCTGGTGGGGATGGGCGCCCTGATCGAGGGCGCCGGCACTTCCACCCTGACCATCACCGGGGTCGACAAGCTGCATCCCACCCGGCACCGGTGCATCGGCGACCGCATCGTCGCGGCCACCTGGGGGATCGCGGCAGCGATGACGCGCGGTGACGTAACCATCACCGGGGTCGATCCCTCCCATCTGCAACTCGTGCTGCACAAGCTGCACGACGCCGGCGCCACCGTCACCCAGAGCGACGACGGCTTCCGGGTGACCCAGTACGAGCGGCCCCGGGCGGTGAATGTCTCGACGCTGCCCTATCCGGGTTTCCCGACGGACCTTCAGCCGATGGCGATCGCGCTGGCCGCCATCGCCGACGGCACCTCGATGATCACCGAGAACGTCTTCGAGGCGCGGTTCCGGTTCGTCGAGGAGATGATCCGCCTGGGAGCCGACGCCCGGACCGACGGCCACCACGCCGTCGTCCGCGGTATCCCGCAGCTGTCCAGTGCGCCGGTCTGGTCCTCGGACATCCGGGCCGGCGCCGGGCTGGTTCTGGCCGGCCTGGTGGCCGACGGCCAGACCGAGGTGCACGACGTCTACCACATCGATCGGGGCTATCCGCTGTTCGTGGAGAACCTCAAGGGTTTGGGAGCCGAGATCGAGCGGGTAGTATAGGCAGAGTCCGGCAGCGTGTGGGCGCGATCACAAAAGATCCCCCAGATGCCAGCTTGACTTGCCAGACCGGATCGGCTTAAGCTGGTCGGGTTGCCCCGGAGAGGGCAGCAAAGACAGAAAGTCAAAGTCTGGAGGCCGAAAAGCCTTCGGTACTGTCACGGCCTGTTGTTTGAGAACTCAATAGTGTGTTTGGTGGTTTTTGTTTGTTGTTTTTTGGCCGCATTCTTTTTCCCGTTTAGGGTGTGGTTGTTTTTTTGGATGCCAGTTTTTGGTGTCTTTTGTTTGTGATCATTTTTTCTGATTGAAAATCGTGCCTGCACTGTTGTGTGGGGGTTTTTGTTTGGAGAGTTTGATCCTGGCTCAGGACGAACGCTGGCGGCGTGCTTAACACATGCAAGTCGAACGGAAAGGCCCTTCGGGGTACTCGAGTGGCGAACGGGTGAGTAACACGTGGGTGATCTGCCCTGCACTTTGGGATAAGCCTGGGAAACTGGGTCTAATACCGGATAGGACTACGGCCTGCATGGGTTGTGGTGGAAAGCTTTTGCGGTGTGGGATGGGCCCGCGGCCTATCAGCTTGTTGGTGGGGTGATGGCCTACCAAGGCGACGACGGGTAGCCACCTGAGAGGGTGACCGGCCACACTGGGACTGAGATACGGCCCAGACTCCTACGGGAGGCAGCAGTGGGGAATATTGCACAATGGGCGCAAGCCTGATGCAGCGACGCCGCGTGGGGGATGACGGCCTTCGGGTTGTAAACCTCTTTCAGTAGGGACGAAGCGTAAGTGACGGTACCTATAGAAGAAGCACCGGCCAACTACGTGCCAGCAGCCGCGGTAATACGTAGGGTGCGAGCGTTGTCCGGAATTACTGGGCGTAAAGAGCTCGTAGGTGGTTTGTCGCGTTGTTCGTGAAAACTCACAGCTTAACTGTGGGCGTGCGGGCGATACGGGCAGACTAGAGTACTGCAGGGGAGACTGGAATTCCTGGTGTAGCGGTGGAATGCGCAGATATCAGGAGGAACACCGGTGGCGAAGGCGGGTCTCTGGGCAGTAACTGACGCTGAGGAGCGAAAGCGTGGGGAGCGAACAGGATTAGATACCCTGGTAGTCCACGCCGTAAACGGTGGGTACTAGGTGTGGGTTTCCTTCCTTGGGATCCGTGCCGTAGCTAACGCATTAAGTACCCCGCCTGGGGAGTACGGCCGCAAGGCTAAAACTCAAAGGAATTGACGGGGGCCCGCACAAGCGGCGGAGCATGTGGATTAATTCGATGCAACGCGAAGAACCTTACCTGGGTTTGACATGCACAGGACGCCGGCAGAGATGTCGGTTCCCTTGTGGCCTGTGTGCAGGTGGTGCATGGCTGTCGTCAGCTCGTGTCGTGAGATGTTGGGTTAAGTCCCGCAACGAGCGCAACCCTTGTCTCATGTTGCCAGCACGTTATGGTGGGGACTCGTGAGAGACTGCCGGGGTCAACTCGGAGGAAGGTGGGGATGACGTCAAGTCATCATGCCCCTTATGTCCAGGGCTTCACACATGCTACAATGGCCGGTACAAAGGGCTGCGATGCCGTAAGGTGGAGCGAATCCTTGAAAGCCGGTCTCAGTTCGGATCGGGGTCTGCAACTCGACCCCGTGAAGTCGGAGTCGCTAGTAATCGCAGATCAGCAACGCTGCGGTGAATACGTTCCCGGGCCTTGTACACACCGCCCGTCACGTCATGAAAGTCGGTAACACCCGAAGCCGGTGGCCTAACCCCTTGTGGGAGGGAGCTGTCGAAGGTGGGATCGGCGATTGGGACGAAGTCGTAACAAGGTAGCCGTACCGGAAGGTGCGGCTGGATCACCTCCTTTCTAAGGAGCACCGATACCGTAAAGGTTCCCCCGCCCCCGCAATCGTGTGGGATCTGGTGGTTGGGAGAGGTGCCAGGGTTCTGTAGTGGGATTCTGGTGGGTGCACAACAAACATTGAGGCACGTCCCGGTTTCGGGGGTGTCGCCTGGTCTACGGGAACGTGGGGCTGGGGTCGCTGAACACACTGTTGGGTCCTGAGGCAACAGGCCCGCAGGCTCGCCCCCTGTTTTTTTGGGTGTGGTGGGTGCTGGTCCCTGACTGTTGGTTGGGGGTTCTGATTGTCGCCCTGCTTGGTGGTGGGGTGTGGTGTTTGATTTGTGGATAGTGGTTGCGAGCATCAAGCCGCACGATGTGGCCGGCTCTGGCGGGGCTGTCTCTTTGTGGGGGATGGTTTTTCGTCAGTGTTGGTTGGTGTGGTTTGTTGTAGTGTGATTCTTTTTTCTCATTTTTCTTGGTTTGTTTTGTGTTGTAAGTGTTTAAGGGCGCATGGTGGATGCCTTGGCACTGGGAGCCGATGAAGGACGTAGGAGGCTGCGATAAGCCTCGGGGAGCTGTCAACCGAGCTGTGATCCGAGGATGTCCGAATGGGGAAACCCGGCACGAGTGATGTCGTGTCACCCGGCACTGAATACATAGGTGTCGGGGGGGAACGCGGGGAAGTGAAACATCTCAGTACCCGTAGGAAGAGAAAACAATTGTGATTCCGTGAGTAGTGGCGAGCGAAAGCGGAGGATGGCTAAACCGTGTGTATGTGATACCCGGCGGGGGTTGTGCATGCGGTGTTGTGGGGCCAGCGTTCTCAGATCCGCCGATCTGGGCAGCAGTGAGAAAAGTTCGTGTTAGTCGAAGTGGCCTGGGATGGTCTGCCGTAGACGGTGAGAGCCCGGTAGGTGAAAACTCGAACTCTGTTGTCGTTGGTTCCCGAGTAGCAGCGGGCCCGTGGAATCTGCTGTGAATCTGCCGGGACCACCCGGTAAGCCTGAATACTTCTCAGTGACCGATAGCGGATTAGTACCGTGAGGGAATGGTGAAAAGTACCCCCGGGAGGGGAGTGAAATAGTACCTGAAACCGTGCGCTTACAATCCGTCAGAGCCTTCGTTTTTAACGTGGGGTGATGGCGTGCCTTTTGAAGAATGAGCCTGCGAGTCAGGGGCATGTCGCGAGGTTAACCCGTGTGGGGTAGCCGTAGCGAAAGCGAGTCTGAATAGGGCGTATCCCCGTAAGGGGTGTAGTGGCATGTTCTGGACCCGAAGCGGAGTGATCTACCCATGGCCAGGGTGAAGCGCGGGTAAGACCGCGTGGAGGCCCGAACCCACTTAGGTTGAAGACTGAGGGGATGAGTTGTGGGTAGGGGTGAAAGGCCAATCAAACTCCGTGATAGCTGGTTCTCCCCCGAAATGCATTTAGGTGCAGCGTCACATGTTGCGTGCTGGAGGTAGAGCTACTGGATGGCCGATGGGCCCTACTAGGTTACTGACGTCAGCCAAACTCCGAATGCCGGTACGTGTAAGTGTGGCAGTGAGACGGCGGGGGATAAGCTCCGTGCGTCGAGAGGGAAACAGCCCAGATCGTACTAAGGCCCCTAAGAGTGTGCTAAGTGGAAAAGGATGTGCAGTCGCGAAGACAACCAGGAGGTTGGCTTAGAAGCAGCCACCCTTGAAAGAGTGCGTAATAGCTCACTGGTCAAGTGATTGTGCGCCGATAATGTAGCGGGGCTCAAGCACACCGCCGAAGCCGCGGCAATACGTAAGTATTGGGTAGGGGAGCGTCCTGCATCCGGTGAAGCAGCCGTGTGAACGAGTTGTGGAGGGTGTGGGAGTGAGAATGCAGGCATGAGTAGCGATAAGGCAAGTGAGAACCTTGCCCGCCGAAAGACCAAGGGTTCCTGGGGCAGGCCAGTCCGCCCAGGGTGAGTCGGGACCTAAGGCGAGGCCGACAGGCGTAGTCGATGGACAACGGGTTGATATTCCCGTACCCGTGTGTGAGCGTCCCTGATGAATCCGTTTTGCTAACCGCCCAAAAGGCTGGTGATGGTCTCCTTCGGGAGTCCGCTACTGCGCGGGACCCAGGCGGGTAGTAGTCAAGCGATGGGGTGACGCAGGAAGGTAGCCGTACCAGTCAGTGGTTGTACTGGGGCAAGCCTGTAGGGAGAAACCTAGGCAAATCCGGGTTTCATTAATCCTGAGAGGTGATGCATAGCCGATTGAGGCGAATTCGGTGATCCTATGCTGCCGAGAAAAGCCTCTAGCGAGCCAACACACGGCCCGTACCCCAAACCAACACAGGTGGTCAGGTAGAGAATACTAAGGCGTACGAGTGAACTATGGTTAAGGAACTCGGCAAAATACCTCCGTAACTTCGGGAGAAGGAGGACCCCCTACTGTCAACACCCTTGCGGTGGGCAGCGGTGGGGGGTGGCACAAACCAGTGAGAAGCGACTGTTTACTAAAACACAGGTCCGTGCGAAGTCGCAAGACGATGTATACGGACTGACGCCTGCCCGGTGCTGGAAGGTTAAGAGGACCCGTTAACTGTTAAAGGTGAAGCGGAGAATTTAAGCCCCAGTAAACGGCGGTGGTAACTATAACCATCCTAAGGTAGCGAAATTCCTTGTCGGGTAAGTTCCGACCTGCACGAATGGCGTAACGACTTCTCAACTGTCTCAACCATAGACTCGGCGAAATTGCACTACGAGTAAAGATGCTCGTTACGCGCGGCAGGACGAAAAGACCCCGGGACCTTCACTACAACTTGGTATTGATGTTCGGTACGGTTTGTGTAGGATAGGTGGGAGACTGTGAAACTCGCACGCCAGTGTGGGTGGAGTCATTGTTGAAATACCACTCTGATCGTATTGGACCTCTAACCTCGGACCGTATATCCGGTTCAGGAACAGTGCCTGGTGGGTAGTTTAACTGGGGCGGTTGCCTCCTAAAATGTAACGGAGGCGCCCAAAGGTTCCCTCAACCTGGACGGCAATCAGGTGTTGAGTGTAAGTGCACAAGGGAGCTTGACTGCGAGACCTACACGTCAAGCAGGGACGAAAGTCGGGACTAGTGATCCGGCACCTCTGAGTGGAAGGGGTGTCGCTCAACGGATAAAAGGTACCCCGGGGATAACAGGCTGATCTTCCCCAAGAGTCCATATCGACGGGATGGTTTGGCACCTCGATGTCGGCTCGTCGCATCCTGGGGCTGGAGCAGGTCCCAAGGGTTGGGCTGTTCGCCCATTAAAGCGGCACGCGAGCTGGGTTTAGAACGTCGTGAGACAGTTCGGTCTCTATCCGCCGCGCGCGTCAGAAGCTTGAGGAAACCTGTCCCTAGTACGAGAGGACCGGGACGGACGAACCTCTGGTATACCAGTTGTCCCACCAGGGGCATCGCTGGATGGCTACGTTCGGACAGGATAACCGCTGAAAGCATCTAAGCGGGAAACCTTCTCCAAGACCAGGCTTCTCACCCTCTAGGAGGGATAAGGCCCCCCGCAGACCACGGGATCGATAGGCCAGACCTACACGCACCGCAAGGTGTTCAGGGAACTGGTACTAACCGGCCGAAAACTTACAACACCCACCAACCCCCACAAAAGGGTCGGACCGGGAACAAATGTAAGCCAAAACCAATGACGAAAACATAGACACACTGTCTCGCAACCACCACAAACCACCCACACCCCACCACCAAAAACACACTTCAATGGTGACCACGGTGACAACCGGGCCGGCAGCACCCCCCACAAACGGGGCCGCGCCACCCACCACCACGACACCAGATACAATAAAATAGAGTTACGGCGGCCACAGCGGCAGGGAAACGCCCGGACCCATCCCGAACCCGGAAGCTAAGCCTACCAGCGCCGATGATACTGCCCAACAGGGTGGAAAAGTAGGACACCGCCGAACACACACAAAACCCCCCGCAAAAACGGGGGGTTTTGTAATTGGATGTCTTATTGCCGGTCAGTTCCTGGTCAATTGGAAACCGAACTGAGCGCCGTCCGCATAGGCCATCGAACCGGCCAGGGAATTGTCGTCAACCGTGACTGTGAAACCAGGTCCGACCGGAGGGTTCGGATTGACGGCGGTCCAGGTCGAACCGCTTCGCTGGAAGTCGTAGGGGACGTCCCCGTTGGGGATGGTGACGTGCCGGCAGTCCTGGCCACAGTCCTCGGCGTTCCAGTATTGCCCGCTGCCCACCTTGAAATCACGGGGTTGGTTGGTCGACGTGATCTTCATTTTGTAGGTTCCGGCGTCGAGCGCTGCGTTGGCAGGACAGGCGAGTCCGATCGCTGCTCCGGAGAGCATCGTGGCCGCCACCGCGATTCGAAAAGCCTTCATGGTTCCCCATTTCTGACGCCTCCCCAGCGTCCCTTTTCGGAGGCTAGCACTATCACAGGGAAGTCACAGCGAAACTACCGGCAGGCTGATTGGTGACGAGGGCTGCGGGGAACGGGTGACACGATTGGGGCGTGGAGCCCGAATCTGCTGACGCCAACGGTACGGAGCCGAAGGACGACGACAACGATGACGTTTCGCCGGACCATCGACCGTGGCTGCGGGCCGGGTGCCTCGTCGGCGCAGGGATTGGGGCGGTCGCCGTCGGTCTCCGGATGCTGGGGGCCGCGCCGTCGTGGTACCGATCGGGTGGTTCCTGGTGGACCGGAGCGACCGTCGGCCGCTGGGCCCTCGTCGTCGCGGTGGCCACGCTGCTGCTGGCGGTGGCCCGGGTGGCGGTGGCGAAGTGGCTCCCGGGCCGCCGGGCACGCGCCGTCGTCGCCGCAGTGGTGATTCTGAGTGCGACAGGGGTGGTGGTCGCGCTGCGCGGGAGCGGAGTATTCGTCGCGGTTGCGGGCGTCGAGGCCGTGCGGGATCTGCCGGAAGTCCCCGACCTGCGGTTCGGGTTCCGGTGGGTGTGCCTGGTGTGCGCGGTAACGGTGGTCGGGATCATCCTCGGCGCACGTCGCGACGGGTTGGACGGATGGCGTTTGCGGTCGACGGCCTCGGTGGCGGTGCTGACTGCCGTATGCGTGGCCGCGGTGGGGATGGTCGGTATTGCGCGGACCAAGCCCGGTCCCGCGGCGTCGGCGTCGACCGCCATGTATGCGAGCTCGGGGCCATCGGGGATCTTCCGGGTGGTGCGGGTGGATCCGTCGCCAGCGTCGGGCGGGAAGATTTCTGCCGTCGTGCCCCTGACGGGTGGGGTGGCCGTCGCCGCGGATCGGGTTCTGCGCGCCTACGGCCCCGAAGGACGGACCCTGTGGACGGTCGAGTTCCCGTCGGCGGTGAGTTACGCCTTCGGCCCGGATTTGCGGTACGAGCGCGACGGTCCCTGGTTGCTGGTGCAGACCGCGTCGAAGGGGCCGGTGACCCTCACGTACGGGATCGAAGCCGCAACCGGCCGGATCGCCTGGAGCAGCGATGCTTTCGGAAAATTGGTGTCGGCCGCCGGCGGTCGAACCTACGGCAACGACTGGCGCTGGGTCTTCGCGGCCTTGGTTTCGGCGAGCCGATTCGAAGACACCGGGTTGATTGTGGGTACCGACCTGGTGATGATCGACGCCGCGACGGGCACACCGACGTCGAGCCGGCAATTCCGCGCCGCTGGGGATGGCACCCAACCGTGGAAAGCCGACTGCCGTGTTCCCACCGACGTGCACCTCACCCGCAAGGCCAGTCAGGCACTGGCGATGGTGGTGCAGGGTTGCGGCGGCACCGACGATTCGCGATTGCTGACCTTTGCCCTGGACTCGGGTGAGCCGGTGGAGGACACGGCGGTCTCCACGGGCATAGCCGACGAGCGGCCCGTCATATTGGACACGTCGGGGGAGGTCCGGGTGATCGGCGTGGTGGATGCCGGCGGTCTGGCATTGCGTTCCGAGGTCACCGGTACCCTCACTGCGCCGTCGGCCCCGGACGGGTACGTGATCACCGCGGTGCTCAAAGCCGATTTCTACAGCTACACCGTCCTGGCTGTCCGGCGCGACCGCCGACTGGTGGTCATGGACGTCGGTTACCCCACCCAGTCGACCGTGCTTCGGGTCACCGACCTGGGCCTCGAGGTACCGCGATTGTCCTACCCGTCCCTGCAACAGAACGTCGACTACGGCGGGATGCTGGTGCCCGTCAACCACGGGGCGCTCACCAACAGTTGGCTCACCGCGGCCGGTTACCGCGACCCGCACCCGGTGAGCGGGTCGGTGCCCCAGACTGCCCCGCTGACCGTGGTGTCGCTGTCCGCGCAGGGAGCCGATGTCAGCATGGTGGCCAGTCCGTGCCGGCAGGGTGAATCCCCGCGCAACCGGGTGCTGGCCTTCGGCGGGGGCACCGCGCTCTGGTGCTCCAGTTCAGCGGATTTCTCCAACGAACTGTTCTTGTTGTCCTGACGGCCGACGAGACCGCGGACCCTCGGGTGCAGGAGAAAGGCACGATGTCAAGAACCGCCGATGGGATGCTGCCGTACCGGGACTCGGTCTTCGTCAACTTCTCCAACGGCACCTACCAGTGGGTGCACATGAAGCTGTTCGGGCTGTCCGTGGAAGTGGACGATGCGTCCGCACTGGCGTGTCTGCTGAAATCGTCGTACTACCGCGACGGCTACTGCGGGCCCGAGGCCAGGAATTGCGGAGTGCTCCACGGCCCTTACGTCATTGAACAGATGCGTGTTTCGGATTTCGTTGCCACGAATGCGGCCGACGCATCGGCGGAGCTACGTGGCTGGGCCGAGTACTACTGGAAGCTGGACGATCAGCAGCGCGAGGAACTGGAGCTGCAGGTCTACTCCCGGATGAGGCGCGCGACGGCCGTCTACCGGTTGGCGCGTCTGCCGAAGGACCGCCGCGTCGACTACGAAATCAACTTCCACTTCACCGAGTTCGTCCTGCTGGACCGGGAGGCCGGCGAGCTGGCGCTGGTTGTCGGGACCGACGATTGATCGGATTCAGCGCCGGGATCCCAGGTAACCGTGGTAGAGGCCGTCGCCGAGCTCGGCGAGGTCCGCACGGTATGTCGCGCGGAACGCCTCCTGCACCCTGAACTCCGCAACGATGAGCCGTCCGGCGCCGGGGCCTTCGGGCCGGGTCGGATCCAGTGCCAGATACAGATCGTGCCGGTGCCCGACAGGAGGGCCGGACCCCGTCGCGATTCCGTCGGTGCGCACCGCGAGCACACCACGCCCGGGCGGTGCGTGGGCAGCGAATCGAAGATGGTCATCGGGATCAGTCGAACAGCGCGGGCTGCGACGATTCACGTTCCAGCGCCAGCAGGAGCTTCTTACGGTCGAGCCCACCGCCGTAGCCGGTGAGGCTGCCGTTGGCGCCGATCACCCGGTGGCACGGCACGATGACGGCAATCGGGTTGTGCCCGTTGGCCAGTCCGACGGCCCGTGATGCGCCGGGAGACCCGATCTGCGCGGCGATCTCGCCGTAGGACCGGGTCTCGCCGTAGGGAATGGTGCACAGCGCCTGCCACACCCGCCGCTGGAACTCCGTGCCGTCCATGGCCATTGGAATGTCGAACTCGTGCAGGTCCCCGGCGAAGTAGGCGTCCAGCTGCTCGACGGCCGTCGCGAACGCGGTATCGTCGCGGATCCAGTCGTCGCGGTCCGGTTCGTAGGTCTGGTCGACCATCCGCAGATGGGTGAGCGTCCCGTCGTCACCGGCCAGGGTGAGCGGGCCGATCGGGCTGTCGATGATGCGGTAGCTGGTCATGCCGCCTCCTTCGGGGGCCATTGATTGATGGGATGCGACGCGGCCGCGCCCCACAGGTACTGGGTGGCATAGGACCGCCAGGGTCGCCAGCTCTGGGCACGTGTGGCCAGAACGGCTGCGCCGGAGGGCAATCCGAGAATCCGGGCCCCGGTACGGACACCGAGGTCCGACGCCGGGAAGGCATCGGGATCACCGAGTCCCCGCATGGCGATCAGCTCGGTGCTCCACGGCCCGATCCCGGGTAGCTCAATCAGCCGGGCGCGGGTCGCGGCCCAGTCGCAGCCCGGCCCCAGCGGGATGGCGCCGTTGCCCAGTGCTTCGGCCAGCGCCAGCACGGTTCGCCGACGGGATTCGGGCATCGAGAGGTCATTCGGATCGAGGCAGGCGATCTCGGCGGCCGTCGGGAAGCAGTGCGTCAGGCCGCCGTCGGGATCGGTGATCGGCAAACCCCGGGTGGAGGCGAGTCGCGCGGCCAGCGTTCCGGCGGCGCGGACGGATACCTGCTGGCCGAGCACCACCCGGATCGCCAGTTCATGTTCGTCGACGGTCCGGGGAAGGCGGCGGCCCGGGTCGGCAGCGATGGCGCCCGCCAGCGCGGGATCACCGGCCAGTGTCTCGGCGATGGGTATCGGGTCGGCGTCCAGATCGAGCAGGCGACGGCAGCGCGCGACCGCGATCGGCAGATCCCGGAAGTCGGCCAGTCTCAGCACGCAGGCGACGTGATCCTGGCGCGGCCTCAACGCGACGATGCCGGTGGCGTTCGGCAACCGCAGGGTGCGGCGAAACGTCCCGGCGCGGACCTCCTCGACGCCGGGCACCGCGGTGGCCGCCAGGTGCCCGAACAGCCCCGAGTAGGAGAACGGCCGGCGCACCGGCAGCCGCAGGGCAATGGCACCGGCCGAGTCGGCAGCCGGGATCATCGCCGCGCGGCGGCGCAGTTCACTCGGCGGGCAGCCGAATACCGTTCGCACGGTGTCGTTGAACTGCCGGATGCTGGCGAACCCGGCCGCGAACGCGACCTCGCCGAACGCCAGGTCGGTGCACTCGGTCAGCAGCCGCGCCGTCTGGGCGCGTTGCGCGCGGGCCAGAGCCAGCGGACCGGCACCGAGCTCAGCGGACAGCACCCGCTCCACCTGTCGGGTGGTGTAGCCGAGCCGGGCCGCCAGCCCGGGAACCCCCTCGCGGTCGATGGTGCCGTCGGCGATCAGCCGCATGGCCCGGGCGACGAGATCGTCGCGCACAGACCAGGCCGGTGAACCGGGGGAGGCGTCGGGACGGCAGCGCCGGCAGGCCCGGTAACCGGCCCGTTGCGCGGCCGCCGCCGTCGGGAAGAACGAGACGTTGGCCGGCAGCGGGGTACGGGCGGGGCAGCTTGGGCGGCAATAGATTCCGGTGCTGGACACGGCGGTGACGAACCAGCCGTCGAACCGGGCGTCGCGCGAACCGACGGCGCGGTAGCAGCGGTCGAAATCCTGGTGCACACTGCCAGCCTGGCACGGTCCGGAAGCGATTACTAGCGGAAAACCGACATGACGGTCCCGGTCGCCGGACCTGACGAGGCCGCTAGCGGTCGTCGCCGTCGCGGGGCAGGGCGAGGACGGTCTCGTGGTGCTGGCCGCGCAGCGTGACGGTGTCGCCGAAGCTCCAGTGCGCCTGCTCGGCGGCGCCGGCGCTGCGCACGGTATCGGCGGCGGCCAGGAGCTTCCCGGGCGTGGACTTGGCCAGCTCGCACAGCCGCGCGGCGGTGTTGACCGGCGGGCCGATCACGGTGAACTCGAAGCGCTCGTGCGCCCCGACATTGCCCGCCACCACGATGCCGGCGGCGACCCCGATGCCGGCGTGGACGCCGGACAACTCGGTGCGGATCCGCGCCGCGATCGACCGGGACGCGGCCAACGCGGCATCGGCGGGGCAGTCCAGTTGGTTCGGGGTGCCGAACACGGCCAGGCAGCCGTCGCCCTCGAATTTGTTGACAAAGCCCTGGTGACCGTTGACCTCGTCGACGACGATGGCGAAGAACTGGTTGAGCAGGTCGACGATCTCGGTCGGCGGACGGTTGGACACCATCGTGGTGGACCCGATGATGTCGATGAACAGCGCGGCGGCAAAGCGTTCCTCGCCGCCGAGCTCCACGTCCTGAGCCTCGGCGGCCGCGGCCACGTCGCGACCCACGTGCCTGCCGAACAGGTCGCGCACCCGTTCGCGTTCCCGCAACCCCGCCACCATGGCGTTGAAGCCGCGCTGCAGCTCGCCGAGTTCGGTGCCGTCGAACACCTGCAGGGTCGGGGTCAGGTCGCCCTCCTCCACCCGGGCCATCCCCTGACGCACCACCCGGACCGGGGTGGAGATCAGCCAGGAGGCGACCCACATCAGCAGGAACCCGAAGGTCAGCGCGAAGGCGCCGATGAACAGCACGGTGACCGACAGCTGGGTGGCGGTGAGCTGGTGGATCATGATGGTGAACAGGGCGGTGACCATGGTCCCGGCCACCGGGATCGCCGTGGTGAACAGCCAGGTGCTCATGATCCGGCCGGTCACCCCGGACGGCAGCCGGCCCGGGGGGCGCCCGGCCTGCAGTGCCCGCGCGGCTATCGGGCGTAGGGCGAACTCGGTGAACAGATAGCAGGCCGCGCTCACCACGATCCCGCAGAACAGCATGACGAAGCCGACGTTCGGGATGTAACGCGGATCGTGCAGGCCGTAGAGCAGGGTCAGCAGGGCCGTCCCGATCAGCCACAGCACCAGGTTCATCAGCGCCACCCGCAGGGGGGTGGCCAGTGTGCGGCGCTGATCGGCGCGGGTTGCCGGGTGTCCCTCGGTTGCCCACCTCAGCGCCTTCACGGTGCGCCCGGTCACCCAGGCGGTGCCGACGGCCAGCGCCGCCACGATGTAGGCCGGCGTGACGATGACGGCGATCCACCACACGTCCGAGCGGAACACCGACGGCTCCGGCAGCGCGATGGTGATCAGCAGGATGGCGACGGTGATACCGACCAGGTTCGAGGTGATCAGGGCGACCGTCAGCAGGAATTGGATGCGGACGCGGCGCCGGCGCGGACTCTCGCTGGAACTGCCGAGCAGCCAGGAGCCATACTCGGGCGACGAGGTCAGCCGCCCGCTCTGCCGGGTCGCGCGCTCCAGCAGGCGGTCGACGCGCCGCTCCGGTTCCGGGTCGTCACTCATCGTTGGGCAGCCTATCCGCCGCACGAACCCCGGTGGTTCGGTCGGGCGACGGCGTCCGGTCACGGGTGCCCTAAGCTCGTCCGGGTGCGCCTCGTGATTGCCCAGTGCACCGTCGACTACGTCGGCCGGTTGACCGCCCATCTGCCCTCCGCCCGGCGGCTGCTGCTGATCAAGGCGGACGGCTCGGTCAGCGTGCACGCCGACGACCGCGCCTACAAACCACTGAACTGGATGAGCCCGCCATGTTGGCTCACCGAGGCGGACGACGGGGCGACCCCGGTCTGGGTGGTGGAGAACAAGGCGGGCGAGCAGCTGCGGATCACCCTGGAGGACATCGAGCACGACTCTCAGCACGAACTCGGCGTGGACCCGGGTCTGCAGAAGGACGGGGTGGAGGCCCACCTGCAGGCGCTGCTGGCCGAACACGTCGAACTGCTCGGTGCGGGGTACACGCTGGTGCGCCGCGAGTACCCGACCGCGATCGGGCCGGTCGACCTGCTGTGCCGCGACGAACTCGGCACGTCGGTCGCGGTGGAGATCAAGCGCCGCGGGGAGATCGACGGCGTCGAGCAGCTGACCCGCTACCTCGACCTGCTCAACCGGGACAGCCTGCTGGCGCCGGTCGCCGGGGTGTTCGCCGCGCAGCAGATCAAACCCCAGGCCCGCACGCTGGCCGAGGATCGTGGGATCCGCTGTGTGACCTTGGATTACGATCAGATGCGGGGCATGGACAGCAACGAGTACCGGCTGTTCTGACTACTGAACCAGGGTGGCCAGCTGGGTGGGATCTTCCAGCCCGCGTAGCCTGACGCGATTGCCGAATGTCCAGTGCGCCTGTTCGGCTTCGGAGGCGCCGCGGACCGCGTCGGCGGAGGCGATCAGCCGGCCGGGTGCGGTCTTGGCCAGCTCGCACAGCCGGGCGGCCTCGTTCACTGGCTCGCCGATGATGGTGTACTCGAAGCGTTCCCGGGCCCCGACATTGCCCGCGACGACATCGCCGGCGGTCACCGCGATCGCGGCCTCGACCTCGGGGACCTCGAGGGCCAGCCGGATGGAGACCGCGCGGGCGGTCTCCAGGGCCGCATCCTCGGGGTGCTCAAGGTCGTTGGGAGCCCCGAAGACCACCAGGCAGCCGTCGCCCTGGAATTTGTTGAGCAACCCGTGGCGCAGCTCGACCTCGTCGACGATGACGGCGAAGAACCGGTTCAGCAGGGCGACGACCTCCCACGCCGCCAGCCCGCTGACCAGCATGGTCGAGCCGATGATGTCGATGAACAGCACGGCGACGTCGCGTTCCTCGCCGCCCAGGGTCATCTCGCCGGTGGTCGCGGCCTCGGCGGCCTCGGCAACCTCGCGGCCGACGTGCCGACTGAACAGGTCGCGCACCTTCTCGCGCTCTCGCAGCCCGTGCACCATGGAGTTGAAGCCGCGCTGCAACTGCCCGAGCTCGGTGCCGTCGAACACCACCAGGGTGGTGTCCAGGTCGCCCTCCTCGACGCGTTTGAGCGCGGCGCGCACCACCCGGATCGGGGTGGTGGTGATCCAGACGGCGACCCACATGAGGGTGAACCCGAAGACCAGCGCGGCCAGGCAGGACAGCAACACCGCCACGGTGAACTGCGTCAGCGTCAGATTCCGCAGGATCAGGGCGAAGAACGCCGACAGTGCGATACCCATGATCGGGATGCCGGCGCCGAGCATCCAGACCGTCATGATCCGGCCCATGACGCCCGGGGCGAGTCGCCGCGGCGGCTCCCCGGCCACCAGCGCTTGCGCGGCGACCGGCCGCAGGGTGAATTCGGTGACCAGATAGGAGAAGCTGGCGGCCATCACCCCGACCGCCACGATCACGCCGAGGAACCGCGGGATGAAGTAGGTGTCGTAGTAGCCGTAGGCGGTGGTGAGCACGACGGCGCCCAGTCCCCACCCGATCATGTGCACCACCGCGACGTGCCACGGGGCGAGCATGGTGGCGCGCAGATCCTCGGCGGTGGGTGGTTGCTGCTCGATGGCCCAGTTCAGCACCTTCAGTCCGTGGCGGGTGAGCACGGTCGAGCCGATCACCAGCGCGCCGATGCAGTAGGCGGGGGCCAACCCGAGCGTCACCCAGCGCGGTGCGGCGGTGAAGACGTTCGGATTCGGGTACGCCACGATCACCAGCAGGGCGGTCACGCCGATGGCGAGAAGATTGTTGATCAACAGGAATCCGGTGAGGATCACCTGAATGCGGACACGCCGTTGTTCCGGGCGCTCGGTCTCGCGACCCAGCAGCCAGGAGCCGTAGGCCGACGTCTCGGGCAGCAGCCGACCGCTCTGCCGGGTCACCCGCTCCAGCAGGTGACCCAGTCGCTGTGCCAACGTATTTCGGGAATCCATCAAGGCGACAGCCTAATCGGGGTGCCCCGGGTGGGAGGTCGATCGGCCGCGGACACGCACGCGCCGTGCCCGATAGGCTGCGGACATGGCGCGCAGACATTCCCGCGCGCGGCCACCGACGCCGGCCGCCGGTCGCAGCGTGCGCCCCGATCCCGTCGTCGAAACCGGCCACGACGGCGGTGACTACCGGGTGCAGAAGATCCCCGCGTCACGCGCCACCAAGGTCTACCGCTGCCCAGGCTGCGACCACGAGATCCGCCCGGGAGTGGCCCACGTGGTGGTGTGGCCGGCCGATCGGGGGACCGGTGGTGTCGACGACCGCCGGCACTGGCATTCGCCGTGCTGGGTCAAACGTGCCGACCGGGGGCCGACGCGCCGGTGGTCCTAGGTCGGTTCAGCGAGGGGAAGCTGGGACCGAACGGGGGTCTGTGACTAGCCCGCGGGCTGGGTCAGCTCCATCAGCACCCCGCCGGCGTCCTTGGGGTGGATGAAGTTGATCCGGGCGCCGGCCGTGCCGCGGCGGGAGGTGTCATACAGCAGCCGAATTCCGGCGGCGCGCAGCCGATCCGACAGAGCGTCGACGTCGCTGGTGCGTACGCACAGCTGCTGCAGGCCCGGGCCGTTGCGGTCGATGAACTTGGCGATGGTCGACGACTCGTTCAGCGGCGCCAGCAGCTGGATCTGGGTGCTGCCGGCCGGGGTGCCACGCACGCCGAGCATGGCCTCGATCACGCCCTGCTCCTCGTTGACCTCCTCGTGCAGCACCTCCATGCCGAGCTGCTCGACGTAGAAGGCCTTGGCGGCGTCCAGGTCCGGCACGGCGATGCCGGCGTGGTCGATCGCCGTCACCAGGTCGGGGGTCAGGGCCGAACGTGCATCAACCTGATCGGTGCTCATGGCCTAACGGTAACCTGAGGGCCGATATTGCGACGCGGGCCGGGTCGGTTCCGGGTCGGCCCCGAAACCCAGGCTGTGGAGGATATGTCGATGACGACGTCGGTGATTGTTGCTGGTGCCCGTACCCCGATCGGGAGATTCTCCGGTTCGCTGAAGGATTTCTCCGGCTCGGACCTCGGCGGGATCGCGATCAAGGCCGCCCTGGAGAAGGCTGGTGTTTCCCCGTCACTGGTGGACTACGTGATCATGGGCCAGGTGCTCTGTGCCGGCGCCGGGCAGATGCCGGCGCGTCAGGCCGCCGTCGCCGGGGGTATTCCCTGGGACGTGCCCTCGCTGAGCATCAACAAGATGTGCCTGTCCGGCATCGACGCGATCGCACTGGCCGACCAGCTGATCCGCGCCGGTGAGTTCGAGGTCGTCGTCGCCGGTGGCCAGGAGTCCATGACCAAGGCGCCGCATCTGCTGTTGGATTCCCGCGCCGGCTACAAGTACGGCGACGTCGTGGTCAAGGACCACCTGGCCTACGACGGCCTGCACGACGTTTTCACCGACCAGCCGATGGGTGCGCTGACCGAACAGCGCAACGACGAGGACAAGTTCACCCGCCTGGAGCAGGACGAGTTCGCCGCCGAATCCCACCGCAAGGCCGCGGCCGCCTGGAAGGACGGCGTGTTCGCCGAAGAGGTGGTGTCGGTCGAGATCCCGCAGCGCAAGGGGGATCCGATCGTGTTCGCCGAGGACGAGGGCATTCGCGCGGACACCACCGCCGAGTCGCTGGGGCAGCTGCGTCCGGCCTTCCGCAAGGACGGCACCATCACCGCCGGGTCGGCGTCGCAGATCTCCGACGGCGCGTGCGCGGTCGTCGTGATGAGCAAGGCCAAGGCCGAGGAACTGGGCCTGGAGTGGCTGTGCGAGATCGGTGCCCACGGGGTGGTCGCCGGTCCGGACTCGACCCTGCAGTCCCAGCCGGCCAATGCCATCAAGAAGGCCATCGCCCGCGAGGGCATCACCGTCGACCAGCTCGACGTGGTGGAGATCAACGAGGCGTTCGCCGCGGTGTCGCTGGCCTCCACCCGGGAGCTGGGCGTGGATCCGGCAAGGGTCAACCCCAACGGCGGCGCCATCGCGATGGGGCACCCGATCGGGGTGTCCGGCGCCCGCATCGTGCTGCACGCCGCGTTGGAGCTCAAGCGCGTCGGCGGCAAGTACGCCGTGGCGGCGCTGTGCGGTGCCGGTGGTCAGGGCGACGCCCTGATCGTTCGCCGCTGACGCAGGCCGAGGGAGGCCCGGCGGTGGTGTGGCCGGGCCCCGCGGCGGCGTGACAGACTTGGGCGCGTGACCCGACCCCGTCCCTCCCGACCCGCGATGGCCGCCTCCATGGCCGGTGCCGTCGACCTGTCCGGCCTCAAGCAGCGCGCGACGCAGCCGCCCGCGCCGCAGACCGGTGAGGACACCGCCGCCGGCCTGGGTGCCGCCGTCGCCGTGACCGAGGCCAACTTCGAGCCGGACGTGCTGGTCCGGTCCAACCAGGTGCCGGTGGTGGTGCTGCTGTGGTCGCCGCGCAGCGACGCGGCGATCGCCCTGGCCGAGGCCCTCGGCGCGCTGGTCACCGCCGACGGCGGCCGCTGGTCGCTGGCGCTGGTCAACGTCGACACCACCCCGCGGGTGGCGCAGGCCTTCGGGGTGCAGGCCATCCCCACCGTCGTCGCGCTGGCCGGCGGTCAGCCGATCGCCAGCTTCCAGGGCACCCAGCCCGTCGCCGAACTGCGCAAGTGGGTGGACGCGCTGCTGGAGGCCACCGCGGGCAAGCTGCCCGGAGCCGCGGGCGCCGAGCCCGAGCAGGTGGACCCGGCGGTGGCCGCCGCCCGTGACCAGCTCGACGCCGGGGAGTTCCTGGCCGCTCGTGCGTCCTACCAGGCGATCCTGGATGCCGATCCCAACCACGCCGAGGCCAAGGCCGCGATCCGCCAGGTCGACTGGCTGATCCGGGCCAGCGCCGCCGACCCAGACGTCATCGCGACCGCCGACGCCGATCCCGGCGACTTGGAGGCAGCGCTGACCGCCGCCGACGTGCAGCTGCTGTCCCAGGACGCCGCCGGCGCCTTCGGTCGGCTGATCGCCGCGGTCAAGCGCACCGCCGGTGACGATCGCGCCCGGGTCAAGGCCCGGCTGCTGGAGCTGTTCGAGCTGTTCGACCCCGCTGACCCGGACGTCATCCGGGCCCGGCGGGATCTGGCCAGCGCGCTGTACTGAGCTTCGCCGAACCGCTGGTGATTATTTGCGAGCGGTCCCGGTGTCGGTCCGGCTCCGCCGGCACTCGCCGAACCGCTACTCGGGCGTCAGCCAGATGGCCGAGAGCGGAGGCAGGGTAAGCGGCGCCGAGGCCGGGCGACCGTGCCACGGTTGCCCGACGGCCTGCACACCGCCCAGGTTGCCCGCGCCGGCCCCGTTGTAGCCGGTGGCATCGGAGTTGAGCACCTCGCGCCAGCGGCCCGGCCGCGGCAGTCCCACCCGGTAGGCGGCGTGCTCGGAGCCGGAGAAGTTGAAGACGCAGGCCATCATCGAACCGTCGGCGCCGAACCGCAGGAAGCTCAGCACGTTGTTCGCCGAGTCGTTGGCGTCGATCCACGAGTAGCCCTCGTGGCGGGTGTCCTGGGACCACAGTGCGGGGTGTTGCCGGTACACGGTGTTCAGATCGCGGACGAAGCGGGCGATACCACCGGAGAAGCCGTGCTCGGCGAGCTGGAACCAGTCCAGGCCGCGCTCCTCCGACCATTCGGCGCGCTGGCCGAACTCCTGGCCCATGAACAGCAGCTGTTTGCCCGGGTGGGCCCACTGATAGGCCAGCAGACTGCGCAGCCCGGCGGCCTTCTGGTGGTCGTTGCCCGGCATTCGGCTCCACAGGGTGCCCTTGCCGTGCACCACCTCGTCGTGACTGACCGGCAGCAGATAGTTCTCACTGAACGCGTACAGCATCGAGAAGGTGATCTCGTTGTGGTGGAAGCTGCGGTGGATCGGGTCGCGGCCGATGTAGCCGAGCGTGTCGTTCATCCAGCCCATGTTCCACTTCATCGAAAATCCAAGCCCGCCAAGGCTGGTGGGTCGGGTGACGCCGGGCCAGGACGTCGACTCCTCGGCCACCGTGACGACGCCCGCGTTGAGCTTGTGCACGGTGGCGTTCATCTCCTGCAGGAACTGCACGGCCTCCAGGTTCTCCCGCCCGCCGTGCACATTCGGCGTCCAGCCGCCGGCCGGACGGGAGTAGTCCAGATAGAGCATCGACGCGACGGCGTCCACGCGCAACCCGTCGATGTGGAACTCCTGGCACCAGTACAGTGCGTTGGCCACCAGGAAGTTGCGGATCTCAGGCCGGCCGAAGTCGAAAACATAAGTGCCCCAGTCGAGTTGTTCGCCGCGGTGGGGATCGGCGTGCTCGTAGAGCGGGGTGCCATCGAACCGGCCCAGGGCCCAGGCGTCCTTGGGGAAGTGCGCGGGCACCCAGTCCATGATCACCCCGATGCCGGCGCCGTGCAGGGTGTCGACCAGGAAGCGGAAGTCGTCGGGGCTGCCGAACCGCGACGTCGGCGCGTAGTACGAGGTCACCTGATAGCCCCACGAGCCGCCGAAGGGATGCTCGGCGACCGGCAGCATCTCCACATGGGTGAACCCCTGGGCCAGAACGTATTCGGTCAGCTGCGCGGCCAGCTCGCGGTAGCTCAGGCCGGGGCGCCAGGACCCCAGGTGCACCTCGTAGACGCTCATCGGCTCGAACACCGGGTTGCGGCTCGCCCGCCCGGTCAGCCAGTCCTCGTCGTTCCACCGGTAGTGGCTCTGAGTGACCCGCGACGCGGTGTGCGGGGGGACCTCGGTGGCGAACGCCATCGGGTCGGCCCGGTCGGTGACCGACCCGTCGGCGCCGTGCACCCGGAACTTGTACAGACCGTCGGGGGCGAAGCCGGGGACGAACAGCTCCCACACCCCGGTCGAGCCCAGGGTCCGCATCGGCGCGTCGTTGCCACTCCAGCCGTTGAACTCGCCGATCAGGCTGACGCCCTTGGCATTCGGCGCCCACACGGCGAATGAGACGCCCTCGACGGCGCCGTCCGGAGTGGTGAAGCTGCGCGGGTGCGCGCCGAGCACCTCCCAGAGCCGCTCGTGGCGGCCCTCGGAGAACAGGTGCAGATCGACCTCGCCGAGGGTGGGCAGGAACCGGTAGCCGTCGGCGACGACGTGCACATCGGTGACGCCGTCGGCACCCGGATAGCTGACCTGCAACCGGTAGTCGATCAGATCGGCGATGTCCACCGCGGCGGCGAACAGGCCACCCTGCACATGGTCCAGCGGATACTCCCGGCCGCCGATCAGCGCCGACACCGCGGTGGCGTGCGGGCGCAGCGTCCGGATGATGGTGCGCCGCCCCTCGGGGTGCGCGCCGAGAATGGCGTGCGGGTCGTGGTGGGTGCCGTCGAGCAGGCGGCGCAGCTCCGACGCCTCGGGGCGCAGGGCCGGGCTGGAATCGATCTGGCTCATCGGATCCTCCTAGCGGTCGCGGTAGAGCCGGTCGCGGGTCTCGACGGGAATGTGCGGCAGGTTCACGATGTGCGCCACGGCGTGTTGCGGCTCGAGGCGAACGTAATTGTGTTCGCCCCATTGATATTCCGCTCCGGTGACCTCGTCGCGCACCCAGAACCGGTCGTAGGGGTGCATGCCCAGGGCTGCCAGATTCAGGCTCAGTGTGCCCTGCTCGGGCCCGAATGCGTTGAGCGTCACCACCACCAGCACCGCGTCGCCGGTGGCCGGATCGAACTTGCTGTAGGCCAGCAGGGCGTCGTTGTCGACGTGGTGGAAGCAGATGGTGCGCAGCTGGTGCAGCGCCGGATGCAGCCGGCGGATCTCGTTGAGCCGGGCGATGAACGGCTCCAGCGACTGGCCGCGGTCCAGTGCCGCGGCGAAATCGCGGGGCCGCAGCTCGTATTTCTCCGAATCCAGGTACTCCTCGGAGTCCTCACGCAGCGGCTGGTATTCGTAGAGCTCGAACCCGGAATACACACCCCACAGCGGGCTGAGCGTGGCGGCCAGCGCCGCCCGGATGGCGAACATACCGGGGCCGCCGTGCTGCAGGCTCGCATGCAGGATGTCGGGGGTGTTGACGAACAGGTTCGGCCGGGCCTCATACGAGTGCTCGGCGATCTGCTCACCGAACTCGGTGATCTCCCACTTGGCGGTACGCCAGGTGAAGTAGCTGTAGGACTGGGTGAACCCCAGCCGGGCCAGCCCGTAGAGCCGGGCCGGGCGGGTGAACGCCTCGGACAGGAACAGCACCTCGGGATGGCGGTCCTTGACCTCGGCGATCAGCCAGGCCCAGAAGTTCGGCGGCTTGGTGTGCGGGTTGTCGACCCGAAAGATCTTGACGCCGTGGGAAACCCAGTGCAGCACCACCCGCAGCACCTCGCCGTAGAGGCCGGCGGGATCGTTGTCGAAGTTCAGCGGGTAGATGTCCTGGTACTTCTTCGGCGGATTCTCCGCGTAGGCGATGGTGCCGTCGGGCAGTTCGGTGAACCACTGCCGGTGCTCTTTGGCCCAGGGGTGATCCGGCGCACACTGCAGCGCCAGGTCCAGGGCCACCTCCATGCCGAGCCCGGCCGCGGTCGCCACGAAGTCGTCGAAATCGTCGATGGTGCCCAGCTGCGGATGCACGGCGTCGTGACCGCCCTCGTCGCTGCCGATGGCCCACGGCGACCCGACGTCGTCGGCCACCGCCGTCACGGAGTTGTTGCGGCCCTTGCGGTGCACCTTCCCGATCGGGTGAATCGGCGGGAGGTACACCACGTCGAAGCCCATCTGCGCCACCCGCTCCAGCGCCGCGGCCGCGGTGGCGAAACTGCCGTGCACCGGGTTGCCCGCGTCGTCGCGACCGCCGGTCGAGCGCGGGAACATCTCGTACCAGGCGGAGAACCGGGCCGCGGGCCGGTCCACCCACACCCCGAAGCGTTTGCCGCGGGTCACCAACTCGCGCAGCGGATGGCGCCGCAGCAACTCGGCGACCTGCTCCGACAATGCCAGCGCCGAGCGGGTGTACGGGTCACCGGGAGTGCGCAGGGCGGTGGCCGCCGCCAGCAGCGGTTCGCGGGAGCCGCGCGGAACCCCGGCCGCCGCCCGGTCCAGCAGCGTGGCGCCGACCAGCAGGTCGTTGTCGAGTTCGGCTTCGGACTGGCCGGCCGCCAGCTTGGCGGTCACCGCGGCGCGCCAGCCGGTCACCGGGTCACCCCAGCCGTCCACCCGGAACGTCCACAGCCCGACAGCATCGGGGGTGAACAGCGCCTCGAAGGTGTCCGGCTGCCCGCCCGCGACCATCGGCACCGACAACGGCTTGACCCGGTCGGTGTCCGGCTGTGGTGCCGGGGCGTCCGGCAGCACCAGCCCGGCGGGGGCGGATACCAACTGCGGATAGTGCGGACCGTGATAGCGCACCACCAGGGTGGCGGCGACGGCCTCGTGGCCCTCGCGCCACACCGTCGCACGCACGGCGACGACCTCGCCGACGACGGCCTTGGCGGGATACTCGCCGCAGGACACCACCGGGGAAACCTCATCGATTTCGATGCGACCGGGCAACCTGGGGCTCCGTTCTCGTCGGGTGCTCAACCAATACCGTCCCGAACCCACCGTAGTGCGCGGCGGCGCGCCCGGCGCAGCAAGTGCGACGGCTCACTGGTAGCGGCGCAGGCACAGCCCCTGGTCGCCGAGCGCTCCGGCGCGAAACGCCGCGATCCGGGAGAACCCAGCGGCGATGGTGTCGCCGTTGGTGTCACTGGCCACCAGGCCGTTGGCCAGCAGACCCGCCACCGCCTCGTCGAGATCACCCGCGGCGAGCTTGAGAGTGTGCCCGCCGGGGGTGTCGACGCCGGGGGCGAGCTTGGCGGTCGCCACCCCGGTCAGACACGCGGTGCGCAGCGCGGTCTCGGCGCGGTCCAGCGACAGGCCCTGCTGCTGTTGCAGCGCCAGCAGGTAGCGCGACATCAGCACCGAATAGGCGGTGTTGTCACCGGACAGCGTGCTGACGTCGTCGGCGCGGGTGCCGAGTTTCTGCATCCCGGGCACGTCGACGTAGATGGTGTTTGTGGCCGGGCAGAACGACGCCGGCGGACTCGGCCGGGCATCGGAGCAGGTCGCCGCGTCGGACGCCTGGGTGCTCATGGTGGGCGGTTTGTCCAGCGGGAACAGGATGGTCATCGCGTCGAAGACCGCCCGGATCGACTCCTCGGTCACCGGCCAGTCGCCGGTCTGGTTCTGCTGCAGTTCGTGCGGCAGATTGCCGCGGCGGGCCTTGATCTCCTGGGCGTCGATGGAGGCGCACACCGCGGGGCCGTCGGTGAAGCCGAACTGGAACGCCGAGATCCGCTCGAACGCCGAGCCGTGCTCGTCACCGGTGCCGCCGGCTGCCACGTCGGCCTCGCTCAGCAGCGGATCCCGAAACGAGATCATGGTCAGCAGCAGGTCGTTGAGGCCGTCGCCGGTGGACAGCGTGAAACGCGGCGAACGGTCCTCGGCCACCCAGCGCATGTACGCCCCGGACAGGCAGTCTGCCTGCTGCTCGGCGACCAGTACCGGCGTGCTGCGGCCCACCAGCTGGGCCTGTTTCTGCACGGCGTGGCCGTACTCGTGGGCCAGAACCATGGTGATCGCCATATCGCCGTAGGTCTTGCGCAGCGCGGGGAACAACACCCCTCGGTCCCAGCCGATGCTGTCGTCGACCCGGCAGAACCCGGCGTTGACCAGTCCGTAGGTGTCACTGGTGCAGAACTGCCCGGCGTACTGCCGGGCGTCCCAGGAATACACCGTGCCGACCGGGCTGAAGGTGCCCGTCGTCAGGTCCGCAAACGCGTACTCCCAGTACTGCTCGATATCGCTGACCGATTGCGCACCGATCAGGTCGATCTGGCCGTGGTCGGTGCCCTCCACCGTGCGGGTGGGCGGGTTGGGGTTCTCCCGCAGCCCAGTCGGCCCGTCGGTGGCGGGCATCCCGGCGACCTTGAACGGGTCGGCGAACACCGAGACGGCCTGCCCGTCGACCCGCTCGGTGCACCCCGACACCGCCAGGACGGCGGCCAGCGCGGCGCACAGGACGGATCGGCGCATGGCCGCCCCCTCTCGACGCCGGGAAAACGGTAACGATAGTTCCCGGGCGCCGGGCGGGGTCCTCATTGGCCACCCGGCGTTTCCGGCGCGCCGCGCAGCCGGCGCAGCGCGCCGCGGACCCGCTCGCCGTCGGTGGTGGTCCAGAACGGCGGCAGCGACGCGCGCAGAAAGCCGCCGTAGCGGGCCGTCGCCAGCCGGGAGTCCAGCACGGCGATCACCCCGCGGTCGTCGGCGCGCCGCAGCAACCGGCCGACCCCCTGGGCGAGCAGCAACGCGGCGTGACTCGCCGCCACGGCCATGAAGCCGTTGCCGCCGCGGGCGGTGACCGCGCGCTGCCGGGCCGTCAGCAGCGGATCGTCGGGCCGGGGAAACGGGATCCGGTCGATGAGTACCAGCGACAGCGACGGCCCGGGCACGTCGACGCCCTGCCACAGCGACAGGGTGCCGAACAGCGACGTCTCCGGGTTCTCGGCGAACTTCTCGATCAGCAGCGCGGTGGCGTCCTCGCCCTGGCACAGCACCGGGGTGTCCAGCCTTTCGCGCATCGCCTCCGCGGCGGCCCTGGCCGCCCGCGTGGAGGAGAACAGGCCCAGCGTCCGGCCACCGGCGGCGTCGATCAGCTCGGCCATCTCGTCGAACTGGGCGGCGGCTTCGGGGCTGTCGGGCCCGCCGCGGCCCGGGGCGGGCAGCTGCGCGGCGATGTAGAGGATGCCGGATTTCGCGTGGTCGAACGGCGACCCGACGTCCAGGCCCCGCCAGCGCGGTGCCGCCTCGGACCCGGTGTCGGCCAGGCCCCAGGCGCGGGCCATCGCGTCGAACGAGCCACCGAGGGTCAGCGTCGCGGAGGTCAGCACGGTGGTGGTGTCGGCGAACAGCCGGGAGCGCAGCAGCCCGGCGACACTGAGCGGCGCGACGCGCAGCGTGACCCTGGTGCTCCCGCGGATCTCGTCGCGATCCAGCCACACCACATCGAAACGGTCCGCGATGGCCGGGCCGAACGACGCCAGGATCCGGTCGGCGGTGTCGCCGACATCGGCCAGCGCGGCGACGGCCTCGGTCCGCGCGGCGGCGGCCTTGGGGTCCGACGGCGCGGTGTCGATCGACGAGCGGGCGGCGTTGACGGCGTTGCGCAGCACCGTCAGCGCGGTGCCGAGCTCCTCGTCGAGGATGTCGATGCGGCCCGGCTCCAGGTCGTGCATCAACGCCAGCAGCGTCGCGGTTGCGGCGTCCAGGCGCTGGGAGATCTCGGCGTCGACGAGGCGACCGCCCCGGCGCACGGCGGTGCCCAGCGTGGTGGCGGTCAGTTCGCCGGTGGCCACCCCGGTCACCCGGTCCACCAGGTCGTGGGCCTCGTCGACGATCAGTAGGGCGTGCTCGGGCAGTACCGACGCGTCGGCGATGGCGTCGATGGCCAGCAGGGCGTGGTTGGTGACGACGATGTCGGCGCGCCCGGCCTCCGCGCGCGCCCGCTCGGAGAAGCAGTCGAGGGCATACGGACAGCGCGACGGTCCCAGGCACTCCCGCGCCGAGACGCTGACCTGCGCCCAGGCCCGGTCGCTGACACCGGGCCGCAGCTCGTCACGGTCGCCGGTCTCGGTGTCCGACGCCCACTCGGTCAGCCGGATCACCTCGCGGCCCAGCGCGCCGGCGGCCACCGGGGAGAACAGCTCCTCTTGTGGGGCGTCTTCTTCGTGTTCGGCGGTCCCGGTTGCCAGTTTGTTCAGGCACAGGTAGTTGCCGCGGCCCTTGAGCAGCGCGAACCGCGGCTGGTCGGGCAGCACCGGGGCCAGCGCCTCGGTCAGCCGGGGCAGATCGCGGTCGACCAGTTGGCGCTGCAGGGCGATGGTCGCCGTCGACACCACCACCGGCCCGTTGCCGTCGGCGGCCGCTGCCAGCGCCGGAACCAGGTAGGCCAGCGACTTGCCGGTGCCGGTGCCGGCCTGTACCGCCAGGTGCTCGCCGGTGCGGAATGTCTGCTCGACGGCCTCGGCCATCTGCCGCTGGCCGTCGCGGCGGCTGCCGCCGAGCGCGGCCACGGCGGCGTCGAGCAGCTCGGCTACCGCTACCTCGGCCGTGGTGACTCCTCGTTCGGGGGATTTGCGTCGTCCGGGGGATGTGCGCGGCGCAATCCTGTGACGCTAACGCACACTTGGACTTATCGGCTGTTGCGATCGGCGTTATCCTGTCGGCATGGCTGCGTCCGCACCGACCAAGCCGGCCGATCAGCGTGAGGCCGAACACGTCGACGCCGTGGATGCCCCCTGGGTGACCATCGTCTGGGACGACCCGGTGAACCTGATGAACTACGTGACCTACGTGTTCCAAAAGGTGTTCGGCTACTCCGAACCGCACGCCACCAAGCTGATGCTGCAGGTCCACCACGAGGGCAAGGCGGTGGTCTCGGCCGGGGCGCGCGAATCGATGGAGGCCGACGTCGCCCGGCTGCACGCGGCCGGTCTGTGGGCCAGCATGCAGCAGGATCGCTGAGCCCGGCGTGCGCAGATGGAAACGGGTGCAGACCGCCGACGGTGTGCGCTTCCGGTCGGTGCTGGAGCCCCACGAGGGTGCGCTGCTGCACGACCTGGCGACCTCGGTGCTGGCGATGCTCGACGACCGCGAGGCGGCCGCGCCGCCCGACGAGCTCGCCGAGCTGACCGGTATCCGCACCGGCAACCCGGCGCCGCCGGCCGACGCCACCATGAGCCGGTTGCTGCCGGACTTCTACCGTCCCACCGCCGCCGGCCCGGGCGACCCGGACCCGGAGAGTGTCAACACGGCGCTGCGGATCCTGCACGAGCCGGAGATCATCACCGCCAAACGCGAAGCGGCGCAACGGATGCTGGGCACCTGCCCGCGCGACGGCGGCCGGCTGGAGCTGACCACCGATGACGCCGAGGCGTGGATCGCCGCCGTCAACGACATCCGGTTGGCGCTGGGCGCCATCCTGGAGATCGGTCCCGACGGGCCCGCCCGGCTATCGTCGAACCACCCGATGGCCGGGCACCTGGACGTCTACCAGTGGTTGACCACACTGCAGGAGCTGTTGGTGCTGTGTCTGATGGGGAAGCCGGCGTGAGGACCCCGGGTGAAACGAGGTGGCTGCCGCAGGGCGCCATCACCGACGTCGCCGGCATCCGGGTCGGCCAGTATCACCGGCTGGATCCCGATGCGACCCTGGGCAGCGGATGGGCCAGCGGGGTGACGGTGGTGCTCACCCCGCCGGGGACCGTCGGCGCGGTCGACTGCCGCGGCGGGGCTCCGGGAACCCGGGAGACCGACCTGCTCGATCCGGCCAACAGCGTGCGCTACGTCGACGCCGTCGCGCTGTGCGGTGGCAGCGCCTACGGACTGGCCGCGGCCGACGGGCTGATGGGCTGGCTGGAGGAGAGTGGCCGCGGGGTGGCCATCGAGAACGGGCTGGTGCCGATCGTGCCGGCCGCGGTGATCTTCGACCTGCCCGTCGGCGGCTGGGCGCAGCGCCCGACCGCGGACTTCGGCCGGAGCGCGGCCGACGCCGCCGCGACGACGGTCGCCGTCGGCACCGTCGGGGCCGGTGTAGGCGCCCGGTCCGGGGTGCTCAAGGGCGGGGTGGGCACCGCGTCGGTGCGCCTGGGCCCGGAGTACGGCGGGGTGACCGTCGGGGCCATCGTGGTGGTCAACAGCGCCGGAGCCGTCGTCGACCCGGTCACCGGGCTGCCGTGGATGGCCGAACTGACCCGGGTGCTGGGGTTGGCGACCCCGCCCGCCGACCAGATCGCCGCTTACGCCGCCCGCGACGCCGAACACAACCCGTTGCAGCCCCCGTCGGACCTCTTCCTCGCGGAAAGACGCCGCTCGTCGAATCCGCCGCTCAACACGACCATCGCCGTCGTCGCCACCGACGCCGCTCTCACGCCCGCCGCCTGCCGCCGGATGGCCATCGCCGCCCACGACGGGCTGGCCCACTCGATCCGGCCGGCGCACACCCCGGTCGACGGGGACACGGTGTTCGCGCTGGCCACCGGTGCGATCGAGGTGGAACCGGATCCGGACACCCCGCCGCAGCTGGATCCGCAGACCCGACTGTTGGCCGCCGTCGGGGCCGCCGCCGCCGACGCGCTGGCCCGCGCGGTGCTCGTCGGGGTCGCCGCGGCGACCGGCGTGGCCGGGGTGCCCTGCTACGCCGATCTGCTGCCGGCGGTGTTCGGCGCCGACGCCGCGCCGGTAGCCTGAATCTCACGCTGCCCCACGAGTGCGCAGCCCCACGAGCAAAGGCGGTCGCAGCGCCGATGGCGAAGACACCCGCGGTTCCCGACGCGCCGCAGCAGCGGCCCGGGTGGCAGACCGGTGGTGCCACCGTCCTCGGCTTCGTTGCGGTGCTCTACGTCATCGAGTTCATCGACCAACTCGGCGGCGGGCGGCTGGACGCCGACGGCATCCGGCCGCTGCAGCGCGACGGCCTGTCTGGCATCCTGTTCGCCCCGCTGCTTCATGGCAGTTGGAACCACTTGTTTGCCAACACGATCCCGCTGCTGGTGCTCGGCTTCCTGATGACGCTCATCGGGATGGGTCGATGCCTCGCGGCGACGGCCATCATTTGGCTGCTCGGCGGGCTGGGCACCTGGCTGATCGGTGCGCTGCCGTCATGCCCGAACACCGTGCACATCGGCGCCTCGGGCCTGATCTTCGGCTGGCTGACGTTTCTGATCGTATTCGGCTGGTGGGTCCGCAAACCGTGGCAGATCGTCGTCGGGGTGCTGGTCGCGCTGCTCTACGGCTCCCTGCTGCTCGGGGTGGTTCCCGACCTCAACACCTGCGGCGGCATCTCCTGGCAGGGCCACCTGTGCGGGGCGATCGCCGGCGTCGTCGCGGCGTATCTGCTGTCCGGGCCCGAACGCACGGCCCGCGCGCAGAAACGCCCGGTGCAGCAGTGACCGCGGACCGCTACGCCCCGGTCGGGGTGTTCGACTCGGGCGTCGGTGGGCTGACGGTGGCCCGCGCCATCATCGACATGCTGCCGGACGAGGAGATGATCTACGTCGGTGACACCGCCAACGGGCCGTACGGCCCGCTGACCATCGCGGAGATCCGCGCCCACGCCCTGGCGATCATGGACGACCTCGTCGACCGCGGGGTCAAAGCCCTGGTCATCGCGTGCAACAGCGCTTCGGCGGCGTGCCTGCGCGACGCCCGGGAACGCTACGACGTCCCGGTGCTGGAGGTGATACTGCCCGCGGTGCGGCGTGCGGTCGCCGCCACCCGAAACGGCCGCGTCGGGGTGATCGGGACCGCCGCCACGGTGTCCTCGGGTGCCTACCAGGATGCGTTCGCCGCGGCGGTGCACACCGAGATCACCGCCGTCGCCTGCCCCCGGTTCGTCGACTTCGTCGAACGCGGGGTCACCAGCGGACGTCAGGTGCTGGGCCTGGCCGAGGGGTATCTGGAGCCGCTGCAGCGCGCCGGCGTCGACACGCTGGTACTGGGCTGCACCCACTATCCGCTGCTGGCCGGGCTGATCCAGCTCGTCGTCGGCGACGAGGTGACGCTGGTGTCCAGCGCCGAGGAGACGGCCAAGGACCTGCTGCGGGTGTTGACCGAGGCGGACCTGCTGCGTCCGCACGACGCGCCCGCGCCGGGCCGGCGCTTCGAGGCGACCGGCGATCCGGACGCGTTCCTGGCGCTGGCGGCCCGGTTCCTCGGACCGTCGATCACCGGCGTCGAACCGGCGCACCGAGTCCCCGGGGCGCACTGAACCGCGCCGCGGGTTTATTGCGGCGGAGTTTGCGGTATTGGGCCAGGGAGCATGGCAAGCTGATGAGGTGCGCATCACTGTGCTTGGTTGTTCCGGCAGCGTCGTCGGACCGGATTCCCCGGCCTCGGGGTACCTGCTGACCGCTCCCGACACCGAGCCGCTGGTGATCGACTTCGGCGGCGGGGTTCTGGGCGCCCTGCAACGCCACGTCGATCCCGGTGTCGTCAACATCTTCCTGTCGCACCTGCACGCCGACCACTGCCTGGACCTGCCCGGACTGTTCGTGTGGCGGCGCTACCACCCGAACAAGCCGACCGGCAAGGCCCTGATGCACGGGCCGCCCGACACCTGGTCGCGGCTGGCCGCGGCGTCCTCGCCGCACGGCGACGAGCTCGACGATTTCCGCGACATCTTCGACCTGCACTCCTTCCACGACGGGCAGGTCTTCCAGTACGGGGCGCTGCAGGTCGAGGTGCGGTTGATGACCCACCCCGCTCCGTCGTATGGCATGCGGTTCACCGATCCGTCCGGGGCGGTGTTCGTCTACAGCGCCGACACCGGCATCTGCGACGCGGTGTACGAGCTGGCCCGCGGCGCCGACGTCTTCCTCTGCGAGGCGTCGTGGACGCACAGTCCGGGCAACCCGCCGGACCTGCACCTGTCCGGTACCGAAGCGGGCCGGATTGCCCGGGAAGTCGGCGTGCGGGAGCTGCTGCTGACCCACATCCCGCCGTGGACCTCGCGGGACGCGGTGCTCGCCGAGGCCGAGGCCGAATTCGACGGTGCCGTGCACGCGGTGGTCCCCGATGAGGCCTTCGACGTGATCGCGGCCGCCACCCGGGCCGCCCGCGGGGCGCGGTTGTAAGTAGCTGCCGAACCACCGGTTAGTGTTGGCGGGTGTCCAGTCGCGAAGACGGCCGCAGCGACGATGAACTGCGTCCGGTCACCCTCACCCGTGGATTCACCTCGCATCCGGCGGGCTCGGTACTGATCGAGTTCGGTCAGACCCGGGTCATGTGCACCGCCAGCGTCGTCGACGGCGTACCCCGTTGGCGCAAAGGCTCCGGCCTGGGCTGGCTGACCGCCGAGTACGCCATGCTGCCGGCGGCGACCCACACCCGTTCCGACCGCGAATCGGTACGCGGCCGCGTCGGCGGGCGCACCCAGGAGATCAGCCGGCTGATCGGGCGCTCCCTGCGGGCCTGCATCGACCTGCGGGCGCTGGGGGAGAACACCATCTCCATCGACTGTGACGTCCTTCAGGCCGACGGCGGAACGCGCACCGCGGCCATCACCGGCGCCTATGTCGCGCTGGCCGACGCCGTCACCTACCTCGGCGCGGCCGGGAAGCTGTCGGACCCGCGGCCGCTGTCGTGTGCGATCGCGGCGGTCAGCGTCGGCGTGGTCGACGGCCGGGTCCGCGTCGACCTGCCGTACGAGGAGGACTCCCGCGCCGAGGTGGACATGAACGTGGTGGCCACCGACACCGGCACCCTCGTCGAGGTGCAGGGCACCGGCGAAGGTGCGACGTTCCCGCGGTCCACCCTGGACAAGATGCTGGATGCGGCGCTGGGCGCCTGCGATCAGCTCTTCGAAATCCAGCGCGCCGCACTGGAACTGCCGTACCCGGGGGTGCTGCCCGAGGGGCCGGCACCGAAGAAGGCGTTCGGAAGCTGAGCCGGTGACCCGACTGTTGGTCGCCAGCCGCAACAACAAGAAACTCACCGAGCTGCGCCGGGTGCTCGACACCGCGGGCATCGTCGGCCTGGAGTTGCTGTCGCTGGCCGACGTACCCGAGTATCCCGAGGCCCCCGAGACCGGGGCGACGTTCGAGGAGAACGCGCTGGCCAAGGCCCGCGACGGCTACGCCGCAACGGGAATTGCCTGTGTCGCAGACGATTCCGGGCTGAGTGTGGACGCCCTCAACAGCATGCCCGGGGTGCTCTCGGCGCGCTGGGCGGGGGTGCACGGTGACGACGTCACCAACTACTGGCTGCTGCTCGCGCAGCTGACCGACGTTCCCGAGGAGCGCCGTGGCGCGGCGTTCGTGTCGGCCTGCGCGCTGGTGACCGGGCCCGATCCGGCCGATGAGGTCACCGTGCGCGGCGAGTGGCGCGGCACCATTGCGCGCGAACCCCGCGGCACCGGCGGCTTCGGTTACGACCCGGTGTTCCTGCCCGACGGCGGCACCTGCTCGGCGGCCGAGCTGAGCCCGGAGGCCAAGGATGCGGCGTCGCACCGCGGCCGCGCGCTGGCTTTGCTGCTGCCCGCATTGCGCAAACTGGCCTGATCCGCCTCGCGCAGTGAGCGGGGTGCGGTGCACCGGTGCAGCAACCAGGCCGGCGGAATCGTCAACGCCAGGGTCAGCGCCCACAGCACCGCCACCGGCCCGGTGAACGGCGGCCAGCGCAACAGCAGGCCGATGGTCAGGGTCATCACCATGACGTGCAGCAGGAAGATCTCGTAGGAGATCTCGCCCACCCACACCACCGGCCGCAGGTTCAGCAGCCGATGCCAGTAACCGCGGTCGCCGAGGGCCAGCGGGGCCACGATCAGCGTGGCGATCAGTCCGTAGGCGGCCGCCGAGACCACCGGCTGCCACCAGTGGGTGGGCCCCAGGTAGGAACCGAACGCCCAGGAGCCGGAGATCAGCAGGAACCCCGCGCACGCCGCCGGCAGAGCCCACCGCGCGCGACAGTGCGCGCCGGTGACCTGCAGCACCGCCAGGGCCATGCCGCCGGCGAACGGGGACAGGTGCGCCGGCAGCCACATGCCGGCGGCGTCCGGCAGCACGTGGGTCGCGTTCGCCAGCATCAGCCAGACCGGTTCGACCAGTGCCAGTGCGGCGATCCCGGACAGCACCGCAGCCGGGCGCCAGGCCCGCCGCCGGCCCAGCAGCAGATACGCCAGCAGCGGCAGCAGCAGGTAGAAGGACACCTCGACGGCCAGGCTCCACATCTGCGGCATCCCGGTGTGCAGATAGCGAGCCATGAAGTTGCTCGCGTAGATCTGGGTCAGGGTCAGATAACGCAGCAGGCCGGGCCAGGTCTGGCCGGGATTGGGTCCCGGGGTGTAGACGGCGAACACGGCGAAGGTGACCAGCACCGTCACCAGGTAGGCCGGCATGATGCGGCGGACCCGTCGCCGCGCGTAGCGGCGCACCGACGGCGCGGGTGCCCGCTGCCCGTCGCGGGTCGCCGCGGCCCGGATCACCCACGGCCGGAACAGCAGGAAACCGGACAGCGCGAAGAAGATGGGCACGCCGATCTCCAGGCGCCCGAACACGTGGCCGAGGTAGCCGTGCGACAGCATCCCGGTGATGAAGCCGGAATGGGTGCCGATGACCAGGATGGCGGCCAGCGCGCGGAGCCCGGTGAGCGCACCATCCCGGACGGGCGGGCCGGCGGTCATGGCGGCGATTCTATCCACGCCGGTCGGCGCAGCTTAGTAAGCGAAGCTAACCGACGTGTACGCTGCCCCCTCGTGACCTCCCGTCGGGCCAGCCTGGGCAGCGAGCATCCGACGGTGCTGGTCGTGGTGCTCTCGGCCGCCGGTATCGGCGTGTCCCTGATGCAGACGCTGATCGTCCCGGTCATCCCGTCGCTGCCGGTGCTGCTCGGTGTGGACGCCCCCGACGCGTCCTGGGCGATCACCGCGACGCTGCTGACCGCGGCGGTGGCCACCCCGGTGTTCGGGCGGCTCGGCGACATCTACGGCTCCCGGCGGATGCTGATCGTCTGCGCCGTCGGGCTGCTGGCCGGATCGCTGATCTGTGCGCTGAGCAGCACGCTGGTGCCCTTCGTGCTCGGCCGGGGTCTGCAGGGCCTGGGCATGCCGATCATCCCGCTGGGCATCGCGGTGCTGCGGGCGGTCATGCCGCCCGACCGGGTCGGATCGGCGATGGGCACGATGAGCTCCTCGCTGGGCGTGGGCGGGGCCCTCGGGCTGCCGTTGTCGGCGATCATCGCCCAGCACTACGACTGGCACGCGCTGTTCTGGCTGTCCAGTGCTTTGGGCGCGCTGGCGCTGGTGCTGTTCGTGCTGCTGATCCCGGCGGTGCCCGCGGTGTCGACGGGCCGCTTCGACCCGCTGGGCACGGTGCTGCTGGCCGCCGGGCTGGTGACGCTGCTGCTGCCGATCTCCAAGGGGTCGACGTGGGGCTGGACCGACCGGGTGACGGTGTCGATGTTCGTCGCTTCGTTGGGGATCTTCGCCGTCTTCGCCCTCTGGCAGCTGCGGATCGAGTCGCCGATCGTCGACCTGCGCACCACCGTGCGGCGCCCCGTGCTGTTGACCAATCTGTCGTCGATCTGCATGGGGTTCGCGCTGTTCGCGCTCAGCCTGATCGCGCCGCAGATCCTGGAACTGTCCGCGGAGACCGGGTACGGCCTGGGCCAGTCGCTGACCGGCACCGGGCTGTGGATGGCGCCGGGCGGGTTGGCGATGATGGTCTGCGCGTCGGCCTCGGCGGCCGTCGCCGCCCGTCGGGGACCGAAATTCTGCCTGGTCCTGGGCTGCGCGATCATCACCGCCGGCTACCTGTGCGGGCCGCTGATGCTGGGCTCGGCGGCGCTGGTGGGCCTGCTCAACGTGATCGTCAGCATCGGGGTCGGCTTCGGCTTCGCCTCGCTGCCGGCGTTGATCAACGCGGCCGTGCCGATCACCGAGACGGCCGCCGCCAACGGCATCAACGCGCTGTCGCGGTCGATGGGCACCTCGATCTCCAGTGCGGTGATCAGCGCGATCCTGGCGGCGATGGTGGTCGCGCCGCCGGTCGGTTCCGGGGTGCACACCGCGCCGTCACTCGCGGGCTTTCACCTCGGGCTGTGGGTGGCCGCGGCCGTCGGTGCGGCGGCCACCGCGCTGGCCGCCCTGATCCCCGACCCGGTCGCGGCCCTGGCGGACGACTGACCCGCGCGGCCTCAGAGCTGGAAGCGTTCCTTGACTTCCTGGGTCTGGAAATGCTCGACGATGATGCCGACCAGCGGGATGGTGCCGGCCAGCAGCACCCCGATGGTCTTGCCGATCGGCCAGCGCACCTTCACCGCGAGATTGGCGGTGGCCAGCAGGTAGGCGAAGTACACCCAACCGTGCACCACGCCGATCCACTTCGGCGGGTTCGGGTCGTGCATGACATAGGCCAGGTACATCTCCCAGCACAGCGCGATCAGCCACACACCCGTCGTCCAGGCCAGCACCCGGTAGGGCAGCAGCGCCTTGCGAATGGATTCGACGGTCGCTGCCCCGGCGGGGGGAGTGGATTCATTGCTGCTCATGCGGTGGTCCTGTCCTGCGGGGTCTTTGTACCGGTGCGGCCCGCGGCGTCGTTCCGCGCGGCCAGCTCGGCGAGGTAGCGGTTGTATTCGGCCAGCGTCGGGTCCTCGTCGGCGGTGACGGAGGCGGCCGTCGGGCGCGACGGCAGCAGGTCGGCGGGGATCTCCGTCGGGCGCTGCGGCGACGGCGCGGGCTCCGGGTTCTCCTCGAGCACGACGAACTTGCGGTAGGCGTAGATGCAGAACGCCGCGAACGCCGGCCACTGCAATGCATAGCCGAGGTTCTGGAAGGTGCCCGAGCTCGACTCGAAACGTGTCCACTGCCACCAGCCCAGGGCCAGGCACCCGCACGCGGCCAGCAGGGCCAGCACGATCAGTGCGGGCCGGTGGCGACGGGTGGTGGACACCTATCGACCGTACCGTCCGCGCCAGCGGCGGCAGGAATCGAGCCGGTACCAGATACCCTGAGGTGTCGCGCGCGAGTGGCGGAATGGCAGACGCGCTGGATTTAGGTTCCAGTGTCTTCGGACGTGGGGGTTCAAGTCCCCCCTCGCGCACTTGTTGTGGTGGGCCGGGTCATGGGTGGCACGCGGTGTCGCGTCGGGACGGCCTTGGTCGCCGTAGGTCCGACGCCCTGCCGGGGCCCCGACAGTGTGCTGAGATGGACAGTGGCAGCACTCGTCTCGCGAGGGGGTTCCATGGCCCGTTCGATCGTGGTCGGTGCGGGGATGGTCGGCCTGGCCACCGCCTGGTATCTGCAGGAACGCGGCGTCGATGTCACGGTGATCGACCGTGAGGGGGTGGCGGCCGGGTCATCGTGGGGTAACGCCGGCTGGCTGAGTCCGGGCAAGACGATCCCGCTGGCCGATCCGAGCCTGTGGTCCTACGGGCCCCGGGCATTGCTGGATCCCGATGCCGCACTGCATATTCCGATCCGGGTGGATGTCCCGCTGTGGTCGTTTCTGGCCCGGTTCGCCGCGCACGGCACCCGTCGGTCCTGGGAGCGCGCGATGGCCGCGTTGACGCCGATCGACCGGATCGCCCTGGCCTGCTACGACGAACTCGGCGCCGGGGGAGTGCTGTCGCGAACCCACGCGGGTCCGTTCGTCATCGCATTCGCGCGCCCCGGCGACGACGCGGGGTTCCTCCGCGAGATCGACGGCGCCCGACGGCACGGCCAGGACGTGCCGCTGACACCGCTGCCGAACCCCCGCGAACTGTGCCCGGTCCTGTCCGAGACGGTGACGACGGCCTACCGGCTCGACGGCCAGCGGTTCCTGGAGCCCGGTCCGTATCTGGCGGCCCTCGGTGATGCGGTGGTGGCGCGCGGGGCCGAGCTGTGCACCGGGTCGGCGGTGACCGACGTCGTCGGCGGACCCCGTCCGGCGGTGCTGCTGGACACCGGGGAACGTCTGGCGGCCGACTCGGTGGTGATCGCCACCGGTGCCTGGCTGCCGCGACTGGCCCGCACGCTCGGTGTGCGGACCCGGGTGCAGGCCGGCCGGGGCTATTCCTTCACGGTGAAAACCGATGTTCCCGTGGAGCATCCGCTGTATCTACCGAAACAGCGAATTGCCTGCACGCCGTACCGGGGCCGGTTCCGGATCGCCGGGACGATGGAATTTCGCAGGCCCGACGAGCCCGCACAGCCCCGCCGGATCCAGGCCATCGTGAACCAGGCCCGCGCGCTGATGACCGGGGTGGATCTCGACGACCGCCGCGACGAATGGGTGGGCGCTCGCCCGGTCACCCCCGACGGGCTGCCGCTGGTCGGTGCGACCCGTGCGCCGGGGGTGTACGTCGGCGGTGGCCACGGCATGTGGGGCATCGTCCTGGGCCCGGCCACCGGCAAGATGCTGGCCACACAGATCGTCACCGGCGAGATCGACCCGACCATCGCCCCGTTCGACCCGCTGCGGTAGCCGCCATCTCGGCGACCTCGCGGACGATCACCTCGGGTTCGGTCAGCGGGATATTGTGCCCGGAGCGCTGCGCGACGACGTGCCGGCCGCGCGGGGACTGCGCCGCCCGGTAGCTGTGCGCCAGATTGATCCGCACCCGGATGTGCTCGGGCATACCGTCGACCCGTAGCCTGCCGCCGGAGATCACCGTGACGGGGATGTCGCGAAGATCCGGGGGCCGCTTGCGCCATTTCTTCAGTTCGTCGAGGAACGTGCGGGCCTGGCGCTGCTGGGTTTCCAGCACGTTGTAGCCGAAACCCTCGTGGCGCAGGTCCTCGCGGGCGTCCTCGTCGGGCATGGCGGCCAGCTGCCCGGCGAACAGTCGCCGCAGCAGGCCGAGCCGGGCGAGCACCTTGCCTGCGGCGATCGATATCCGCTCACCGATCCGGAACGGCGGTTTGAACAGCACGTCGGCGTCCTCGTCGGTCGGGTCGACGAGAACCAGCCCGGCGACCATGCCGGGGCGCCGGGAGGCGGCCAGCCGCACGATCGGGCCGCCCGCGCTGTGGCCGACCAGAATGAACGGTCCGGGACCGAAGTGGTCGAGCACGTCGAGCAGGTCGTCGGCCATCCGATCCAGCGTCCGGCCCGCGGGGTCGGGTTCGGAATGGCCCAGTCCCGCACGGTCATAGACGACGGCGCGGGCGAATGTCGCGACTCCCTGCTGGGCCTGCGCCCAGTAGGACCGGGTCGCCCCGGAGCCGGATTCGAAGACCACGGTGGGTGGTTCGGGCCCGGCCAGCACCTGGGCGTAGAGGTGACGGCCGTCGCGGGTGGGTACCCAGTCATGGACACCCTGACTGTGATTGAAGGTGGTCACTCGCGGTCAAATCATGTCGTTGCGGGTCAGCCAGCGCATCACCGGCCAGCCGACGAATACCGGCAGCCAACAGGTCAGGATCCGGTAGAGCAGCACCGCGGGCACCGCCACCGCCATCGGCACGCCGAATGCAGCCAGCCCACCGATCAGAGCGGCCTCCACCGCACCGACGCCGCCAGGGGTGGGCGCCGCCGACGCCAGGGTGCCGCCGATCATAGTGACCACGGTGACCGTCACGAACGACACGTCGCCGCCGAACGCCTCGACGCTGGCCCACAGTGCCAGGGCCGCGCCGAGAGTCGTTGCCGCACAGCCGAGCACGATCAGCCCCAGACGTTTCGGTTCCTTGGCGAGGTCGACCAGATCGGCCAGCACTTCCTTGAGTTTGGGGCGCAGCGCGGTGCCCAGCCAGCGGCGCAGCTTCGGTACGAACAGGAAGGTGCCGAACGCACCGAGTGCGGCACCGCCGATCAGGTACAGCACCGTCGCCGACGGCACAAAATGCGACAGGTCGGCCGTGGTTCCGGCCGCGACGCTGAACACCACCAGCAGCGCCAGATGCGTGATCACCTGCACCGTCTGCTGAAGTGCGACGGTGGTGGTGGCGCGCACCGCGCCGAGCCCGCCCTTCTGCAGGAACCGGGTGCTCAGCGCCAGGCCGCCGACACCGGCGGGCGTGGTGGTGGCGGCGAAGGTGTTGGCCACCTGCATGATCGTCAGGTTGCGGTAGCTCACCAGCCCGTCGGCGCACGCCCACAGCGACAGTGCGGCACCCAGGTAGGTCAACGCCGAGACACCCAGTCCCAGCAGCGCCCACCACCAGTTGGCGGTGCGCAGTTCGGTGAAGAAGGTCGGCAGCGTGGACAGGAACGGGTAGGCGACGTACACCAGTGCCACCAGCAGCACCAGCTGGATGATCTGCGAGCGGGTGAACCGGGCGATGTTCTCGGTCTGGATCGCCGCGGCGCCGGTCTGCTTCTTCACCTCGTCGCGCGCGGCGGTGATCAGGTCCCCGGCGTTGGGCACCGCGGTCTTGATCCGGACCGGCATGGCCCCCTTGGTCAGCCGGCGCGAGGCGTCGAGCACGCTGTCACGGCCGTACACCTCGATGGCGGCGGACACCGCGGGTTCGGCGCCGTAGAGCGCCGTGCTGGTCACCAGTAGTTGGGCGATGTCGGACTGCAACGCGATGTCGGTCGCGCCGAATTCGGCCTTGCCGAACCCGCCGAACTGCACCTTCCCGTCGTCGAGAACGCTCAGTTCGCTCATCCGGAGATCGCCGTGCGATATCTGGCCGGCGTGCAGGTCGGCCAGGGCCTGCCAGACCCGCGCCGGTGGCACGTTGCGGGTGATGGCGGTTCCGCGGGCCGGGGTGCGGGCATACAGGGTCCAGCCGCGTTCCAGGGCCGCGAGCGCGATGGTGGTGGTGTTGGCCAGCCCCAGGGCGCCGATGGCGACCGACATCAGAGCCCGGTGCTCGACGGCGCGGCGCATCGACGCGTGCAGCGGCGCGCTCTCGTCGGTGCGCAGCCGCATCTTGCGCCAGAACTGGCGCAGCAGGCCGCCGCTGCGCTGGTTGGGCCCGTAGAGTTCCAGCAGCGCCGCGCCGGGGACCGGTTGGCAGGGGGTGGACGGGTTCGCGTCCGGAGCCGGGTCGGCCGCTTCGGCCGGGGCGCCGGTCAGCGAGCCCTGGACGCCGGTGGCCTGCAGCACCAGTGCGCCCGGGCCGGCCGGGCGGATGACGGTCAGCGCGGTCACTATCTGGCCCCGGCGGGCCAGCGCCCGCACCGCGCTGTCCAGCGGCACCTCCAGCGCGGGGGTGCCGACCACCAGCACCACCAGCGAGCCGATGAACCAGCCGACCGCCAGCCCCAGCAGCGAACGGGCCGGCACGATCGCACTGACCACCAGGTGGATCGGCACGAAGGCCAGCAGCAGCGTCCACCACCAGCGTCGCAGACGCGCCGGCAGCCAGGGCCCGGAAACCGTCAGCACCGCGGCCAGCAGCGCGATCCAGCGCGGGTCGTCGAGGAATTGGCTGAGCACGGTGTGCAGCCGGTCGTCCATGTCGAAATGCCACTGCGGCGCGGCGAAACCCTTGCCGCTCACCGACAGTGACAGGACGGCCAAAAGCCCGGCCGCGGCGTAGGCGGCGAGCAGCTTCCACTGCCGGCCGGCGATCAGCGATATCAGGATGACGAACGGCAGCGCCAGGATGGCGACGCCGTAGGCGAGGTACACCAGGTTCGACTGGGTGGGGGTGAGCACCCCCACGATGCCGGAGATGGATTTCTCCAGGGCCTCCCAGTCGTTGCGGGTGACCATCGAGCTGATGATGATCAGGGCGAGGAGAGCCGCCGACAGCGCCAGTCGGATCAGCGCGTTGGTACGACGGTTCCACGGCGGCAGGAGTTTGCCGGAGACCGCGATCTCGCGTCCGTCAACTCGCATCGGCCAGGGCTCTCTCGGTTTCGGCGGGTTTGCCTCCCGAGCTAACTTAGTCGACCCGACGCTGGGGAACCGCCACCCCGATGCCGCCCAGGCAGAACCCGACCAGATGCTCGACGTCGGCGGCCGGTGGTCGGTGCCCGGAGCCGATGTGCCGGCGCAGGGTCCCCATGGTGACGTCGAACACCGCGTCGGCGTCGCGTTCGGGATCGGGCCGGCCCATCTGCTGCAACGGAGCTGACAGCAGGTCCCGCAGCGGCGCCATCGCCATCGTGTCGGTGCCCTCGGGGCCGATGACACTGTCGGGATTGAGCCGGTTCTGCGCGGGCGCCGACATCTGCGCCATGGTGGCGTGGCACAGGGTGAACAGCCGCGGGTCGGTGATCTGGGCCAGCAGTCCGGATACCCAGGTGGCCACCTGGTCTTCCGGGCGGGCCTCGCGGGACATGTCGGCCGCCAGCCCGGCGGCCACCCTGGCGGTGCCCCGGCGCACCACCGCCAGGATCAGGTCGTCCTTGCTGGTGAAGTGCCGGTAGAAAGTCTTGTTGCAGGTACCGGCCTCGGCGATGATGTCGCTGACCTTCGGTGCGGCCGGGGCGACGCGCTCCATCACCCGCACGGCCGCGGTCAGGATCCGCTCGACCTCGTCGGTGTGGACGTCCTCGGCGAGCGCCGTCGTATCGGTCACCACGCCGACCACCTGCTCGTTTGCACGAACCGAGAATAGCTTTCTCGGCGTTGCCGTCGGGGGAACTCGCCTATTCGGCGTCCAGGAACAGGTCCAGGATGGGGTTGTCGCCGCCGCCGTAGCCGGACAGATCGGTCCGCCCGGCCTCGGTCAGCACGTCGGCGTCGATGTAGCAGTTGCCGGTGGCCTCGGCCGCGGGCCGGGTCAGGATGGCGGCGGCCGCGTCGCCCATGATCTCGGGCCGACGGGAGCGGGCCAGCATGTCGTCGTTGCCGGCGGCGAGGTTGGTCACCGCGGCGGTGGCGATATAGGTCTGCGGCCACAGGCAGTTCGACGCGATCGGCACCTCGGCGTACTCGGCGGCCCAGCCCAGCGCCAGCAGCGTCATGCCGTACTTGCTCAGGGTGTACGACGGGTGCAGGCCCAGCCAGTACGGATTCATGTTCATCGGCGGCGACAGCGTCAGCACGTGGGCGTTCGGCGAGCGGCGTAGGTGCGGAATGGCGGCCTTGGTCAGCAGGAAGGTGCCGCGGACGTTGATGTCCATCATCAGGTCGAACTGCTTGGCCGACAGTTCCTCGGTGGGGGCGGTGAAGATGGCGCTGGCGTTGTTGACGCAGATGTCCACCCCGCCGAAGGTCTCGACGGCGACCGCCACCGCACGTGCCACGTCGTCCTCCTTGCGGACGTCGCCGACGACGGCGGCGGCGCGGCCCCCGGCGGCCTCGATCTCGGCGGCGGCGGTGTAGACGGTGCCGGGCAGCTTGGGATGCGGTTCGGCGGTCTTGGCCAGCAGGACCACGTTCGCGCCCTGGCGGGCGGCGGCCAGCCCGATCGCCAGGCCGATGCCGCGGCTGGCGCCGGAGATGATCATGGTGCGGTCCTGCAGCGACGGCATGGTGCCTCCCGGGAATCGAAACGCCGCCAGAAGCAGGCTTGCATCCAGCGGTATTGGCATTCTCTTTTTCTGCAAGTACGTTATCACCGGGAGCGGGTGCACCGGCGCCGCCCGCCGGGTTGACGACGGCTGCGCCGGGCGAGGCAAAGGAGTGGGTCGCAGATGCGTCTGGGTGTGATGATCGGTGCCGAGCGCGGGGACATGAACCGCAAGGTCGCCAAGTTCCTCGCCGACATCGAATGGGCCGAGGCGGCCGGCCTGGACAGCGCTTGGATGCCGCAGGTGCCCGACGACTTCGACTGCCTGACGATGGTCAGCCTGATGGGTAACCGCACCAGCCGTATCGAGCTGGGCACCGCCGTCGTCCCGCTGCAGGCACAGCATCCGATCGCACTTGCCCGCCAGGCACTTTCGGTCAACGCCGGTGCGGGTGGGCGACTGGCGCTGGGCGTCGGGCCGTCCCACCACTGGATCATCCGCGACATGCTCGGCCTGCCGTATGAGCAGCCGGCCGGCTACACCCGCGACTACCTGGAGGTGCTCAACGCCGCGATGTCCGGACCCGGGCCCGTCGACGTCGAGAACGGCACCTTCACCGTGCACAACCCGACCGCACTCGGCGCCGAGGTCCGCCCGCCGGTGCTGCTGGCCGCCCTGGGCCCGGTGATGCTGCGGCTGGCCGGTGAGTACGCCGACGGCACCGTGCTGTGGATGGCCGACGAGCGCTCCATCGGCGACCACATCGCCCCGCGCATCAACCAGGCCGCCGAGAACGCCGGGCGCCCCGCGCCGCGGATCATCGCCGGTATCCCGGTCTGCCTGTGCGAGAACTCGCGTATCGACGAGGCCAAGGACCGCGCCAACCGGATCCTGGCAGAGGCCGAAACCTCGCCCAATTATCAGAAGCTGCTCGATCGCGGCGACGCCCGCAACGTCGGCGATCTGTGCGCGGCCGGTGACGAGGAGGCGATCCTGGCGCGGTTCAAGCAGTTCGCCGACGCCGGGGTGACGGATCTGTCGGTGCGGCTGCTGCCGATCGGGGAGAATCGCGATGAGCTCATCGCGTCGAAGTACCGCACCCGCGAGGTGATCGCGGAACTGGCCGCCCAACTACGCTAGGGCCGTGACCGGACCACTCGCGGGCATCAAGATCCTTGAGGTCGGTGCCGTGCTGGCCGGGCCGTACGCCACCCTGATGCTGGCCGATCTCGGCGCCGAGGTGACCAAGATCGAGCCGCCCGCCGGTGACATCTCCCGCCAGGTGTCCGACACCTACTTCGCCAGCCTCAACCGCGGCAAGCGCAGCATCGTTCTGGACCTGGCCTCGGATGCGGGCCGGCACCGGCTGGGGGAGCTGGTGGCCGAATCCCATGCGCTGCTGGTGAACCTGAAGCCGTCGGCCATCCGCAAGCTCGGGCTCACCTACGACGCGCTGCGGCAGTACAACGAGTCGATCGTCGCGGTGGCGCTGACCGGATTCGGGCTCAACGGCGGTGACGACCCGGCGTTCGACTACGTGATCCAGGCGCTGACCGGGGTGGCGGCGATGACCGGCGATCCCGCCGGGCCGCCCACGCTGCCCGGCTACACCTCGGTGGACAACTCCACCGGGCTGACCGCCGCGCTGGGGCTGGTCGCCCAGATCTACTCCGGTCGCGGCGGGCAGGTCGACGTCAGCATGCGCGACGTCATGTTGTCCCAGCTCAACTATCACGCCGCCGGGTACCTCGACGACGGTGTCGTACCGGCCCGCCGACCGTTCGGCGCGCACCCGTTCTACGTTCCGGCGCAACTGTTCCCGACGGCCCAGGGCTACCTGGCGCTGTTCGTCACGCACGACGGATTCTGGCGGTCGCTGTGCGCGGAGACCGGGCTGACCGGCTGGGACACCATGGCCGAGCGGGCCGCGAACCGCGATCCGGTGATCGCCGCGGTCTCGGCCGTGCTGGCCACCGACACGGCGGCGAACTGGGAAACGCGGCTGCGCCCGCGCGGGATCCCGGCGGCCGCGGTGCGCACGCTCGGCGAGGCGCTGGACGCCACGCCGGAGGCCGTCGTGCAGGCCGGGCCGTACCGGCAGGTGCGGTGCAGCATCGGGATGGACGGGTACGTACCGGACTACCGGCGCGCGCCCGCGCTCGGCGAGCACGGCTGACCGGGCGCGGTCAGCAGTCGTAGTCGACGACGACGGTGCAGTCCGGGACGCCCTGACAGGTCAGTACGTACCCCTCCTCGACCTCGTCGTCGTCCAGGGCATCGTTGACCCGCATGGTCGCGGTGCCCTCGCGCAGCACCGCCATGCAGGTGCCGCAGTTGCCGGCCTCGCAGGAGAACGGCGGCGTCAGCCCCGCGCGGCGCGCGGATTCCAGGATGGTCTCACCCGGCTGCGCGGCAATGGTCTCGGTTCGACCGTCGAGGTGCACGGTCACCTCGGGTCGGCCGGTCGCCACCGCGGTGTCACCCGAAGCCGGTGAAGTCATGGATTCACACCTCTCGACATGCTGTCGGCGGCGTCGCGCCGAGTCCCGGGGAACGTGCCACCCCGGGTGCCACAGGCGGCGCGACCACCACCATGGTACGTGTATTCTACTCCAACGAGAATAGTATTCTCATCCGGAGTTTCCCGCCGCCCCGGCACACACCGACCAGGAGGACCGATGCCCGACCCGGTCGTTCTCGCCGGCGCCGAGCGGCAGTACCGTCGCGGTGAGCTCGACGGTCTGATCGCCGGGTTCGCCGCCGAACTCGCCGACCGCGGCGTGCGCCCCGGCGACCGGGTCGCGCTGATGTCGTCGAACCGGCCGGAGTTCGTGATGGCGCTCTACGGGATCTGGCGGGCCGGGGCGGCCGTCGTGCTGCTCAGCCCGGCTTGGAAGCACCGCGAGGTGGCCCACGCGCTGGCGCTGACCGAACCGGTGGCCGCCGTCGGTGACCACCCGGCGCTGGCCGAGCTGAGGGCGATGCGCCACCTCGACGAACCGATCACCCCGGTCGCCGGGCCCGCCCCCTTCGCCGCCGATCCCGATGCCGAGGCCGTGCTGGTGTTCAGCTCGGGCACCACCGGAACCCCCAAGGCGGTCCGGCACACCCACCGGTCGTTCGCCGCCGGCGTCGAGCACTGGCGCACCGTCCTGGGTCTGCAGGCGGCCGACCGGATGCAGGTGGTCACGCCGCCGTCGCACATCCTGGGGCTGCTCAACATCGCCGCCATGCTGGACGCGGGCGGCTGGGTGCGGCTGCGTCGCCGGTTCGACGTCGACGAGCTGCTGGCCGGCATCGCCGCCGACCGGATCACCGTGGAGATGGCGGTGGCCCCCATCGCGCTGGCGATCGCCGCCCACCCGGATCTGGAACGCTACGACCTGTCCTCGCTGCGTTACATCATGTGGTGCGCCACCCCGATCACCCCCGCGGTCGCCGAGGCCGTCACCGCGCGCACCGGCGTCACCTGGATGACCGGCTACGGTGCCACCGAGTTGCCCGTGCTGGCCTGCAACGAACTCGGCAGCGGGCGCCTGGACACCGTCGGACGCGCCGCGCCGGGGGTGGCGCTGCGCATCCGGTCCACCGAAACCGGCGCCGAGGTCCAACCCGGTGTCCCTGGGGAGATCTGGGCCCGAGCGGATTCGTTGATGGCCGGCTATCTGCCCGCCGAGGCCACCGCCGAGGTGATCGTCGACGGCTGGTACCGCACCGGCGACATCGGGGTACTCGACGCCGACGGCTGGTTGCGCATCACCGACCGCACCCGGGAGATGATCAAGGTCCGCGGCTTCCAGGTCGCCCCGGCCGAGGTGGAGTCGGTGCTGCACGCCCACCCCGCGGTGGCCGACTGCGCGGTGTTCGGCGCGCCGGTGCCGGTCGCGGACACCGACGGTCCGGCGCTGACCGGCCAGGAACAGGTGATCGCCGCGGTTGCCACACTTCCCGGCGCAGACGTCAGCGCCGGTGAACTGCAAGACCTGGTGGCCGCGCGGCTGGCGTCCTACAAGCGGCCCGCCGAAATCGTCTTCGTTTCCGAAATCCCGCGCCTGCCCTCGGGCAAGGTGTTGCGTCGTGTGTTGAAGGAGAGCCATGGATGTCCGACTGACCGGTGAACAGCAGCAGCTGCGCAACGCGGCCGCCAAGCTGGCCGACGACCTGGGCCCGTCCTCAGTCGCCGAACTCGCCGACGCCGCACGGATCGAGCGGCTGGACCGCCAGCTCGCCGGAACGGGTTGGTGCGCACTGCGTTCCGACGGCGCCTCCGGGGTGGAGGTCGCCATCGTCGCCGAGGAGTTCGGCCGCGGCCTGGTCGATGCCCCGTTTGCCGGCCCGGTGCTCGCCGACGAGGCCTACCGGCTGGCCGGCCTGGATCCCGCCGCCGGCCTGACCGTGGTGGTCGGCGGCGAAACATTCGATGCCCGCGGCGCCGGTGTCGCGGTCGCGGTGGACGGCTCCCGGGTCCTCGCCGGATCCGTCGGGGACTCCGTCGCGGGTGCCGATCTCACCCGGACCCGGGCCACGGCAACGCAATTGGCCGAGGTGGGCGCGATCGACGACGACGCCGCGGCCCGCTGGCAGGCGCTCGCGCTGGTGATCACCGCTGCCGACCTGGTCGGGGTGAGCCGCGGCGCGCTGGACCTGGCGGTCGACTACGCGAAGATCCGCGAACAGTACGGCAAGACCATCGGTTCGTATCAGGCCGTCGCCCACCTGCTGGCCGAGGCCGCCACCCTGGTCGAGGGTTCGATCAGCATCCTGCGCCACGCCGCGTGGGCGGTCGACGAACTCACCCCGGCCGAGGCGTTGCGCGCGGCCCGGGTGGCCAAGCTGTACTGCGCACGCGCGGCTCGCACGGTGTGCGAGACTTCGATCCAGGTGCACGGCGGAATCGGCAACACCTGGGAATGCCTGGCGCACGTCTACCTGCGCCGGGCGCTCACCTCGACCGAACTGTGGCCCGTCAAGTTGGAGGAGATCGATCTTGGACTTTCGTGATTCGGCCGACGAGGCCGCCTTCCGCGCCCGGCTGCGGGACTGGCTCTCGGTGCACGCCAAGGAATTCCCGACGTCCGGCGACGAGTACTGGGCCCGCCAGGGCGAGTGGCACCGCGCGCTGTACTCCGGCGGGTTCTTCGGGGTGACCTGGCCCAAGGAGTACGGCGGCCAGGAGCTGCCCCCGGTCTACGATGTCATCCTCGACGAGGAACTGGCCCGCTACGGCGCCCCGCCGCGGCCCAGCCTGGGCTACCTGGTCGTCGGGCTCGGCCACCACGGCAGCAAGGAGATTGCGCAACGCTTCCTGCCCGGCATGATCAACGGCACCGAACGCTGGTGCCAGGGGTTCTCCGAGCCCGGTGCCGGGTCGGATCTGGCGTCGCTGACCACCACCGCCGTCCGCGACGGCGACCAGTGGGTGATCAACGGCCACAAGATCTGGACCAGCTACTCCGACGTCGCCGACTGGTGCCTGGTGCTGGCCCGGACCGACCCGGAAGCCAAGCGGCACAAGGGCATCTCGGCGTTCATCGTGGCGATGGACCAGCCCGGGGTGATCCAGCGCCCGCTGGAGATGATCAACGGCATCACCACCGAATTCGGGCAGGTCGCCTTCGACAACGCCACCGTGCCGGCGGCCAACATGGTCGGCGAACCCGGTGACGGCTGGGCGCTGGCGATGACCGTGGTCGGCCACGAGCGGGAACCCTCGACGCTGGGCTACGCCGCCCGGTACGGCAAGCTGGTGCGCCAGATGGCCGCCCGCTGCGAGGGATCGGTCCCCGAGGACCTGGCCTGGGCGGCGGTGCAGACCGAGATGCTCACCCACCACGTGCGGCGCCGGCTGTCCGAACAGCTGGACGGCATCACCCACAACTCCAACGGCTCGATCGACAAGCTGCTGATGACCTGGGTGGACCAGTCGGTGGGACACGCCGCGCTCGCCGTGACCGGGACCGCCGACACCGAACTGTTCAACTCCTATCTGTACAGCCGGGCGCAGAGCGTCATGGGCGGAACTTCGCAGATTCAGAAGAACATCATCGCCTCACGCATCCTGGGATTGGGAGTCTGAAATGTATGGAATGCCAGAAGAAATCGACGTCGCGGCCGACGGGCCGCTGCGGATCATCACACTGAACCGGCCCGATGCGCTCAACGCCGTCAACGACAACCTGCACGTCGGCCTGGCGAACCTGTTCAACGAGCTCAACGAGGACGCCGGGGCGCGGGTCGCGGTGCTCACCGGTGCCGGCCGGGCGTTTTCGGCCGGCGGCGATTTCAACTACCTCGACGAGCTGCGCCGTGACGAGGCGTTGCGCACCAAGACCATCAAGCACGGCCGCGACCTGGTGCTGGGCATGATCCGGTGCCGGATCCCGATCATCGCCGCTGTCAACGGGCCGGCCGTCGGCCTGGGCTGCAGCCTGGCCGCCATGTCCGACGTCGTCTACATGGCCGAGACGGCGTTCTTCGCCGACCCGCACGTGTCGATCGGGTTGGTGGCCGCCGACGGCGGGCCGCTGGTCTGGCCGACGCAAATCAGCTTCCTGCAGGCCAAGGAGTACGCGCTGACCGGGGCGAAGATCCCCGCGGCGAAGGCACTCGAGCTGGGCCTGGCCAACCACGTGGTGGCAGATCCGGTGGCCGCGGCCCTCGAATGCGCCCGGGGCATCCTCAAGCAGCCGCAGCAGGCCGTCGAGGCCACCAAGCGGCTGATGAACATGCAGCTGGAACGGTCGGTGACCACCTCGCTGGACTACGCCAACCTCAGCGAGTACGTCTCCTTCGGCACCGCCGACTTCAACCGCATCGTCGACGGGCTGATCGCCAAGAAGTAATCCGGCGAGTGGCCAGTTACTGCACGAAGGCTCCGTGGCGTCCGCCTCGGGTCGGGCCGTCCTGGGTTTTTGTGTTCCTGGATGGCCGCTCGTGCGCCAATCGGCCGTTCGCGATCGGCGGGCCGTCAGCGCGGCAGGCCGAGGATCCGCTGGGCGATGATGCTGCGCTGGATCTCCGAGGTGCCACCGGCGATGGTCCCGCCGAAGGTGCGCTGCAGCCGTTCGAACAGACTGGTCGACGCGTCGTCCTCACCGAACGGTGCGTAGCTGGAGGTGATGTTGGGATGGCGCAGCCCGTCGATCCCGGCGGCGTCCAGCGCGTGCTCGGAATGGGTCTGAACCGACTCGGATCCAAGCAGTTTCAGCACCGACAGACTCTGGGTGTCCTGCTCACCGCGGGCCTCGCGGGCGATTGCCGCCGAGCCCAACAACCGCAGCGCGGCGGCGTCCATCAGCAGCGTGGCGTACTGGTCGCGTTCCAGCACCGTGGCCGGTCTGTAGTCGGCGATCAGCTGGTCGAGCCGGTCGGCGAACAGCATCCACAGCAGGGTGCGTTCGTGGCCCAGCGATCCGTTGGCCACTCCCCAGCCGCCGTTGAGTGGCCCGACCAGATTTTCGGCGGGCACCCGGGCGTCGGTGAAGAAGACCTCGTTGAAGTCGATGTCCTCGCGGTCGCACCAGGACGGGAACGGCCGGCGCACCACGCCTTCGGTGTCGGCGGGCACCACCAGCACGCTGATGCCCTTGTGCTTGGGCGCATCCGGGTCGGTACGCACGAAGGCCAGGATCACGTCGGCGTCGTGGGCACCGGAGGTCCACACCTTCTGGCCGTTGAGGATGAACGCATCCCCGTCGGGGGTGAGCGTCGCCGACGTGCGCAGGCCGGCCAGATCCGATCCGGCGTTGGGTTCGCTCATGCCCAGTGCCGCAGTCATTTCCGCGCGTAGGATCGGCACGGCCCAGCGCCGCTTCTGTTCCTCGGTGCCGAAGGTCAGCAGCGAGGCGGCGATGATGCCGACGCCCTGCGGGTTGTAGGACTGATAGATCCGCCGGCGGCACAGTTCCTGGTTCCACACGTACTGCTGCAGGATGTTGGCGTTGCGGCCACCGAACTCCGGCGGGTAGCCGGGCACCAGCCAGCCGTGGTCGAACAGGACGCGCTGCCAGTCCCGGGCCCACGGCGGCACGTCGGCGGTCGATTCCGAGCGTTGGTCGGTGACCGCCTCGTCGGGCAGGTACTCGTCGAGAAACGCGATGAATTCGTCGCGGAACGCCTCGACGTCGGCGTCGAAGGTCAGTTGCACGGCTCAGGCCCCCGCTCGTGCCGCGGCCAGTGATTCCTCGGTGATCCGGGCGCGGTGCTCGGCGGCGCCGCCCAGCATGAGCTCGCCGGCCTTGGCCCGCTTGAGCGGGAACTGCACGTCGTTCTCCCAGGTGAACCCCATGGCGCCGAACAGCTGTACGCCGTGCTTGAACACCAGCGACTGGCACTCGCCGGCGCCGGCCTTGGCCATCATGGCCGCCATCCGACTGCGTGGGTCCCCCTCGGCCAGGGTCAGCGCGGCGAAATAGGCCAGCGCGCGGGCCCGCTCGATGGCGACGTGCATATCGGCGGCCTTGTGCTGGACGGCCTGGAAGGACCCGATCAGCACGCCGAACTGCTTGCGGGACCCGACGTGTTCGAGGACCAGGTCCAGGATCCGCTGGCAGGAACCGACCACGGTCAGCGCCATCCCGGTCAGCGCGAGCTCCCGGGCGCGCTCGACGTTCACCCCGGACACCCGGGCCTCGGTGGGCACCGCCACCGAGGCCAGCGTCACCTCGGCGACGTGCAGTACTGGGTCGAACACCTGCACTCGGCGGGCGGTCACCTGATCGGAGCCCAGGATGAACACCCCGGCGGGGGTGAGCACGGCGAGCCGGTCGGCGCGGTCGCCGTCGAGGACGTGCCGGCAGGTGCCGTCGAGCACCCAGCCGTCGGCGGTGCGGGCCGCGGTGACACCGTCGTAGACCGCGGCGCCGGAGAGTTTGGCATCGATCCGGTCGCCGGCCAGCGGGCTGAACTGGGTCAGGGTGGCCAGGAACGGGGTGGGATCGCTCGCGGCGCCGAGCGCCTCGACCAGCAATCCGAGTTCGACGGTCTCCGACGCGTCGGTGAGCTCGGTCCACCCCATGTCGACGTAGGTCTGCCACAGCGCCGTGGTGTCGGCACCGTCCTCGGCGACGGCGCGAACGAGGCTGGCGGGGCATTCCTTGGCCAGCGCGTCGCGCACCGTGTCGCGCCAGAATCGCTGGTCGGAATCGAGCTCCAGGAGCATTCGGATTTCACCTCGTCGGTCGCCGGTCGAATAACCATCGGAGAATAACATTCTCCTCATGTGGTAGGAAGAATCTCGAAATCTGCGTCACAATGCGGCCGAGGACCCCCTAAGTAGACCTATTGTCCGTTACAGTTTGTCCATGTACATTGCACGTCGCCGCGATTCGGGCCTCAGATGAGCAGCCCCAGCGAAGAACCGGCCTGGAAGCAGCGCGCCGTCGAGCGGTCCATCAAGACCGCCAAGCTGCGTGCCGCCCAGCGCGTGCAGCGCTTCCTCGACGCCGCCCAGGCGATCATCACCGAGAAGGGCAGCACGGATTTCACCGTGCAGGAAGTCGTCGACCGGTCCCGGCAGTCACTGCGTAGTTTCTACCTCCAATTCGACGGCAAACATGAGTTGCTGCTGGCGCTGTTCGAGGATGCGCTCAGCCGTGCGGCCAATCAGATCCGCGCCGCGACATCGGGCCAGGAGGAGCCGCTGGCCCGGTTGAAGGTCGCAATTGAGCTGCTCTTTGAGCTGTCGCGGCCGGATCCGTCGGCTAAGCGCCCGTTGTTCACCGATTTCGCCCCCCAGTTGCTGATCTCGCATCCGACCGAGGTGCGCGTTGCTCACGCCCCGTTGCTGGTGTTGTTCACCGAGCTGATGGAGGAGGCCGCCGAGGCCGGCCAGCTGCGTTCGGACGTCAATCCGCGCCGAGTCGCGGCGATGACGATGCAGACGGTGATGTTCACCGCGCAGTCCTCGGCACCGGCCGAGGAAGAGGAGATCCACCCGATCACCGCCGACGAGGTGTGGAGCTTCTGCGCGCTGGGTTTCGCCGCCTCAGCTAGCTAGAGAACAAGGTTCTGGGTCAGCGAGAACCACCGTCGCCTCGTGGGCGGCCTCCGCTATCGCCGGTGATTCCGCCGGGGTGTCAGAGCTCGGCCAGCCGGGGTGCCGAACGACGGGCCCGCAGCCCGGCGCCGGCCTTGCGGGTCAGTTCCCGGGAGCTGCCCAGCAGGCCGTCGAGGACCAGCGCCCGCTTGATGTGATGGTGCAGGTCGTGTTCGGCGGTGAAGCCGATCCCGGCCAGCACCTGCTGGGTGTGCTTGGCGGCGGTCAGCGCGGCCTTGCCGGCGGCGGCCTTGGCCAGCATCGCGGTCAAATCCGGGCTGTCGGTGTCAGGCAGGCTCAGGGTCGCCTCCGCGCCCTCGATGGCCACCAGGGTCTCGGCGAGCTTGTGCCGGATCGCCTGGAAGCCGGCGATCGGCCTGCCGAACTGCACACGGTCCAGCGCATGGGTGCGGGCCAGCGCCAGCATCGCCCGCGCCGATCCCACCAGCCACCAGCCCAGGGCCCGGCGGGCCTCGCCGATGCGCATGAGTTCCCCGTCGGGGACCCGGCGCAGCGGCAGCCCGCCCAGCGTCGGGTTGTCCGGCGCTTGGGTGTCCTCGCGTTCCCACACCACCCAGTGGCCGCCGGCGAACGGCATCGGCGGCGTGCCCCCGGGGAGTCCGCCGATGGTCTCCAGCAGCACGTCGTTGAGCACAGAGGCGTGCGCCCCGGTCTCGCCGAGCAGCCGGAACACCAACGGCACCGCGATATCGGGCACCTCGGAAAGCATGTCGGCCCAGCCCAATTCGGCCAGCGCGGCGTCGAGCTCAGGGCCCGAGGCGTTCGCCATGCAGGTGCGCATCGCGTCCTCGAGCAGCCCGAGGGAACCGGCGTCCAGATCGGTCACGCTCACTCCTTACCCAGATCCAGCAGCCGCCGGGCGATGATGTTGCGCTGCACCTCCGCGGTGCCGCCGTAGATGGTGGCGGCCCGCGAATACAGGTACTCGGTGCGCCACGGTGAATCTTCGAGTTCGATGACGCCGGGCAACAGGTCGTGGGCGGTGTCGTAGAGCCGCTGCTCGGCGGCGGCCAGTAGCACCTTGTCGATGGAGGTGTCCGGCCCCAGCCGGTGGCCTTGCGCCAGTCGCTTCTGGGTGGCCGCCGACCGGCACCGCAGCGTGTGCAGCGCCAGATAGGTCTCGCCCATCTCGTCGTCGATGCCGGCCCCTTGGTCGGAGACCTCGGCGATCAGTGCGTCGAACCGCGAATACAGGTAGGCGATCCGCTGCCAGAAGCAGGTCGAACGCTCATAGGGCAGCAGGTCCATGGCCAACTGCCAGCCGTCGCCGGGCCTGCCCAGCATCCGGGAGGCGTCGACCTCGACGTTGTCGAAGTACACCTCGCAGAACTCGTCGACACCGTGCATGGTGTGCAGCGGGCGCACGTCGACGCCGGGGGAGTCCATGTCGACGAAGAACGCCGTGATGGCCTGGTGATTCGGCGTGCCGGCGTCGCCGGTGCGGGTCAGCAGGATGCAGCGGTGGGAGAACTGCGCGAAGCTGGTCCAGACCTTCTGCCCGTTGACGATGTACTTGTCGCCCTGCTGCACGGCCCTGGTGGTCAGCGAGGCCAGGTCGCTGCCGGAGCCGGGTTCGGAGAAGCCCTGGCACCACTGCTCGGCGCCGGAGAGCATCTTCGGCAGCATCTCGGCGGCCAGCTCGGGGCAGGCGTAGTCGATCATCGTCGGCGCCAGGACCTCGATCATCGAGTACGGTCCGGGCTCGGCCAGCCGCCGGCCGACGATCTCCTCACCCACGATGGCGCGCAGTATCGCCGGACCGCCGAGCCCCCCGGCGTGTTCCGGCCAGCCGTAGCGGCCCCAGCCGCCGTCGTAGAGCGCCCGCATGACCCGGGCGAACTGCGTCATGTGACCGGCGAGCGTGTGATCCTCGGGTGGAGTGAGATCGTTGTCGGCCAGCCACGCCCGCAGCGCGGTGCGAAACGCGGCGGGCTCGTGCAGGGGATCGGTCATCCGGCTTCGGGTCTCCCGATTGCGTGCGGGCGACCGTGGTCGTGGTCGCCGCTGCGCCGGATGAACGTCATGGCACGGGTTTTCAGCCGCCAGCCGTCCTCGGTGCGCAGGTAGCTGTCCCGGTAGTAGCCGATCCGCATGTCGTGGCGGGAGTGCTCGATGAAGCACAGCGGCTGGGTTCCGGTGGCGGTGTCGGCACCCTCCTCCAGGTCGACCAGCGCGGTGCCGGTCATGAACAGGCCCTTGGGCGCGGCGTCGACGAGCACCGGGAACCGGTTGAGCGTGTAGGTGTCACCGAATGCGCTGTAGGTGCCGTCTGGGGTGAAAACGCTGATCAGACCGTCGGTGTCGCCCTGGGTGATGGTGACGGCGTACTTGGCCAGCAGTTGCTGGATCTCGACCAGATCCTCGATGCGACTCGGCCGGCGGTCGTCGCTCACTGTGCGCCTCCGTTGGGGGACAGGTCGTTTCGGTACACGGTTCCACCCTTCATGACGAAGTTGACGTTTCGGGTCACGGTGATGTCGGCCAGCGGATCGCCGGGCACGGCAATGATATCGGCGACCTGCCCGGCCGCCAGGCGCCCGCGGTCGGTCACGTTGATCAGGTCTGCCGCGACCACGGTGGCCGCGCGCAGCACGGCATCGGCCGGCATACCCCATTCCACCAGGGTGACCAGTTCGTCGGCGTTGCGACCGTGCGGGATCGCCGGTGCGTCGGTGCCGACGGCGATTTTCACCCCGGCCTCGTACGCCGCCTTGATCGAGGTTTCGGCCTTCGGGAACATCTCGGCAGCCTTGTCCTGCAGCACCTTCGGTGCCTTGGAGACGTCCATAGCCTGGGCCAGCCGGCGGGTGGTGACCAGGAATCGGTCGTTGTCCACCAGCATCTGGATGGCCTCGTCGTCCATCAGGAAGCCGTGCTCGATGCAGTCGATGCCGCAGGCTACCGCGTGCTTGACGGCTTCGGCGCCGTGCGTGTGCGCGGCGACCCGCAGGCCGCGCCGATGCGCCTCGTCGACGATGACGCGGAGTTCCTCGTCCGAATAGTGTTGCGCGCCCGCCTCTCCGGTGAGCGACATGACGCCGCCGGAACAGCACACCTTGATCAGCTGAGCGCCGTGCTTGATCTGGTAGCGCACCGCCTTGCGGATCTCATCGACGCCGTTGGCGATGCCCTCTTCGATGGTCAGCTCCAGCACGCCGGGCATGAACGCGGCGAACATGGTGGGGTCCAGGTGTCCGCCGGTGGGGGTGATCGCGTGCCCGGCGGGAACCACCCGCGGTCCCTCGATCCAGCCCGCGTCGATGGCCTTGCCCAGCGCGACGTCCAGCAGGTAGCCGCCGGTCTTGACGAACAGACCGAGGTTGCGGACGGTGGTGAATCCGGCCCGCAGGGTGCGCCGCGCATTGCCCACCGCGCGCAGCACCCGGGTCGCCGGATCGTCCTGGACCTGGGACAGGACCGGGTTCTCGCCCTTGCCGCCCATCAGCAGGTTCACTTCCATGTCCATCAGGCCGGGCAGCAGTACGGCGTCGCCGAGGTCGATCACCGGGGCGGCCGGGTCGACCCCGTCGCCGCCGATCCCGACGATCCGATCGTCTTCGACGGCGACGATGCCGGGGCGAATGATCGCCCCGGCATCGACGTCGAGCAGTCCGGCCGCTTTGAGGGTCAGCCGCTTGGGGCCGCCGGCTCGTTTCGCGTCCGACACCCTTAGACCACCGGCTCCTGCACGATTTCGACCCAGGCCGCGCCGCTGTCGAGCACCCGCGGCTGTTTCCAGACCTCGACCGGGAAGCTGACCATCACCACCGACTGCATCAGGTGCATCAGCCGCTTGGCGTCGTCGGGCATGCCGTGCAGCGGGAAACGCTCGTCGAGGTAGACCATGATCTCCTCGAGCCGGGCCATGCCCGCGTCGTAGAGCTCCTGCATCTCGGCCATCGACGAGGACAGCCGCTTGGCGTAGCGCTCGGGTTCGGTGGCCAGGATCCAGTCGCTGAAACGCTCCAGGTCGGCGAAGGGTTCCGGCAGCAGGCGGGTATCGACATCAGACATGTGCGGTCTCCTTCGGGCAACCGTTGGTGGCGTTGGCGGTGGCACCCTTGGCCGCCTGCTCCAACTTGTAGGCGTCAACATACTTGTGCGCGGTGTGATGCAGGTGGCGCAGCAGGATCTCCTGGTCGCAGAGCGGGAACTCGGTGACCGCCCGGGTGCCGATCTGGGTCTGGGTCGCCTCCAGGGTGTTGGCGTCCTGCAGCGCGTACTCCTTGAACGTCACCGCGGCAAGCTCCTGGCTCAGGCGCTGGCGGGTGTTCTTCGGCGGTACGAAGTACAGGTTGGCCTCGAAGATGTGGCTGTCGACCCCGGTCGGCCAGTAGTTGTAGGTCAGGTACCAGCCCGGAACCCACAGCAGCAGTGTGAAATTGGGGAAGAACTCGAAGGAGTCCTGGCCCCAGGTGGGCTGGCGCGCCGGGTTGACCGCCGGGGGCAGCTCGTCGGGCAGGATGCCCTTGATGTCGGGCCGGTCCCACGGGCCGAACAGGCCCGAGTGCAGGATCCGCTCGATCGGCTTGACCATGCTGAGGTCCTTGGGCGGGCTCATGCCGCCCCAGGACGAGATCATCGAGTGCTGGTCCTTGATGTCGTAGTGCAGCGCCTCGAATCCGACCTTGGCCAGCTTGGCGGCCTCTTCCGGGGTCGCCTGCTTCATGTGCAGGATCGGGGCGTGGTAGAACTCGACGAACGCGTCGATGAACAGCTTCCAGTTCGACTTGATCTCCGCGCGGTAGCTGTAGTGCTCGGTCATCTCGTGGAACGGGTAACCCTGCAGGCCCTTGGCGAAATCACCCAGGTAGTCCTCCAGCGGTTCGGCGTCGTCGTCGAAGTTGACGAAGATGAAGCCTTCCCAGACCTCGCAGCGCACCGGCTTGAGCGGGTAGTCGGCCTTGTCGACGTCGAAGAACTCGTCCTCCTGCTGGATGAACGTCAGGTCACCGTTGAGCGCGTAGCGCCAGGCGTGGTACTTGCAGGTGAACTGGCGGCAGCTGCCGGAGACTTCTTCGCCGGGGTAGTCGTTCCACACCAGCTTGTTGCCGCGGTGGCGGCACAGGTTGTAGAAGGCGTGGATGTTGCCCTCTTTGTCCTTGTTGACGATGATCGAGGTGCCCGGGCCCACCGACGGCATCTCCCGGGTGAAGTAGCTACCAGCCTTGGGCAGGCGCTCCACGCGGCCGACGTGCAGCCACAGCTTGCGGAAGATGGCCTGCTGCTCCAGTTTCCACTGCTCGGGGTCGATCGAGTCGGTGTAGTCGACCGGAGCGGTGCCCAGCTCCGGCCAGTTCTCGGTCCAGCTTCCGACGGCTGGTTTCGGAAAATGCGCCATGGGGTTACCTCGTTTCGTGAGCGGTCGGGTTGTCGAGCTGTATGCCAAAGGTGTTGAAGGCGCACGCGAGCGTGCGATAGGTGCCGACGGTGAAGATCAGGTCCATCCGCTGCTGATCGTCGAACCGGGCGCCGAGTGCGGCCCAGGTGTCGGGGGAGATCCGGTGGTCGTCTTCGAGTTCGTCGACGGCTCTCAGCACGGTCTGGTCGAACTCGTCGGTCGCGGTGCCAGTCCGGATGCCGGCGATGTCGGCGTCGGTCAGTCCGGCCTGCCGGCCCATGTCGACGTGATGGTGCCATTCGTAGGCGGCGTCGCCGCGGGCGGCCACCCGCAGGATGGCCAGTTCGCGCAGCCGCTCGGGCAGGGTGGAACCGAACAGCAGGTGCACGTTGAGCCCGAGGAACGCCTTGGTCAGCGCGGGGTGGTGGACCATGGTGGCCAGTGCGTTGCCGGCGCCGTCGGGATTGCGCCGGGCGGCGGGCAGCATGGGCGCCAGTGCGCGCTGCACCTCCTCGCCCCAGGCTTCAGCGGGCAGCGGCGCCAACAGCACCGCCGACGGGGTCCTCCCGGACACGGGCCCTCCTTCTCGTAGATGAGAATCATATTCTCATAGACGAATAACAGATTTCCACGAACTTGTGATTTGGTCAATCTCGGGTTTGGCCCGGGTGGCCGCCGGACGGGCGGCAAACACCCTCAAACCGGTCCTCGCGTACCGCTTGACGTGCGAAATCAAATGTTTTCGTGAGTTGGTTCTCTCGGTATGAGAAGCTAGTTACCTACTTCGGAGAACCCAGAGCTGCCAGATGTGCCCAGAGAGGAACCGTCATGAACAAAGACGACATGATCCTGATCAGCGTGGACGACCACATCATCGAGCCGCCGGACATGTTCAAGAACCACCTGCCGGCGAAGTACGCCGACGATGCGCCGCGGCTGGTCCACAACCCCGATGGCAGTGACACCTGGCAGTTCCGGGATACCGTCATCCCCAACGTGGCGCTCAACGCAGTCGCCGGCCGGCCCAAGGAGGAGTACGGCCTGGAGCCCCAGGGCCTCGACGAGATCCGCAAGGGCTGCTACGACGCGGCCGAGCGGGTCAAGGACATGTCGGCCGGCGGCGTGCTGGCGACGATGAATTTCCCGTCCTTCCCCGGTTTCGCCGCCCGGTTGTTCGCCACCGAGGACGCCGAGTTCTCGCTGGCGCTGGTGCAGGCCTACAACGACTGGCACATCGACGAGTGGTGCGCGGCGCACCCGGGACGGTTCATCCCGATGGCGATCCCGGTCATCTGGGACCCGGTGCTGTGCGCCGAGGAGATCCGCCGGGTGTCCAAGAAGGGCGTGCACTCGTTGACCTTCACCGAGAACCCGTCGACCCTGGGGTACCCGTCGTTCCACGACCTGGAGTACTGGCGGCCGGTGTGGGAAGCGCTGGTGGACACCGAGACCGTGATGAACGTGCACATCGGCTCGTCGGGCAAGCTGGCGATCACCGCCCCGGACGCCCCGATGGACGTGCTGATCACCCTGCAGCCGATGAACATCGTGCAGGCCGCCGCCGACCTGTTGTGGTCGGCACCGATCAAGGCCTTCCCGACGCTGAAGATCGCCCTGAGCGAGGGCGGCACCGGCTGGATCCCCTACTTCCTGGACCGGGTGGACCGCACTTTCGAGATGCACTCCACCTGGACGCATCAGGACTTCGGCGGCAAGCTGCCCTCGGAGGTATTCCGTGAGCACTTCATGACCTGCTTCATCTCCGATCCGGTCGGGGTGGCCAACCGGGACCTGATCGGCATCGACAACATCTGCTGGGAGATGGACTACCCGCACAGCGACTCGATGTGGCCGCACGCCCCTGAGGAGCTGTGGGGGGTGTTCAGCGACAACAATCTCGCCGACTACGAGATCAACAAGATCACCCACGAAAACGCCATGCGGCTCTACCATTTCGACCCGTTCGCGCACATCCCGCGCGAGCAGTGCACGGTCGGTGCGCTGCGCTCCACGGTCGAGGGGCACGACGTGTCGATTCAGGCGCTGTCTCAGCACAAGGAACGTGCCGGCGGTACCTTCGCCGACTTCCAGGTCAACGCCAAGACGATCACCGGGGCCAAGTAGCGCACAGTCTTTGCGTGAGCGTGCGTGTCCCCGGTGCGACACGCCGCCCCAGATGGTACGAGCGTGCGTGTCCCCGGTACGACACCCGGGGACGCGCACGCTCGCCATGAGTAGGCTCACCGGCGTGTGCGTCGGGGGCGGAAACGATTAAGGAGTAGACAGTGTCCGGCGGAATGAATTTCGAGCTCACCGAGGACCAGGAGCTGATCCGTCGGTCGGTGGCCGAGCTGTGCGCCCGCTTCGACGACCACTACTGGATGGACAAGGACCTCGCCCACGAGTTCCCCAGGGAGTTCTACGACGCCATCGCCGCCGGCGGCTGGCTCGGCATGACCATCCCCGAGGAATACGGCGGCCACGGCATGGGCATCACCGAGGCCACCCTGCTGCTGGAGGAGGTGGCCCGCTCGGGCGCGGCGATGAACGGCGCCAGCGCCATCCACCTGAACATCTTCGGCATGCAGCCCGTCGTCAAACACGGTTCCGACGAACTCAAGGCCGCCACCCTGCCGCGGATCGTCAACGGCGACCTGCACGTCTGCTTCGGTGTCACCGAACCCGGTGCGGGACTGGATACTTCGCGGATCACCACATTCGCCAAGCGCGAGGGCGACCACTACCGGGTAAACGGGCGCAAGGTCTGGATCAGCAAGGCCGGCGAGTCGGAGAAGATCCTGCTGCTGACCCGGACGACCCCGCGTGACGAGTGCGCGAAGAAGACCGACGGCATGACGCTGTTCCTCACCGACCTGGACCCCGAGCACGTCGACATCCGCCCGATCAAGAAGATGGGCCGCAACGCCGTCGCCTCCAACGAGGTGTTCATCGACGACCTCATCGTGCCGGTCGAACACCGGGTCGGCGAGGAGGGCCAAGGTTTCCGCTACATCCTCGACGGCCTGAACCCCGAGCGGATGCTGATCGCGGCCGAGGCGCTCGGTATCGGCCGGGTCGCGCTGGAGAAGGCGGTCAAGTACGGCAACGAGCGCCACGTGTTCAATCGGCCGATCGGCATGAACCAGGGCCTGCAGTTCCCGCTGGCCGATTCACTGGCCCGCCTCGACGCCGCGGAACTCGTGCTGCGCAAGGCGTCCTGGCTCTACGACAACGGCAAACCCTGTGGGCGCGAGGCCAATACCGCCAAATACCTGTGTGCCGACGCCGGGTTCGGCGCCGCCGACCGGGCGCTGCAGTTGCACGGAGGTATGGGGTATTCCGAGGAGTACCACGTGTCCCGCTACTTCCGGGAATCCCGGTTGATGAAGATCGCCCCGGTCAGCCAGGAGATGATCCTGAACTTCCTGGGCGAGCACGTGCTCGGCCTGCCCCGCAGCTACTGACCGCCGGAGCCGTTCACCGTGACCGCACCGCTTTCCGGAATCACCGTCGTCGCCCTGGAACAGGCCGTCTCCGCGCCCATGTGCACCCGGGTGCTCGCCGACTTCGGCGCCCGGGTGATCAAGGTGGAGAACCCGCGCGGCGGGGACTTCGCCCGCGACTACGACACCGTCGTCAACGGCATGGCCGCGCATTTCGTGTGGGCCAACCGCGGCAAGCAGTCGCTGACGCTCAATCTCAAGGCGCCCGAGGGCAGGGACGTCCTGCACCGGCTGCTGGCCGGAGCCGACGCCCTGGTGTCCAACCTCGCCCCGGGCGCGACCGCCCGGATGGGCCTGGGCCCCGAGGATCTGCGTACTCGGCACCCGAACCTGATCGCCTGCGAGATCGACGGTTATGGGCCCGGCGGCCCGATCTCGCACAAACGCGCCTACGATCTGCTGGTGCAGGCCGAGTCGGGGGCGTGCGCGGTGACCGGAAGCCCCGGTGCGCCCGCCAAACCCGGTCCGCCGGTTGCCGATATCTCCACCGGCCTGTACTCGGCGTTGTCGATCATGGCGCTGCTGCTGGGCCGGGCCCGTGGCGGCTTCCCGGCCGCCGGGGCGCCGATGCCGTCGGTGGCGGTCAGTCTGTTCGACACCATGACCGACATCATGGGCTACCCGCTGACCTACACCCAGCACTCCGGTATCGACCAGACCCCGCTCGGGATGAGTTCCCCGGCGGTCGCGCCGTACGGTTCGTTCGGTACCCGCGACGGCCAGACCGTCGTACTGGGCACCACCAACGACCGGGAATGGCAGCGGCTGGCCCGCGAGATCATCGAGCGGCCGGATCTGGCCGACGATCCACGGTTCGCCACCAACTCCGATCGCTGCGCGCGGCGCGACGAGCTGGATGCGGCGATCCGGAGCTGGTGCGCCGAACACGATCTCGCCGAGATCCAGACCACCGCGGACGCCGCCGGGATCGGGAACTCCCGCTACAACGTGCCCAGCGAGGTGATCGAACATCCGCAGTTGGCCGCCCGGGACCGCTGGCGGCCCGTCGACACCCCCAACGGAACGATCTCCGCGCTGCTGCCGCCACCGGTGATCAGCGACTTCACCCATCCCATGGCCCCGGTACCCGGCCTGGGTGAGCACACCGATGAGATCCTGGCCGAACTCGGCTTCGACGACGACGGCATCGCCGCGCTGCGCGCCGCCGGCGCCGTCGGCCCGGCCTACCACTGATCCGATCCAGAGCGTGACCAAGACCGAATCCTCCTGAAAGCGAAGTGAACTGATGCCAGCAGCCGTCATCGCCGCCGCCGTGCGGACACCCATCGGAAAGCGCAACGGCGCCCTGGCCGAACAGCACGCCGCCGACCTGTCGGCACTGGTGCTGAACGAGCTGGCCGACCGCGCCGGCATCGACCCGGCGGTCGTGGACGACGTGGTCTGGGGTTGCGTCGGCCAGGTGGGGGACCAGTCGAGCAATATCGCCCGGTACTCGGTGCTGGCGGCCGGCTGGCCGGAGGAGATTGCGGGGGTGACGGTCAACCGGGCCTGCGGCTCCAGTCAGCAGGCACTGGACTTCGCGGTCGCCGCGGTGATGTCCGGCATGCAGGACGTGGTGGTCGCCGGGGGTGTCGAGGTGATGAGCCGGGTACCGCTGGGGGCGACCCGGTCCACCGGGATGCCGTTCGGCCCCAAGGCGCTGGCCCGCTACGACGGATTCCAGTTCAACCAGGGCCTGGGCGCCGAACTGATCTGCCAGCGCTGGGGTTTCGACCGCGCTGCCGTCGACGAATACTCGGTGCGCTCCCATGAGCTGGCCGCCGCCGCGGCCGACCGCGGTGCCTTCGCCGAGCAGATCGTCGCCGTCGACGGACTCGACGCCGACGAGGGCATCCGCCGCGGCACCACCGCCGAGAAGCTGGCCGGTCTCAAACCGGCGTTCGCCGAGGACGGCGTCATCCACGCCGGCAACTCCTCACAGATCTCCGACGGGGCCGCCGCCCTGCTGGTGACCACCGAGGAGAAGGCCGCCGAACTGGGCCTGACCCCTCTGGCGCGTTACGTCACCGGCGCGGTCACCGGCGCCGACCCGGTGATGATGCTGACCGGGCCGATCCCGGCCACGCGGAAGGCGCTGGCCCGCGCCGGTCTGGGCATCGGCGACATCGGCGTCTTCGAGGTCAATGAGGCGTTTGCGCCGGTGCCGATGGCCTGGCTCGCCGACACCGGCGCCGACCCCGAGCGGCTCAACCCGCTCGGCGGTGCGATCGCGCTGGGTCACCCGCTCGGCGCGTCCGGCGCGGTGCTGATGACCCGGATGATCCATCACATGCGCGACAACGACATCCGCTACGGACTGCAGACGATGTGCGAGGGCGGCGGGACGGCCAACGCCACCATCGTCGAGCTCATCTGAGCCCCGCCGAATCCGAACCGCTCGCCACCGCCCGCATCGAGGAGAAGCCATGCGCCGCACCCTGTTCACCGAGGACCACGAGGCCTTCCGGCAGCTCGCCCACGACTTCATCGAGAAGGAGGTGGTGCCGGCCTACCCCGAGTGGGAGAAGACCGGCCGGATGCCGCGCGAGGCGTTCCGCAAGCTCGGCGAGACCGGCATCCTGGGGATGGCCATCCCGGAGGAATACGGTGGCGGCGGACAGGACGACTACCGCTACAACGTGGTGCTGCAGGAAGAGGCGTCGCGCGCGCTGGTCACCCTTTCGACGGTCCGGACCCAACTGGAGGTGATCCTCCCGTACTTCCTGCGCTACGCCAACGCCGAACAGCGTGGCCGCTGGTTTCCCGGCCTCGCCGACGGCAGCCTGCTCACCGCGATCGCGATGACCGAGCCGGGCACCGGATCGGATTTGGCCGGCATGCGCACCACCGCGGTACGCGACGGCGACGACTTCATCCTCAACGGGGCCAAGACCTTCATCACCGGCGGCATGCAGGCCGATCTGGTGATCGTCGTGGCCCGCACCTCCACCGATCCGGACAACCGGCGAAAGGGGCTGACCCTGCTGGTCGTCGAGGAGGGCATGGCGGGCTTCGAACGCGGACGCGAGCTCGACAAGATGGGCTGTAAGGTCCAGGACACCGCCGAGTTGTCCTTCTCCGACGTCCGGGTGCCGGCCGCCAACGTCCTCGGTGAGGTCGACGAGGCGTTCGGTTACCTGGGCCACAACCTCGCTCAGGAGCGGCTGACCGTGGCCGTGGGCGCGGTGGCCCAGGCCCGCTCGGCCATCCATGCCGCCATCGACTACACCAAGAGCCGCACCGCCTTCGGGACGCCGGTGGCGTCGTTCCAGAACACCAAGTTCGAGCTCGCCGCGTGCTCCACCGAGGTGGAGGCGGCCCAGACCATGCTCGACGCCGCGGTCGCCGAACATGTGGACGGCGCGCTGTCGGGCGCCGACGCGGCGCGTACGAAGCTGTTCTGCACCGAGATGCAGGCCCGGGTGGTGGACCGCTGTCTGCAGCTGTTCGGCGGCTACGGCTACATGATGGAGTACCCGATCGCGCGGCTCTACACCGATGCCCGGGTCACCCGCATCTACGCGGGAACATCGGAGGTGATGAAGGTGATGATCGCCAAGGACCTGGGTCTTTAGCCGATCACGGATACGCCAGTGGCTCGGCGCCACGGCTTTTCAGCATGATCGCCATCAGCTGCAGTTCCTGGGTCTGCTCGTCGATCATCGCCGCGGCAACGCGCCGGACCGCGTCGTTGTGCGTGCGCTGGACCGCATAGCCGGCCATCTCGATCCCGCCCTGATGGTGGCGGCTCATCAGCTGAAGGAACAGCACCTCGTTGTCGTGGCCGGTGCTGCGCTGCAGCCGCTTGAGATCCTCGGCCGAGGCGAGTCCGGGCATGCTCATGGTGTGCGCGCCGGAACCGTGTTCGCCGCTGCCGTGCCCGGAGTGCTCGGTGCCGCCGGTGTGCATCCACGCCATCGGGTGCGGTGATTGCGGCGGGGCGCCGGCCATCTGGAGCCAGCCGGTCATCACGCCGATCTCGGTGAGTTGCTGGAAGCGGATGCCTTCGGCCAGTGCCCGGGAGTCCGGGGAGGCGTCGGTGCTGAGCATGTCCGACATCGTCACCGCCTGCTGGTGGTGCCCGGACATGTCCTGGGCGAAGCCGATATCGGTATCCGACAGCAGTGCGGCGGGCGTCTCGCGTCCTCCGGTGACCAGCAGGGTCACCCCGGCGCCGAGGCCCACGGCGACCAGCAGCGCGAGCAGCCGGGTCAACGAGCCGCGGGTGTTCACCGCGGCGGGTACACGGCCGGGTCCAGACGCAACGCCAGGAAGCCGTTGTCCGAACAGGTGACATAGAGCAGGTTGTCGCGGAACTCCGGCGGCGACATGCACCAGTCCGCCGACAGGTCCAGCCCGATGATCCGGCCGTCGCGAACGATGTTGTCGCCGTTGATATCCCCGTTGAGGATGGCCTTGGCGATGGCGACGGTCCCGCTCAGCGGGGGCACCACGATGCCGCCGAAGCGGACGTGCTGGGAGTTGGGCAGCTCGTCGTTGCGGCCGGTCTGGGCCGGCGGGTTGAAGTAGGCGATCTCCCGGATCCGGTCCGGATTGCGGACGTCGAACACCCGGATGCCCGACTGCACCCAGCCGCAGGCCAGCGCGCGGGGATCGGTGCGCCGGTCGACGCTGCAGTAGTGCGCGTCGTAGCCGAAGAACCCGCTGCTCGATGAGCTCGCCGCCCAGCGGTCGGCGTTCTGCGGCAGGTTGATCTCCAGCTTGATGGTGTTGCGCAGCCGCAGGTCCGCGAGGTCGGACGCGTCGAACAGTTTGACGCCGCCCGAGCCGGCCTCGTCGGTGGCGAACAGGTACGGCACGCCGTCGTAGGTGACCGGGATGGCGTGCTGGGTGATCATCCCGTCGTGCCAGTGCTTCCAGCCGCGCATCGGCAGCAGCTGGTGCATGGTCACCCCGGGGGAGGCCCGGTCCTGGATCGCGCTGGTGTCCAGGATGTTCAGCCCGGCCAGCGTCGCCATGTACATGGTCTCGCCGTCGGGGCTAAAATCCATGCCGTGGCTGCCCAGGCCGGCGGGCGCGCTCCACAGCACGGTCGGGTCGGTGGGGTCGCTGACGTCGACGGCACTGGCCCACGCCTGGCCCGAGGCCCAATAGGTGTTGCCGTCGGGGGAGAAGCCGCCCTCGTGGGTGAACATCGGGATCCGTACGCCCGGCAGCGATCCGCGGCCCTCGTTGAGCAGGCGCGGGTGCGCGCAGTCGGTGGCGATGTCGTAGATCGAGATGTAGCCCAGGCCGAAGACGAACGGCACCCCGGTGCCGGCCAGCAGCCCGCGTTTCTCGTTGACCTTCAACGACTCCCAGGTTCCGTTGACCATCGCGGGCTCGGTCAGTACCGCGGTCTGGACCGGGTGCTCGGGATCGGAGGCGTCGATGACGGCGACGCCGTCGGTGTGCGGAAAGGTCGACCCGACGTAGATGCAGTTGCGGTAGGACGTGCTGGTCCACCCCGCGCCGGTGCCCTGCAGCTGGCCGAGCAGGTCGATGTTGCAGTTGTATCCCGCCTTGCTACGCCCCGAGTCCCGGTCTTCCACCGTCACCTCACCCTGCAGACCGGTCTCGGTGCGGTCGGTGCTGCGGCAGTGCGCGGGGGCGACCGCGGTGGGCCAGATGTCGTGATCGGCGTCGAAATCATCGGCCGGTGCGGCGTGCGCCAGACCGGTCCCGAAGCCGGTCAGCATGATGGTCGCCGCCAGTCGCAGCGCGACGGTGCGAACGGCGCCGACGGGTCGCCCCGTCGGTATCGGCGCGAAGTTTGTCGGCATCCGCCGACGATAGCAATCCTCTATAAGATTAGAGGAATCAACGGCGGAATACGGTGCACACCGCCACCCGGCCGAGCCCGGCCGGGCCGGCCGCGAGTCGTATACTGACCGCATTACCGCACGTAGACGATACAATTCAGCCGAGCGGCGACGTCAGATCGCCGATGCGGGCATCGCATTGCTGGGCAACCACGGGTCCCGCGGACTCAGCCATCCGAAGGTCGATGCCCAAGCCGGCCTGCCGGCCGGAACCGCCTCCTACTACTTCCGGACCCGGCAGTCGCTGCTGCACGCCATTGCGGCCCGAGTCGTCGAACTCGACGTGGCCGATCTGTCGATGCTGACCGAACTCGGTGGTTCGGCGAGCGCAGGCGGAGTTGGCGCGAGCGTAGCGAGTGCCGGCGGAGCCGGAGCGAAGGCGGGACCGCCCGCGGTGGACCTGGGTGGTTCGGAGCCGGGACCGCCCGCAATGAACTTGGCTGACGACGGGTCGTCGGGCTACTCGGGAACCCGCGGGTTGGCGGCGCTGGTCATGCTGTCCGGCACGGAGCCGTGGCTGACCCGCACCCGGGCCCGCCTCGAGCTGATGCTGCTGGGCCGCAACGACCCCACCCTGGCCGAGGAATTCCTGGACTTCGGGACCCGGCTCTACGGACTGGCCCGCGATGCGGTGGCTCAGTGGCAGGCCGGTGAGGGTTCGAGCGACGGGGCGGTGCCGGTGGCATCGGCCGATGAGCAGGCCGTGCTGGTACTCACCTACATCAGCGGCGTGATGATGACCTTCGTGCACGGAATGCCGGTGGTCACCGACGTCGACCGACTCGACGGGCAGATCCGCCAGATCCTCCGCTCCGGCGGGACGTAGCCTCCGGAAGCAGGGGCGGGAAGTCGGTGCTGAAAGTGACGCTTGCCACAACGGGAGATCTAACCTACTGTACGTTCATTAAGTAGGTTCATTCGACCGGAGGACAACCAGCCCCGTGACCTCTGCCAGGCCTTATGCGACGCTGCTCGCCAAGGGTGAGGACCGCAAACAGCGGATCCTCGACGTTGCGCAGCGCCTGGTCACCCGCAACGGGTGGCGCAACACCACCCTGGCGCAGATCGCCAGGGAGGCCGGGGTGAGCGCGGCCGGACTGCTGCACCACTTCGATTCCAAGGAGCAGCTGCTGCACGCCGTCGTCGACGCCCGCGACGCCGACGACCTCGCGCACTCGGACCGGTCCGGTGATCTGCTGGTGCAGATCGCCCGCGCCGGCGACCGGGTGGAACGGGCTCCCGAATTGGTCGGGACCTACTCGGTGCTGCTGGTGGAAAACCTGATGCCCGACGCGCCCCTGCACGACCGGCTACTGGCCCGTCAGCGCGCCGCCGTCCGGATCATCACCGACCTGATCGCCGACGCGCAGGCCAGCGGGCGCTACCGCAATGATTTCGACCCGGCCGTCAAGGCCGTGCAGATTGTGTCCCTCGTCAACGGATTGGAAATTTCATGGCTGCTCGATCCATCGGTTCCGCTGCAGGAAACACTGCGGGAGTACGCGACATCGCTGGCGAGGGAGTTCGCACCGGACGCATCGTGAGGTACCGGCTCGACGTCGTCGCCGCCACGGTCGCCGACGCCGTTGCGGCCGCCGGTGGCTGGATGTTCGACCGGGTGATGGCCGGCTGGGACGTCCGGGTGATGCTCGCCGACGCCGGTGACGTGCGTCCGCTGGAGATTCTCGGCGCCGAGATCGCCGATCTGGAAACCGAATTGGTCCACGGGCCGGCCGGTACCCATCCGAATGCGCTGGCTGTGGCCGGCGAGCTGTATGGCTCGGATGCCCGCATCCGCGAAGGCGTGCGCCAGGCGCTCGAGCACGGCGGCACCGAGGTGACCCTGTGGGGCGACTTCTGGCCCAGCGAACTCGACCGCAGCGTGGGCTCGGTCGAACACCGGCTGACGGTGGCGGCCAAGGCCTTCAAGTCCCAGGCGCTGGCCGCGGCCAACACCACGGCCGAGCCCGGATCGGTCGAGACGTTCCGCAGCGCCGCCCTGTGCTTTCCCGTCGTCGCGGACCTGGTGCCGGCCTGACGGTTCCTGAATCACCCCTACCCGTCGCCCGGGGCGGCAAGCGCGAATGCCGCGTTCGGGGGTGCTCGGCGGATGTTGATGCGGACAACCCGCTCGTCGTCCAGCGTGATGTCGACGACGGCGAGCAGGTGGCCGCCGGGGGCCAGGACATAGGTCGGGCATCCGTCGGTGAGGACCCAGGTGCCGGCTCGGATGCGCGCGGCGAACAGTCCGGTTTCCTCGGCAATCGCGCGGGCGCCGGTGACGACGGTCGGTGTGCGGGGTGGGACGAGAGCCGGATCGACGACCCGGACGCAACCGTCCGCCATCAGAGCGATCATCCGGTTCAGGTCGCCGCCGCCGGCCGCGGTGAGGAACGCGTCCACGACGGCGGGGGCGGCGGGCGCAGCGGACGCAGGCGATTGGAGTCGTCCGCGCGCACGGCTCGCGTGCTTCTTCGCACTGGCCGGGCTGGTGCCGAGAACGTCGGCGACCTCCGCGAAGGTCATACCGAACAGGTCGTGCAGAACGTATGCGACGCGCTGCGCCGGTGTCAGCCGGTCGAGCACCACCATCAGCGCGCGGGAAACCGACTCCCGCTGCAGGTAGCGCTCGTCGGCCGCGAACACCTCGGCGGGTGGCAAATCCGCGAACAGGGGCTCCTCCGGCCGCCGGCTACGGGTGCGCAGCTGATCCAGACACACCCTGGTCAGCACGGTGGTCAACCATGCGGCGGGGTTGCGCGGACGTTCGCCTACCGTGACGGACGCCTTGATCCACGTGCTCTGCACCGCGTCCTCCGCGTCCTGGAGGCAACCGAGCATGCGGAACGCCATCGCGGTCAACTGCGGCCGGACCGCTTCGAAATCTGAGACCGGGACCACCACATGTCACCTTTCCGGGGTTCGGGACGTCGGTACAGGTGAGACGACCGATCTCATTTCCGACGGACCGAATTCCGAGGAGGCAGCCGCCATGAGCGTACCGAACACCCGATTCCGCAGCACATCCCGACAAATCTCCGCCGACCACGACCCGATGTTTCGTTCATACACCGTCGCGGTCAGGCGAAGCGCATGACCACGGCGCTGTTCGTCGCGACGATCGTGTGCATCGCCGCCAACGCGCTCATCGCCGTCGCCGACTACAGTCGGGCCGGCTTCGTGTTGCAGAACTCCGCCGAGGTGCACGTGCCCGTCGGCGCCCTGCCCTACCTTGCGACGTTGAAGCTGGCCGGGGCCATGGGGCTGACCGTCGGCCTCTTCGCGGTTCCGTGGCTCGGCGTCGCGGCCGGAACCGGACTGGTCCTGTTCTTCACCGGTGCCGTTGTCACCCATATCCGGGCCCGCGTCTTTTACAACATGGCCTTCCCCGGCCTGTACCTACTGCTCGCGATCGCGTCCACCGTCTACCTGGCAGCGCTGGCCATCGAACGCTGAGTCGGGGGCTCAGCGGGCGCCTCTTGCCACGCCGCAGTGACAGACCGCGCTAGATTTGTCACGCGTGCTGCGCCGCGTCGCAACTGCCCCGGCCGAGGAGGACTCCACTGTGACCGAACCGGTCGACTCCGATGAACCGTTGCTGCCCAACGAAACCGATGAGCTCGCGCATCCGGCGCCCGGCGACGCACTGTGGAACGAGAGCTGGTATTTCGACTTCGCCGATCCCGCGGCCGGCATCGGTGGCTGGATCCGGCTGGGCTGGTACCCGAACGAGGGTCAGGCCTGGGTCAACGGGCTGATCTGCGGTCCCGGACGGCCGACCGTCGCGCTCAACGACTTCCGGGCCGCGGTGCCGAACGACCCCAACAACACCCAGGCGAGCGGAATCACGCTGTCGCACCACGCGATCGAGCCGTTGCGGTCCTACCGGGTGGTGATGCACGGCCAGGGCCGCAGCTTCGACGATCCAGCCGAACTGCTGCGCGACGGCGACGGTTCGCCGGTACCGGTTTCGATCGATCTGGTCTGGTCCACCGCGGGCCGCCCCTACCGATACCGGCTGGCCACCCGCTACGAGATCCCGTGCACGGTCAGCGGAACCGTCACCGTGGGGGAGCGCAGCTACGACGTGAAAGCCGCAGCGGGGCAACGAGATCACTCCTGGGGTGTGCGGGACTGGTGGAGCATGGACTGGGTGTGGAGTGCGATCCACCTGGACGACGGCACTCACCTGCACGCCGTCGAAGTCCGTATTCCGGGCCTCGACCCCGTCGCTCTCGGATACCTCCAGGATCCCGACGGGAACCTCGACGAGCTGCGGAGTGTTCGGGCCACCGAGGACTTCAGGCCCGACGGGCTACCCGCGGGCGCGCACGTCAGCGTGCAACCCGGTGACCTCGAAGTCGACGTGACGCCGGTCGGTCACGCGCCGGTGCGGCTGGTCGCCGACGACGGGCGGGTCGCCGAATTTCCCCGCGCCTGGGTGACAGTCACCACCGGCGACGGACGCCGCGGCGTCGGCTGGATGGAATGGAACCGCAACCGCCGCTGACCCAGCTCGGCCTACTCCGCGAGATCGATGGTCGGATCCGGCCAGCGCTGGCTCCGCAGGCTCCGCCAGCTCGGCCTACTCCTCCTGCTCAATGGTCGGATCCGGCCAGCGCTGGCTCCGCCAGCTCGGCCTACTCCTCCTCGACAATGGAGATGGCCTGGCGGGGGCACTGGCGCACGGCCTCGCGGATCAGCTGCTCCCGTTCGGGCGTCACCTCGTCGTCGAGCACGTGCAGGTAGTCGTCGTCGTCGAGCTGGAACACCTCGGGGATGATGCCCATGCAGACGGCATTGGATTCGCAGATCTCGAAATCGACGACAACCTTCTTCTTCGCCACTGCGGTTCCCTTCGTCATCGGAGCACCTTCACCGGAACATGGTGGTAGCCGGCCACATTCTGCATGTGCACCCGCTCCAGTCCGTCCCACTGCACCTCGTAGGAGGGCATGAAGTCCAGCAGCCGATCCATCGCGATCGTCGTTTCCATCCGGGCCAGCGCCGCACCGAGGCAGCTGTGGATGCCGTAGCCGAAGCCCAGGTTCTGCGCCTCGGTCCGATCGCGCTCGATGTCGAACACCCCGGCGTTGGTGAAGGCGCGGGGATCGCGGTTGGCGGCGGCCTTCATCAGGAACACCGGCTTACCGGCCGGGATCGTGACGCCGTGCAGCGTCGCCTCGCGCAGGGTGAACCGGACGTTGTAGTGCACCGGCCCGTCGAAGCGCAGCATCTCCTCCACGGCGCCGGGCAGCAGGCTGCGGTCGTCGCGCAGCTTCTGCCACTGATCCGGGTACCGGGCGAAGGTGACGATGGCGCTGCCCACCAGCTTGGTGACGGTCTCCGCGCCCGCGCCGCCGAGCAGCGAGGTGAAGCCGGCGATCTCGATGTCATCGAGTTTGCGGGTGCCGCCGTGGTCGTCGGGCACCTCGGCCGCGATGAGCCGGCTGATCATGTCGTCCTGCGGGTTGGCGCGCCGCTCCTGTGCCAGCTGGTAGTAGTAGGTGCCGGATTCGATGGCCGCGGCCATCCCGGCCTCGGTGTAGCCGATGTTGCCCGGCTCGCGGGTCAGCGAGATGTCGATCCACTCGCGGACCTTCTGCCGGTACTCCTCGGGGACTCCGGCCATCCGGGTGATGACCTCCACCGGGAAAGGCCCGGAGAAGTCGGCGACGACGTCGAAGTTGTCCGCATCCACTTTGGACAGGTACCGGTCGATGAGTCCTTCGACGGTCTCGCGCTGGGACTGGATGGCCCGCGGGGTGAACGCCTTGTTCACCAGGCTGCGCATGTAGCGGTGCTCGGGCGGGTCCATGAAGATGATGGACTTCACCACGTTCTCCCCGGACCGGATCATCGACAGGTCGCAGCCCTTGGACGACGAGTACGTTTCGTGGTCCTTGAGCGCGGCGGCGACGTCCTCGTGCCGGGTCAGTGCGTAGAAGTCGTGCTCTTCGTTGTAGTAGACCGGCGCCTCGTCCTGCATCCGCAGGTAGATGTCGTACGGATCGTTGTAGTACTCGTCCGAGAACGGATCGAACACCACCGAGGGCTTCGTCATCTGCTGCTCCTCCGCTGTGGCTGATGGGCGGGAAGTTACGAATGTTAGATAATCTGTAACGCTAGCACTTTTCCCTCCTCGGCGGTGGGAATCGGCCGGATCAGCGGCCCAGACCGGCGTCCACCAATGGTTCGAGCCGGCCGAGATCGGTACCCAACTCGGCAGCGGTGCCACGCACCACCGCGACGTCCTTGCCGATGAACTCGGCGACCGCGGCGATGAAGGCCCCGGTGGAACCGGCCCGGGCGATATTGGTCATCGCCGCGCTGGCTGCGCTGCCCTGTGGCAGCGCGGTCAGCAGCGCTTGTTCGGTCAGCCCCAGCCGGTCGCCGAGCCGGACGGCTTCGGCCATCAGGCCGATCTGCGCGGCGAACAGCGTGTTGTTGACCAGCTTCATCTTCTGTCCGGCCCCGACGCCGCCGGCATGCAGGATCGGCTCGGCGTAGGCGGCGAGCACCGGCCGGGCCCGCTGCAGCGCTTCGTCGTCACCGCCGACGAACACCGTCACCGCACCCGCAGCGATGTCGTGCGGGCCACCGCTCACCGGCGCGTCGAGCACCGCGACGCCGCGCAGGCCCGCCGATTCGGCGAGCACTGCGGCGGTATCCGGGCTGCCGGTGGTGTGCAGCACCAGCACCGAGCCGGTGGGCATGGCCGCGATCAGCTCCGGTGCGACGGCGTTCACCTGGTCGTCGGTGAAGACGCACACGACGACGACGTCGGCGCCGTCGGCCGCCGACGCCGCGTCCGCGACCGCAGTGGCACCGAGTTCGGTGACGGCGGCGCGGCTCTGCTCGGTGCGGCCGAGCGCCCGCACGTCGTGGCCGGCCGCGGTCAACCGCGTCACCATCGGGGCGCCCATTCGGCCGGCCCCGACGAAGCCGACTCTCACCGGGGATGGCCCATCGAATCCAGGGCGGCATCGGCGGCGTGGAAGACCTTGCCCTGCGGGGCGCCCGCGGCATCGGCCAGGCTGGCCGCCAGCCGAACGTCCTTCTGCAGCAGCGCCCCGGCGATTGGCGCCAGCGCGTCGAGGGTGCCGCCGAACGCGGCGATCGAACCGAGCGCGCGACTGTTGGCCGAACCGCTGGTCATCACCTGGCAGGCCTTGTCCCGGGGCACGCCCAGGGACTCGCCGAGCTCGAGCATCGAGATCGCCGCACCCAGGTTGGCGCTGAACAGCAGGTTGTTGAGGATCTTGGTGATCTGGCCGGCGCCCACCGGGCCCAAGTGGACGATCGGGTTGGCGTAGGTCTCGAAGACCGGGCGGACCCGGACCAGTGCCGCCTCGTCGCCGCCCACCATCACCAGCAGCGTGCCGGCCGCGGCCGCGGGGCCGCCGCCGGACACCGGCGCGTCGAGCACCGATACGCCCTTTGCCTCGGCGCGTTCGGCCAACTCGCGGCAGGTGTCGGGATGAACGGTGCTGTGGATGACCAGGGTCGAGCCCTCGGTCATCGCGTCCAGCAGGCCGCCGTAGACGAGTTCGCGGACGTCGTCGTCACCCACCACGCACAGGCAGACCACGTCGCTGGCGGCGGCCAGTGCCGCGGGGGTCTCGGCGTAGGTCGCGGCGGTGTCGGCGTAGGGTTCCAGCGACTCGGGGCGGCGCGCCCACAGCGTCGTCGGGATACCCGCCTCGACGATCGCCCGGGCCATCGGCCCGCCCTGGCTGCCCAGTCCGATGAATCCGACTCGTGTCACGTGGCCTCCCTAGCCCTCTTACTGAATGCATTCCTGTATGTACGACAGTACGCTCTGGTGATAGTCGGCCGCGGTGTGTCCCAGGCTCAGGTTGTGCCCGGCATTCCGGTGGCGGGCCACCGTCACACGCGGGGCGTTGCCGAACAGCGCGGCGACCTCGGCCATGGCGGAATCGTCGTTGCGCCAAACCCGTTCGTGTTCGCCGAGGCTGTAGCGCACGGGCACCCGGACCGCACCGGCCAGCCGGGGGAACGTCTCGCCCCAACTGCTGACCAGGGTGGCCTCGTAGCCGGGGGAGATCGGGCCGCCGGTGATCCGCACGGCGCCGGCCACCCGGTCCGGATACAGCTCGGCGGGCTCCCACAGCAGTTCCCGCAATCCGGTCGGGATCCGCTCGGCGGTGGCGCCGGCCAGGATCGCGCGGGCGTTCGGCTGCTGCTCGACACCGGTACCGGAGATCTCGATACCGAGGAGAGTGTCGCCCTGCGGATGCTCGCCGGCCATCCGCAGCACCAGCTCGCTGCCGTTGGAGTGCGCCAGCAGGAACAGTCCGGCGCCGCGGTCGCGGTCACCGAGGATCGTGTCGATCGCCCGGTAGACCATGTCCACCCGCCGGGTGGTGTCGTCGAATTCGGAGGCGAAGGCACCCGATGCGCCGAAACCGGGTCGGTCCAGCGCAAGCACGGTGAACCCGGCCGCGGCACCCAGGCGCGGCAGGGACAACTCCGGATGCCCGGGCGGATGGAAGTACGCGGCGGTCGTCGCACCGCCGTGCAGCGCCACGATCGTCGCGCGCGGCGCGGGAACCGCCGCAAGCACCCCGGACATCGGGACCCCGTCGACCAGTGTCACCCTCGGCGCCGGTTCGACGGCCACCGCGGGCCGGTCGGTCATTACGAGTCGGACCGCAGCAGCATGACCCCGCTGGGTGTCAGACCGCCCGAGGAGGCCACCGCCACTTTGGCATTGGGCACCTGACGCTCGCCGGCCTCGCCGCGCAGCTGGGTGACGGCCTCGTGGATCAGGCCCATGCCGTGGGTACGGCCGTGGGAGAGCTGGCCGCCGTGGGTGTTGACCGGGATCACCCCGTCGCGGGCGATATTGGTACCGCCGTCCAGGAAATCCTTGGCTTCGCCGATGCCGCAGAAGCCCAGCGCCTCCAGCCAGGACAGGCAATTGAAGGTGAACCCGTCATAGAGCTGGGCGACGTCGACGTCGGCAGGCCGTAGGTTGGTGCGCGTCCACAGGTGCGCGGCCTGGCCCAGCACCTGCGGCTCGTGGGTCAGTGTGGTCTGGTCCCAGTCGGTGCGCTCGATGATCTGGGTGCCGACGGCCTCGATCCGCACCGGCGGCTTGGCCAGGTCGGCGGCCGCGTCCACCGCCGAGACCACGACGGCCACCGCGCCGTCGCACGGCACGTCGCAGTCGTAGAGGCCGAACGGCGTGGTGATCATCCGGGCCGACAGGTAGTCCTCCATGGTCATCGGATCCCGGTAGATCGCCGTCGGATTCAGCGCGGCGTTGGCCCGCTGGTTCAGCGCGATCCAGCCCAGGGTCTCCCGGGTGGTGCCGTAGCGGTGGAAATGCCGCTGGGCGTTGAGCGCCAGGGTGTGCGCGGCCGACATCGCCCCGAACGGCAGCTGGTAGCTGTTCGAGCGCGGGCCACCGGGCGGAGAAACCTTGCCCTCCTTGGCCAGTGCCTGATAGGTGGCCTCCCACAGGGTGCGGAAGCACAGCACGTGTTTGGCCATCCCGGTCGCCACCGCCATCACCGCGGCGATCACCGACCCGCCCGGACCGAAGGTGTCCATGCCGCCGTTGATCCAGGTGGGCTTGATGCCCAGGGCGCCCTCCAGCACGGTGACGCCGCCCTCGCCCATCCCGACGGCGTCCATCGACGGGTAGGTGGACATGCCGTCGATGTCATCGAGGGTCAACCCGGCATCGGCGACCGCGGCCTCACACGCCTCGATGGTCAGCGACAGCGGCGGCACCATCAGCCGGCGGCCCATCTTCGAGGCGCCGATACCGGTGATCGCGGCGCTGTCCTCGAACTTCTTGCGGGTCAGCATCGGGCGCACGTGTTTGGCGAAGTCGGTCGGCGCGATCTCGTCGACCGGCAGCGCCCCGTGCTCAACCGGGCTGACCGGTTTGAACAGCGGCAGCCAGACGTCCTCGTACTGCTGGAAGAACACCTCGACGATCTGGCCGATCTCCAGCCCGGCACCGTCGAAGGTTCCGGAGGGATCCTCGCCGATGATGTTGGTGGTCAACCGGACCCGCGGGTCCTCCTCGATGGCCACCTGGGCGATCACGTATGGCGGTTTCAGACCGGGAATGGCGAAGCGCTCGTTGACGGTGAACGCCGACAGCACCGCGCGCCCGGAGACCTCCCGCACACCCATGTCGTGGCTGCGGCAGTACCGGCAGATCGGCTGGGGCGGGTGGATCAGCGCCGAGCACGCCCGGCATTCCTGGATCCGCAGCTTGCCGTCCTCGCCGGACTTCCAGAAGAACTCGTTGTCGAATGTCAGCTGCGGCAGCAGAATTCGTTGACTCACCGGGTAAACCCCCACTCGGCCTCGTTGTGATCGACTTTCAGATGTTCGGCGGGATCCGGGTCACCGGTCTGTGACGACGGCGGCGGTGGATCGTCGGGCCGTCGCTCGTCGACTTCCATGATGGCGTGGATGGGGCAGTCCATCAGCGCGCGCAGTACGTCGTCGCGATCCTCCGGCCCAATGATGCCGTTGCCGACCAGGACTGCATAACCCCAGTCGTCGAGGGAGAAGTACTTCGGGGCGTGCCGGGCGCAGATCCCGAACCCGTCGCACAGCGTGCGATCCAACTTGATCCGCATCTGTTCACTCATCGGGGGCCTCCTGGCGATTCGATCGCTCGCTTGCTTCGCTGCGCTCGCTCCTCATCGGGGGCTTCCTGGCGATTCGATCGCTCGCTTGCTTCGCTGCGCTCGCTCCTCATCGCGCCTCCACCTCAAACGGCCGCTCGGCGACATAGGCACCCGCGGCGCACACCGCGCAGCTGTTCCCCAGGTGTGCGTCGACGTCGGCGCCGAATTTGTTCAGCAGGCTGGCGGCGATGTTGGTGGCCGCGTCCAGGGTGCCGCAGGCGCCCCGGCCGCGCAGCACCTGGGACCAGCGGCGCAGTCGCGCCAGGTCCTCGGCGTCGGCGGTGTGCTCGCGCAGCGCGACTGCGACTGCGGCCATCGCCGCGGTGCCGTTGAAACACGAGCCGCACTGGCCGGCGTTCTCCCGGCCGAAGTACTCCAGCACCGAGGCCGCCACCGCCACCGGGCATTCGTCGGTGATCAGTGCGATGGCGCCGCAGCCCAGGCCGCTGCCGATCGCGGCGAACCCGGCGTGGTCGACGGTCGCGTCGAGCACCTCGCGGTTGACCAGCCCGGCGAAATAGCCGCCGAGCAGTGCCCCGCGAACGGAATCGCCTGCAACACCGTGGTGCGCGAGCAGTTCGGCGACGCCGATTCCGTGCGGCAGTTCGTAGAGGACCGGATCGCGTCCGGCGACGGTGATGGTGGCCAGGAAGCTGCCCGGGCTGGCGTCGGTGCCGACGGAGCGGTAGTCCGCGGCGCCGTGGGCGGCGATATAGGGCAGGTTCGCCAGCGTCTCCACATTGCTGACCAGGGTGGGCAGCCCGCCGATGCCCTCCAGGAAGGGCCTCGGCGGCTTGTCGCTGGGTTTGGCCGGACCGCCGTTGATGGCCCGCACCGCTGCGGTCTCCTCACCGGCCACATAGCCCGGATCCACCACGCGCAGGCTCACCGACACGTCGCCCAGCGCGTCGGGGCCGAGCTCGGTCAGTGCGGCGCTGACCGCAGCCGCCGCGGCGGGATCGGAGACGTACACGTGGGCGTGCCGGGCGCCGACCAGGTGCGCGGCCAGCCGCAGCCCGTCGAGCACCAGATGCGGACGGTTCCGCATCAGCCAGCGGTCCTTGACCGAGGCGGGCTCGCCCTCTTCGCCGTTGGCCAGCACGACGGTGTCCCAGCCGGCCCGGTGCGAGGTCCGCACGGTGGCCAACTTCACCCCGAGAGGGAACGCGGCACCACCGCGGCCCTGGACACCGGCCGCGGTGACCTCGGTAAGCAGCGTGTCGGCGTCACCGAGGGGTCGGTACCCGCCGGCGGCGGTGTAGTCGGCCAGTGACTCGGTGCCCGGATCGGTGCGCAGCAGCCGGGCCTGCAGGCCGGGCCAGCCCACGACGGACAGTCGCGCGGTGTCGGCGTGGGCGGTCATGAATACCTCCTGCGAACCGGTGCCCGGCCGTGGCTAGGCTGAAATTCGTGAGAACAGCTGTGGTGCGGGTGAAGGTCGACCCGACGGGTGCATTGACGCCCGAACAGTTGACCGCCCGCCAAGCCGATCTGGCCGCATCGGCCGCGGCGGCGGGACTGGAACTGATCGACAACAACCTGGCCGCCATGCCGCCGAGCCGACGTGAGGTCGAACTGCTGATGACCGGCGCCGACGCCGATGCCCTGCAGGCGACCGCGATGGCCATGTGCGCCAACGTGTTCGGCACCGATCCGGTGGCCGGCGTTCTGACCTTCGTCAGTCACGGCACCGATGAGGACGCCGCCGGCGTGCTGGCCGGTTTCGGCATCGGCGGCGACATCCAGCGGGTGCCGGGGGAGCTGGGCTGGGACATCATCACCGTCACGTTGCGCCGCGACGACGTGGCGCGGATCCCGGAGAGCCGGATTCACACCGCGCTGGAATCGGCGACCAACGCCGAGATCCATATCCGCATCGCCTGAAGGGGAGGGGCGCATCAGCGGCCCAGGAATTCCAGGATGGCCGGCGCGGCCTGCACCCAGGTGTCGAACATGTTGAATTGCTTGACCTTCCCCGACGCGCGGTCCTCACCGGCGCGCTCCCAGGCGTCCTCCGGCCACGGCGGGTCGATCAGGGTGGAGCCCTTGATCAGGCAGCTGATCTCCAGCGACGTGCGCTTGGGGTGGTCCATGTCGTTCTCCCCACCCCGGATGATGAGGGTCGGCACCGTGATGTTGTCGAACAGTTCGTCCTCGACCCCGGGAATGGTCTGGCCGGGCTTGGGCACGAACGCGTTGAGCCAGCGCAGCATCAGCTTCAGGAATTCGTCCGGATCCTGACCGAGGATGCGGGTCTGGTTGTCGGGGTTCTCGGCGATGCGTTCTTTCCACTCACCGATCTTGACGACGTCCTTCATGCCTCCGCCGCGCACGGCCAGGATGCTCGGCACGATGTAGTAGGACCCCAGGACGAACGACCCGTACACGCCGCCGACGATGTTCCACACCACCAGCTTGGTGACCATCCCCGGGTACAGCATGGTGGTCAGCATGGAGTCGCGGGCACCGCCGGAGCCGCCGGCCAGGATGCACGGTCCGATGCCCAGCTCGGTGATCAACGCGTGCAGGGTTTCCGCGCGCATGTGAGATTCGCTCTGCCCGTAGAACTGCACGTCGGATTTGCCGCAGTTGGGGCGGTCCCACAGCAGCACCCGGTAGCCGCCGGCCACCAGTGCCTCGGCCAGCGGACGCAGCCCCGGAATGTCCTTGCTGAACCGGCCGCCGGGTGTCAGGGCGATGAATTCGCCTTCCTTGCCCAGGATCTCGTAGACGACGTTGCCGCCGTTGATCTCCAAAACCTGCTCACCCTCTTTGAGGTCGATGGCCACGGATATCCCTTCGCTCAGGCCTGGACCAGGACGTCGTTGTCGACGACCCGGACCGGATAGGTACGGATGCTCCACTCCGGCTTCACCGCGGTGGTGCCGGTGGCCAGTTCGAAACCCCATTGGTGCCACGGGCAGTAGATGAACTCGAGATCGCGGACCATCACCGCGTCGCCGGGCACGCTCTCGTCGACGATATTGCGGCCGCGGGCGCGCCCGGAGCACAGCGGTCCACCCTCGTGTGGGCAGTAGTTGGCGATCGCGTAGAACGTGCCGTTGACGTTGTAAACACCCACACCGTGGCGGCCGATCGGCACGAGCTTGTGTGTGCCGGGCGGGATTTCGTCGACGGTGGCCACGATGTGTTCGCGGCCCTGAGCGAGCCGAGGCTCCTTGGGATCGTTGCTCACGGTCAGAAGACTCTCACTTGTCCTTCGAGGGCGGGCACGGTGTCGGGCAGGTGGTAGGTCTCGATGCCGTTTTTGAACATGACCGCCTCGCGGGCGTGTTCGGGCAGGTGCTTGACCAGCCAGCGCGGGTCGTCGAACGTCCAGTGCGGGTAGTCGCTGGAGTAGAGCAGGATCTTCTCGCAGTCCATCCACTCGAACGCCCGGGTGAGTTCGGTCTTGTCCTCGGGGTAGTCCAGCGGCTGGGTGGTGAACTTGATGTGTTCCTTGACGTATTCGCTGGGCTTGCGCTTGATGTCCATGAAGCCCTTGCGGGCGTCGTAGATGGCGTCCATCCGCCACATCAGCGGCAGGATCCAGGTGAACGCGTGCTCGATGAACACCACGCGCAGGGCCGGGAAGCGGTCGAAGACGCCGTCGAAGATCAGCGACATCACCTGGTTGGCGGCCAGCAGCGAGTAGCTGCACATGAAGTCGTGGTTGTAGCTGGGGAACCCGACCGGCGGGATCGGCAGCGTCTCGAACTGACCGCGGGCCAGGTGACAGCTGATCGGCAGGTCGTGTTTGGTGGCCGCGGCCCACACCGGGTCGTAGCGCGGGTCGCCCCAGGACGGGCGGGGCTCGGCCTTGATCAGGATCTGCGACATGTACGGGTGCTGCGCCCAGGAGTCGATCTCGGCGGCTGCGGCGGCGGGCTCCTCGATGGCCACGCAGATCGAGCCGCGCCAGCGCTGGTGCCAGTTGTTGTGGTCGTCGAGCCAGTGGTTGGCCAGCCACAGGTTGGTGGCGGTACAGAAGGCGGAGGTGGCCTCGGGAATGCGCATCTCGCCATGGATGGGTTCCAGGATCGCGATGTCGGATCCGGCCTCCATGATCAGCTGCTTGAGCGCCAGATCGGGGTCGCTGCAGGCGAACTCGCCGTCGGCGGGGAAGGAGTCCACCCGCATGGCGTAGGAGTGCGCGTAGTCGGGGGCGTCGTAGAAGATCTGTTCCCCGACGCGGTGGGACAGGAAGTACTTGCTGCGCCACGGCTCGGGGATGTAGCCGACCATCTCTCCGCGTCGCGGCACCGGGTGGACATCGGAGTCCACGCAGCGCACCGGGATGCGCTCGGTGGGGGTGACCCGGTCGGTGGTCGAGGTGACCGCGGTGGTGGTCATGGCGCTGCCCCTTCCTGTTGTGCCTGCCGTCGCCCTAGTGGGCGGCCAGCCCGGCGGGAATCTCGATGCCGTAGAGCTCGGCGGCATTACGCCAGCAGAACTTTTCGCGCTGCTGCTCGGTGTAGGAGGCGGGGACCTTGAGCTCGGCCAGGTGCCAGTGCGGATAGCTGGAGCCGAACATGGTCATGTCGTCCTTGCCGGTGAAGCCGAACCACTCGCCGGCGAACTCGGTGTCACCGGGGCCGTCGAAGGCGCCCTGGACGAAGTACACGTGGCCGGGCAGGTAGTCGCTGGGCATCTTCGGTGCCCACGGGGTCTGCTCCAGGTGCGGCCGGCCGAAACAGTCCATCCGCCAGATGAACGGGGTCAGCAGGTCCCCGGCGCCGTCGGCCCAGACGAACTTCAACGCGTCGTACCGCTCGAAAACACCCTCGGCGATCATGTTGAGCAGGTGATAGATGTAGTTCAGGCCCATGAACCCGGCGAACTGCTCGTGGGTGCGGGTGCGCCCGGACGGGGTCGGCGGGAACGCGATTCCGGCGCCGACCTCGATGTGCGCGGCGATCGGCAGGCTCGCGTCGATCGCGGCTTCGTACAGCGGCCAGAACTGCGGCTTGCCGTAGAGCTCGCGAGACTGCAGCGGAATGCCGATCTGCACCACCTGCGGGTGGTCCTTGTACTTGGCGATCTCGCGCAGCGCGCCGGCCATGTCGTCGGGGTCGACGCGGATGGTGCCGCGGAACCGCGGGCCGAACTCGGGGTGCTCCAGCCAGCGGGACACCATCATCTCGTTGTGCGCGGCGGCCAGAGCGGAGCCCAGGTGGCGGTCGGGCATGATGCCGCGGGTCATCGGGTGCAACACCGCGATGTCCACGCCGCGGTCGTCGAACAGGTGCTTGGCGACGACGTCGACGTCCGAGCCGGGGTACTGGCCGTCGGGCCCCTTGGTGCCCTTGGCGTACTCACCGCCGGGAGCGCCGTACCAGTCCATCTCGTAGTCGGGGAAGCCGCGGCTGCGGAACGGTTCGCGCAGGTAGTTCTCCCGCAGGTCCTTGTTGGATCCGAAGAAGATGTGCACGCTGGCGTCGATCACGGGAGTGCGGGTGCCGTCGGCGAGCTCGAACATGACCTCATCGTACAACGACGTTCTTCGGTTTTAAGAACGTTATTCTCGAAAGTTTGGCAGGGCCTCGCGTGCGGGTGTGATTGGTGCGCGGGATGGCGGTGGGCCGACATCTGAGAATGATATTCTCGCTGGTATCCGCGGCGGACGCGGGGTGCCGGTCGCCATCGGGAGAGGGTCTTCATGCAGCTGAGCTTTGATGCGGACGTCGAGGCCTTCCGGGCCGAGTTCGTGGCCTTCCTCGACGAGAACCTGCCGCCGGAGGCCGAGACCGCCGAACGCTCCCGGACCTGTTCGCACATCCCGGAATGGGCGCGGCGCTGGCAGCGGCTGCAGTTCGACTCCGGCTGGCTGTTGCCGGGCAACCCGCCGGAGTTCGGTGGTCGCAATGCGACCGTCGTGCAGCAGTACGTGCACCGCGAGGAGCTGTCCCGGCGGCGGATCTACCACACCTACAACCCGCAGGGCGTGGGCATCGTCGCGGCGTCCATCCTGTCGTTCGGCACCGAGGAGCAGAAGCAACGCTGGGCGGTGCCGATCCTGCGCGCGGAGATGACCGCATCGGTCGGTATGAGCGAGCCGGGCGCCGGGTCGGACCTGGCCGGGCTGCGCACCCGCGCCGATGCCGACGGCGATCATTTCGTGGTCAACGGGCAGAAGGTGTGGACGTCCGGGGCGCACGACGCCGACGTGCTGCTGACCTTCGTGCGCACCGACCAGGAGGCGCCCAAGCACAAGGGCATCAGCGTGCTGCTGATCCCCACCGAGTCCGAGGGGCTGGTCCGCCGGCCCTTCCCGACCATCTGCCACGCCGACGACGTCGACTTCAACGAGGTGTTCTTCACCGACGTGCGGGTGCCCAAGGAGAACCTCATCGGCCCGGCCGGCGGAGGCTGGCGGGTCGCCAACGGCGCACTGGGGCATGAGCGCACCATGATGTGGATGCAGTACGCCGACCGGCTGCACAACCTGATCACCGACTTCGAGCCGCGCACCGAGATCGAGCGCGACCGCTACGCCACGCTGCTGATGGACCACCGGGCGCTGCAGCTGATCGGTTCCGGGGCGGTGGCCGCCGCGGCTCGCGGGGAGGCGGACCTCCCGTCGATCTCGGTGCTCAAGGTGCTCGGCTCGGAGGCCGAGCGCGACGCCACCGAGGCGGCGCTGGAAGCGGCCGGCATCGACGGCCTGCGTCACCCGGCGACGACGGCGCCGTATGCCCCCTACGATCTGGACTATCTGTCGGCCAGCTGGATGGAACGGTACTTCCGCAGCTTCGCCGGCACCATCGCCGGCGGCACGTCGGAGATTCAGCGCAACATCATCGCCCGCGGCCTCGGGATGCCGACGCACTGACGGCCCGCGCTCAGGCAGTGAGATACGCCGTTGTCATGGCGGTGATTTCGTCGGCCCATTGATCCCAGCCGAGCCCGTCGGGCCACCACGGCGCCACCGCGGCGCGGTGTACGCCGGCGGCCAGAACGGTGCGCATCGCGGTGGTCAGCGCGGTCGACGGCGACGGGTGGGTGATCTCGGCGCTGTGCGGTAACGCGGCGTCGAAGAACAGGCGCTGCACCCCGGCGATGGCCGCCAGCCCGCTCTCGTGGCGATCCGCCGGTCGGGGTGCGCTCAGCACAGCGGTGTAGAGGGGGCCGACCCGGGCGAGGTACTCGGCGAAGCCGTGGGTGAACGCATCCAGCACCCCGTCGATACCGGGGGCACGCGCCGACAGCGCCCCGGCGATGGTGGTCTGCAGGTCCTCGAGCGCGCCGTCGATGACCGCTTCGAGTAGCTGCTCCTTGCCGGTGAAACGACGATAGACGCCGCCGACGGAAACGCCGGCCCGCTCGGCGACCGCGGCGATGGTGAACTCGTCGAATCCCTGGGTTGCCAGCACCTCGCGAGCTGCGGCCAACAGTCGTTCCAGCGCGGCGCGGCTGCGGGCCTGGCGCGGTGGGATGACCCCGGTTGGCGCATCGGATGTGGTCATGTCCGATGACGTTACCGGGTGACGGGAGTCTTGTCTCAAAACAGGAACGTATGCTCCGGTCGATACCGGGGCGGAAAGGCCAGGTATTCATTGCACTGTCAGGTGAATACTCGCGCGATTATACGGATCGTGATATAAATGCGAATAGTAATTCGCATATAGGTTCGCCGGGCGACGGCGAGCGTGGGATCGAAGGGAACCGCAGAGATGAGCGACGGAATCACCCCTGGCCGGGCACTGGTGGTGGGGCTGGGCATCAGCGGCATGTCGACGGCGATCCGGCTGCACCGGGCCGGTTGGCAACCGGTCATCGTGGAACGCTCACCCGGGCGCCGCAAGGACGGCTACTTCATCGCGACGATGGGCACCGGCCAGGCCGCCGCGCACCGGCTCGGCATCTTCGACGCGCTGCCCGACCGCACCCCGCCGTCAACCAGCTGCAACTTCGAGGTCGAACGGTCCGGAAAGCGGCGAAAGTCGGTGGGTATCTTCGACATCCCGCTCAAACCCAAACCGATGCTGCAGCTGCGCGGCGATGTCGAAGAGGCGCTGTTCAACGCGTTGCCGGCCGATGTCGAGGTACGGTGCCAGACCACACCGACGGCCATCGCGCAGGACGCCGACGGCGTGGACGTCACGCTGCGCAACACGGTGAGCGGCGCCGAGACCACCGAGCGCTTCGATCTCGTCGTCGGTGCCGACGGATTGCGGTCCACGGTGCGGGCGCTGGTGTTCGGGCCGCACGAGCGCTACCTGCACCGGCTCGGGCGGATCGTCGCGGCGTTCCAGCTGCCGCGCGTTCCCACCGGCCTCGGACCCAGCGACGGGGCCATGCAGTTCGAAATCGACCGCTCGCTGATCGTCTACCCGTTCGCCGACCACCTGCCGACCGCTTTGTTCTCCTACGCCAGTGACGACATCGACGCCGAGTTCACCGAGTCACCCGTCGAGCGGATTCGGGCCGTCTACGGGCCGGCGCCGTACGGCAGGCTCCTCGACGAGGTGATCGACGGCCTCGAACATGCCGAGTACTTTCTGTTCGACTCGGCTGAGCAGGTCAAGATGGACTGCTGGCATCGCGGCCGGGTGGTGCTGGTCGGCGACTCCGCGTGGTGCCCCACCCTGTACTCGGGCATGGCCGGCGCGGAGCTGCTCGGTACGGTTCTGCAAACCCACCCCGGATCGCTGGAGGGCGCGCTTACCGAATGGGAACGACGTCTGCGGCCCTACATCACCGCCTACCAGCAGGCCGGCGCCCAGGGCGCGTTGCTGTTCACCCCGCCCAATCGGGCCGCGATGGTCTTCCGCCGGGCGATGATGTCCATGCGGCGCTCGCCGCTGCTGAGGCTGGTGTTGACCGCAATCATGAAGGCCGTCCCCAGCTTCCAGATGCGCAACTCCGACATCACCGCCGAAGCCACACCCCCGGCGGAACTCCGCGCAGCCGGCTACAGCGCGAACGAATAGCCGCCGTTGACCGGAATGGTCTGGCCGGTGATCCAGGAACCCTGCTCGCCGGCCAGCACCACCGCCAGGGCCGCCAGGTCATCGGCCGTACCGGGCCGGCGGATGGCGTAGGCCGACAGAATCGCCTTGGCCTGCGGCGAATCCGGGTCGGCCCACACCGGTTCGGTCATCGGCGTGCGCATGGTGCCCAGCGAGATGTTGTTGGCGGTCACCCCGTACCGGCCCGACTCCAGGGCGATCGACCGGGTCAGACCCGCGGCGCCGGCCTTGGACACCCCGTACGCCGCGCCGTACGCATCGCCGGTGCGCCCCGCGTCGGAGATGATCGTGAGGACCCGCCCCCAGCGGCGCTCCTCCATCGCCGGCAGCACGGCACGGGTGCAGTACAGCACGCCGTAGAGGTTGACCCGCAGGAACGGCTCCCACTGGCCGGGGTCGGAGTCGGCGAACCGGCCGCGGCTGCCGAACCCCTCCGGACCCGCGTTGCCAGCATTGTTGACCAGTATGTCCACCGGCCCGGCATCGGCGAGTGCCGCGGTGACGGCGGCGAAATCGGTCACGTCGAACGGAAGTGCCCGGGCTTTCCCGCCGTCGGCGCGGATCTCGGCGGCCGCTTCTTCTGCCCGCTGTACCCGCAGGTCGTTGACCAGGACCGCCGCGCCGGCCTCGGCGAACGTGCGGGCCAGGCCATGCCCGACGCCCTGGCCGGACCCGGTGATCAGGGCGGTGCGGCCGGACAGGTCCAGATTCAGTGTCATCTCGCTCCTCTTGCGCGATACCGCCTCCGTGCCACTCCAACTTAGTTAGAGTCACTCGCAACTGTCCGGGTAATCGAAAACATCGGCGGGAAGCCATATTTGGCGTCATCCGGAACGGTAATCGAACGTCACCGAAGAAACCAGAGGAGCCGCTGTGGAGAGTGAGCAGAACGAGACGGGTGTGTTGGCCGGCGACGAGCGGATGCTGATCGACGGCGAACTCCGGCACACCGCAAGCGGTGCCACCTTCGACGTCATCCACCCGGCAAGCGAGCAGGTGGCCGGTGTGGCCACCGACGGAACCGTCGCCGACATGGAAGCCGCCGTCGGCGCGGCTCGGCGCGCCTTCGACGCCGGCGATTGGTCACGCGACGTCGAATTCCGCAGGCACTGCCTGATGCAGCTGCACGAGGCGCTCGACCGTAACAAGGAACGGCTGCGGCGGATCCTGATCACCGAGGTCGGCTGCCCGGTAACGGTCACCGGATCCCAGATCGAGGCACCGATTCACGAGGTCGCGCACTGGGCCGAGTTCGGAGCCGCCTTCGACTACCTGCGCTACAACGGCGTGCACGAGACCCCGCTCGGCCCGGCCAAACGTGTGCTGCGCTACGAACCCCACGGCGTGGTCGGCGCGATCACCCCGTGGAATGTGCCGTTGTATCTCAACGTCGCCGAGACGGTTCCGGCCCTGATGGCCGGAAACACCGTGGTGCTCAAGCCCGCCCAGCTCACCCCCTGGTCGGGCACCGAACTCGGCCGGATCGTCGCCGAGGAGACCGACATCCCGGCCGGGGTGTTCAACGTGGTGGTGTCCAACGCCAACGAGGTCGGCGCGGCGCTGACCGCCGACCCGCGGGTGGACATGATCACCTTCACCGGGTCGACGGCGACCGGCCGCGCCATCCTGGCCGCGGCCGCCCCGACGGTGAAGAAGACGCTGCTGGAACTGGGCGGCAAATCCGCGCACATCGTGCTCGACGACGCCGATCTCGGCTCGGCCATGCCGCTGGCCGCCATGATGGCCTGCGTGATGTCCGGCCAGAGCTGTGTGCTGCCCAGCCGAATCCTGCTGCCGCGCAGCCGCTATGAGGAGGGTATCGAAGGGCTCAAGCAGATGATGGAGAACTTCCCGGTCGGCGACCCGTGGACCCCGGGCGTCATGCAGGGCCCGCAGATCAGCGAGACACAACGCCAGAAGGTGCTCGGCCTGATCCGAGACGGCATCGACGACGGCGCCCGGCTGGTCACCGGTGGCGGGATCCCGGGGAACCTGCCGGTCGGCTACTACACCCAGCCCACCCTGCTCGTCGACGTCGACCCGAACAGCCGGATCGCGCAGGAGGAGATCTTCGGCCCGGTGCTGACCGTCACGCCGTACGACACAGACGACGAGGCAGTCGCCATCGCCAACAACAGCATCTACGGACTGTCCGGCGAGGTCAGCAGCGCCGACGTGGACCGGGCGTTCGCCATCGCCGCCCGGATGCGGACCGGGAACGTCAGCATCAACGGCAAGAGCCACTTCGGTATCAACAGCCCGTTCGGCGGTACCGGTCAGAGCGGTCTCGGCTACCGCAACGGCACCCACGGCTATGAGGAATATTTGCACATCAAGACCATCGGAATGCCGGAATGAGCCCTTCCGCCAACGACATTGCGCGGGTTATCGACCGCGCGGAGATCTCCGAGCTGCTCCACACCTATGCGCGGGCGGTCGACGGCAAAGACTGGGAACTCTACCGGTCGGTGTTCACCGAGGACGCCTTCATCGACTACTCGTCGGCCGGGGTGATCGCCGGACCGCGTGATGAGGTGGTGGCGTGGATGGCCGAGAACTTCGGCGTCATCGAGATGAGCATGCACTACATCACGAACATCGAACTGCTCGACTACGATGGGGACTCCGCGACCGTGCGGGCGATGTTCTACAACCCGTTCCGGCTGCCCGGGGCCACTGAGCTCACCTCATGCGGTGGGTATTACCACCACGAGTTGGTTCGCGGTGATGCCGGTTGGCGCAGCAGGTCACTGCGGGAAGAGAGCCTCTGGTTCGTCGGCCGATAACTGTGGGCCGACGGACCGGTGGTTGGGCTCTTTGGCCGACGTCCGACGTCCGACGTTCCCGTCCGGTGCCACCGACGTCCTTTGGGAAGCCACCTGATTGGTCTTCCCCATTGTCACCTATTCGATGGCCGGTGGTGCTTGGGGTTGGAAGGGGTTGTACCACCACCAGTTTGCGCGTTCGCCGGTGGGTCCGGGGTAGCGGGCGACGGCCGGCGGCGGGTTCTGGGGTGGGTGGGCCAGCGATCCGCCGAACAGTTCTTCTCCCTCGGCGTCGGTGACTTTCAGTCGGTCGGCGGGGCCGGTGATGGTGATGACACCACGATGGTGCAGCCGGTGATGGTAGGGGCACACGAGTACCAGGTTCCACAGCTCGGTGGGGCCGCCGTTGTCCCAGTGGATCAGATGGTGTGCGTGCAGGCCGCAGGTGGCTGCGCAGCCGGGTACCACGCAGGTGTGGTCGCGGTGTTCCAGGGCGCGGCGCATGGTTGATGGTGCGGGTGCGGTGTCCGGCGCCGATGAGGGTGCCGTCGCGGTGAAACCACACCTCGCAGGTGGCATCGCAGGTCAGGTACTGGCGATCTGCGTCGGGCAGCAGGGGGCCCAGGTGCAGGTTGGCGATCTTGGTGGCGAGGTCCAGATGTACGACGACGGTGGTGTGCTGGCCGTGCGGGCGGGCGGTGGCTTCGGTGTCCCAGCCGTGCTCGATCAGCCGCAGGAACGCATCCAGATTCGTCGGCACCGGGGCCTCGTTGTCGGGGGCCTGGCCGCGGCGCTGCTCGTCGTCGGGTTGGCGGCCGTCGTGGTCGCGGGTCCATTGGGCGAACAGGGCGTCACGATGCGACGCCAGGGCGGCGGCGAATTTGGCGGATTCGATGTGCGGGAGGGTGATGCGCCAGTTGTCGTAGTCGTCAGCACCGGTCTTGTGGATCCCGGGGCGCGGGCCCGGTTTCGGGTCGGTGTCGGGGCGTGGCTCCAGTTTCACCGCGGTGCGCAGCTGGGTGACGGTGGCGACCGAGGCGAGTTGGGCGTAGTGGGCGTCGGAGCCTTTGCCGGCGTGGGCGGCGATGACCCCGATTTGGTCGAGGGACAGTTGCCCGTCGCGCAGCGCCTGGGTGCACTGGGGGAATTCTTCGACGCGGTGGGCGATGGCGGTGATCGCGGCGGCATGTCCGGTGGTGCTGCCGGTTTTCCAGGCCACCAGCCCCGCGACGGAACGGGCGCCGGTGCTGCCCCACAGTTCGTCGTGGTCGATTTCGGCGACGATGTCCACGATCTGGCCGTCGATCGCGTTGCGCTGGCCGCACAGCTCACTCAGTTCGTCGAAGAGCACCCGCAGCCGCTCGTCCCGGCGGTTGCCGGGAGGCGTATAAACGCTGGTCAAGGCCCCATTCGAACTCATGTTTCCATGGTAGAACCGGCCACCGACAACTCTTCGCGACGAGTATTTGAGGCGAGCAATCGTTCCCGCGCCAGGGCCCAAGTGGAGCGAATTCCCCTACTTCCAGTCGATCACGGCGATCTCTTTGCGTTCGGTGATGGGCCGGGCGAGTTCCTGTTCGTCGCAGATGCGCTGGAGGTTGGCCAGGGTTTCGTCGAGGCCGGGGCCGAGGCGTTTGCCGGGGGTGAAGGTGGCGGGCAGGTGGCGCATGCCCTGGATGACGCCGATGGTGTCGTAGTGCACGGCGCCCTCGGGGTCGCAGACGTAGTCCGGCATCCGGTCGAGGACGGCAGTCAGCATGGACTTGAACACCGTGCGGGCCACGTTCGAGCCGGCGCAGCGGTGCACACCCAGTCCGAAGCTGAAGTGCCGGTTGCCCTTCCGGTCCAGGACGATCTCGTTGGGGTCCTCGAAGACTTCCGGGTCACGGTTGGCCATCGCCCAGGACAGCCACAGCCGCTCACCTTCCTTGAACTGGAAACCCTCGAACTCGGTGTCGGCGGAGAAGGTCCGGCCGTCGCCGGGGGCGGGGGTGAAGAACCGCAGGAACTCCTCGGTGGCCGGGGCCAGCAGGGTGTCGCGTTCTTCGGAGAGCCGCTTGCGTTCCTCGGGATGCTCGCCCAGCCACTCCAGGGAATGCGCGGTCAAAGCGGTGGTGGTGTCGAAGCCGCCACCGATGACCAGACCGAGGTTGCCCAGGATCTCGATCTCCGGCGCGGGCTTGCCGTCGATCTCGGCGTGCACCAGGGCGCTGACCAGACCGGGCCGCGGATTCTCCTTTACCTCGACCATCGCCTTGACGATGTCCAGGCCCATCTCGCGGTGCATCTCGTTGATGCGCTCGCGGTCCGGGGAATCCTCCGGGGTGTACACCGACGCGTGCGTCGGCTCGCTGTAGACCTTCCACTTCTTCAGGTCGACGCCCATCATCGCCAGCGTCAGCACCGCGGGCACCACGTTGGCCAGGTCCTCGACGAAGTCGATGTGCCCGGTCTCGATCTTCTCGTCGATCGCGGCGCGGGTGATCTCGTCGACGAACGGCACCCAGCGCTTGATGGCGGCCGGCGACAAGTATGGGTTCATCACCCCGCGGTAGTTGCTGTGCTCGGGTTCGTCCATCTCCAGAATCCCGCCGCGCACGTAGGAGGCGCGGCTGGCTACCGGGATGCTGATGCCCTGGTAGCCGGTGCCCTCACCGGTGACGTCGTGATCGTTGGAGACCGCGGGGCAGCGGGCGAGTTCGAACACTTCCTTGCTGCCGGCCGCCACCCAGTGCCCGCCGTAGGTCTCGGTCCAGGCCATCGGGCACTTGGCGTGCATGTCCTCGGTGATGGACTCGAACTGCAGGCGGTACTGCGGGCTGTGCCGGTCGAAGTGATACGGGGCGGGCTTGGCGTCGGCGACGCTGGCATCGTCGATGCTCACGGGATGATCTCCTTGTTTGGGTAACGATGAACCGGTCCGAACTACCCGGCTATTCGATGATGATTGCCTGCTCGGGGCAGGAGTGGGCGGCCTCGCGCACCGCATCCTGCTGATCGTCGGGCACGATCTCGTTGATGGCGGTGGAGTGACCGTCAACGTCGTCGAGGACGAATGAGTCGGGGGCGATCATCGCGCACAGGGTGTGTCCCTGGCACTTGTCGCGGTCAACCCATACCTTCATGGTTAATATCCTTATCGCCGAATCATGCTGTTCTGCAACAGGTCTGGCTGCTTTCCCGGCAGATCAGACGTGGTAGTCGTACCACTTCAGGTAGCCACCCGCGTCGACGCGCAGCTGCATGCCGGTGACGAAGCGCGATTCGTCCGACGCCAGCCACAGCACCGCGTTGCTGATGTCCTCCGGGTCGACGTAGGGCACCCGCATGGCCTGCTGGACGGCGAAGACCGGCTCGGCGTCGGCGCGGGTCGGGTTCTCCAGGTCGGGTCGGAAAGACTGGTACATCGGCGGGCTCTGCAGCATGTCGGTGTTGCAGTTGGTGGGATGGATGACGTTGGCCCGGATACCGCGCACGGCCAGCTCGGTGGCCAGGTAGTGTACGTACTCGGCGATCATCCGCTTGGAGACCATGTAGCCCATGCCGCCCGGGTCGCCACCGGGGTTGGGCTTGCTGTGCGCGTCCATCAGGGCCGCGGCGGACGAGGTGGCGATGATCGAGGCGCCCTCGCCCAGGTGGGGGAGCGCGACCTGGATGGCGTTGATGGTGCCGATCAGGTTGGTGTTGATGCCGTCGGTCCAAGCCTGCATGGCGGGCTTGCCCTTCATCGCCGCGACACCGGCCTGGGCCACCACGATGTCCAGCTTGCCGAACTCGGCCAGTCCGGCATCCAGCGCAGCCTTGAGCTGGGCGGCCTCGCGGACATCGGCCTTGACCGCCACGATGCGGCGGCCGGTCTTCTCCACTAGCTTGGCGGTCTCGTCCAGGTCTTCCTGGGAGGCCATCGGGTAGCCGATGGTCGGGATGTCCTCGCAGATGTCGACGGCGATGACGTCGGCACCCTCTTCGGCCAGCCGCAATGCGTGGCTACGACCCTGGCCGCGCCCCGCGCCGGTGATGAATGCGACCTTGCCCTGAACGCGTCCCACTGTGGTCCTTTCACAGAATGCCGATTTCGATTATGAGAATCCTACTCTCGGCGGACAACGTGACACAAGGTTTGTGGACTGACAGTCTTGTAATGCGGGTTTTCGCCTCACGGCCGAACGAGTGCGTTATCTTGGCAATCCCCGGACCGAAGCCCGCCGGGTTAGTGTTCTCAACATGGAGCTGTAGGATTCGCCGCGAATGAGAATGGCGTTTCCATAGCGAGCTCAGGAGACTGAATGGCATCCCCAGACGCGGCATCCACCACCGGCGCGACCGCCACTGACGGGCGGCAGCCCGCCCGGCGGCTGCTCATCGACGGAAAACTCGTCGAAGCCCAAGGTGGGGCGACCTACGCCAGCCTCAACCCGGCCACCGGCGAGGTGCTGGCGTTCGCGCCGGACGCGACCGTCGCTGACGCCGAGGCCGCCGTCGCGGCCGCCCGTCGCGCGTTCGACGAAACCGACTGGTCCACCAACGTCGACCTGCGGATCCGTTGCCTGGAACAACTGCACACCGCGCTGGTCGAGCACCGCGACGAGATGGGACAGCTCACCACCGACGAGGTCGGCGCCACCCCCGCGCTGCTGGCCGGTGCGCAGTACGACCAGCCGGTCGCGATCGTCAAGTATTACGCCGACCTGCTCAAGACCTTCCCGATGACCGAGGACCTCGGCAACATCGAGAGCCGCGGGATGCAGCACCACCGCTGGGTGGAGAAGGAAGCCGCCGGCGTCGTCGCGGCCATCATCGCCTACAACTACCCGAACCAGCTCGCACTGGCCAAGCTCGCCCCGGCCCTGGCCGCCGGCTGCACGGTGGTGCTCAAGGCTGCGCCCGACACCCCGCTGATCACCCTGGCGCTGGGCGAGCTCATCGCCAACCACACCGACATCCCGGCCGGCGTGGTCAACGTGATCTCCGGCGCCGACCCGGCCGTCGGCGCGGCGCTGACCACCAGCCCGGACGTCGACATGGTGACCTTCACCGGCTCCACTCCGACCGGACGCGCCATCATGTCCGCGGCCAGCGACACCCTCAAGAAGGTGTTCCTGGAGCTCGGCGGCAAGTCTGCGGCCATCATCCTCGATGACGCCGAACTCAATATGGCCACCATCTTCGCGGCCTTCTCGATGGTCACCCACGCGGGTCAGGGCTGTGCGCTGACCTCGCGGCTGCTGGTGCCGCGGTCCAAGAAGGACGAGATCGTCGAGATGATCAAGACCCACTTCAGCCACGTCCGCTACGGCAACCCCAACGACGAGGGCGTCTACATGGGGCCGCTGATCAGTGAGAAGCAGCGCGACAAGGTCGATTCCATGGTGCAGCGCGCGGTCGCCGCCGGCGCCACCCTGGTCACCGGGGGAGAGAAGAAGGACCCCGGATACTTCTACACCCCGACCCTGCTGGCCGACGTCGACCCCGACAGCGAGATCGCCCAGGAAGAGGTGTTCGGCCCGGTACTGGCCGTCATCGCCTACGAGGACGACGACGACGCGGTGCGCATCGCCAACAACTCCATCTATGGACTGTCCGGGGCGGTGTTCGGCAGTCAGGAGCGTGCACTGGCGGTAGCCCGACGGATCCGCACGGGAACTTTCAGCATCAACGGTGGTAACTACTTCAACCCCGACGCGCCCTTCGGCGGCTACAAGCAGTCCGGCATCGGCCGCGAGATGGGCAGATCCGGACTCGAGGAGTTCCTGGAGTCCAAGACCTTCGCGACGGTGGTGGGGTAGGCGATGAGCAACAAACCGCTGGAAGGTGTCCGGGTCCTCGAGGTCGCCATGTACGGCTTCGTGCCCTCGGCCGGCGCAGTGCTGGCCGAGTGGGGTGCGGAGGTCATCAAGGTCGAACATGCCGTGACCGGTGATCCGCAGCGAGGGCTGCGCCAAACCGGGTCACTGCGGGTCGAGGGTGACCCCAACCCCAACATCGAGCACGCCAACCGCGGCAAACGCAGCATCGGCCTGCAGATGGGGACACCCGAGGGCCGGGAGGTGCTGCTGGAGCTGGCGCGTCGCGCCGATGTGTTCCTGACCAGCTTCCTGCCCGGGCACCGCGCCAAGTTCGACATCGACGTCGACGCCATCCGCGCGGTGAACCCGAACATCATCTACGCCCGCGGCTCGGCGTTCGGCCCCCGAGGCGAGGAGGCCGTCAAGGGCGGCTACGACATGACGGCGTTCTGGTGCCGGGCCGGCACCGCCGCGTCGATCACCCCGGACGCCATCGACGGCATGATCGGCCCGCCCGGCCCGGCCTACGGCGACACCATCTCCGGCACCAACCTGGCCGGTGGCATCGCCGCCGCGCTGTTCCGCCGGGAACGCACGGGTGAGCCGTCGGTGGTCGACGTCTCGCTGCTGGGCAGTGGACTGTGGGCGATGGGCCACCTGATCGCGCTGACCTCGCACCTGGACGAGCTGCTGGTCAACCCGCCGCCGACGGCGGCCGGATCGCCGATCAACCCGCTGGTGCACCTCTACGCGACCTCCGACGATCGCTACATCTCGTTCGTGATGATGCAGCCCACCAAGTTCTGGGCCGACGTCTGCCGGCACGTCGGGCTGGACGAACTGGCCGACGACCCGCGGTGGGCGACCGCCGAATCGGTCGCCGAGCACACCGATGAGGCCGTCGAGCTGATCGGCGCGGCCATCGCCAAGCGGCCGCTGGCCGAGTGGAGCGAGCAGTTCGCCACGCTGGCCGGTCCGTGGGCGCCGGTGCAGGACACCCTGCAGGCCGCCCAGGATCATCAGGTTCGGGCCAACGAGTACATCATCCAGGCCGGCGAGCTGGAACTGGTTGCCAACCCGGTGCAGTTCGACGTCACCGCGCCGGATCCCGGTCCCGCGCCGGGCTTCGCCGAGCAGACCGACGAGATTCTGCTGGAGCTGGGTCTGGACTGGGACCGCATCATCGAACTCAAGACGGTGGGCGCCGTCACCTGATGAAACGCGCCGCGACATTCGTGACACGCCCCGCCCGGGTGACGGTCGGAGCGGGCGGTCGCGTACCTTCGCTACGGTCCGGCGCGCGATCGACGGTCCGGCGCACCATAACTCGCGTTACAACTTTCGACACGGATGTAATCGGAAACGGCAATTTCCTCACCGGACTGTGCCCATTCCGCTATGAAGATTCAGACCGTGCCGACGGACGCGGCGTGCAGATGAGCGCCGCGGCCGGTGGGACGACGTTGGAAGGACCGGGAATTGGCTGTTAAAGGCCCAGAGCGTTGGTCGGTGGGACTCCCGCAGATACGCAATCTGGAAGGCCCGGCGCAGGCCATCGGCGGCCTGTTCTCCATGGCGGCCGACGCCGTCAAGTTCGCCTTCGTGCGCCCCTTCCAGTGGCGCGAGTTCCTCGAGCAGTCCTGGTTCGTCGCCCGGGTGTCGCTGGCCCCGACTTTGCTGGTCGCCATCCCGTTCACCGTGCTGGTGTCGTTCACCCTCAATATCCTGCTGCGCGAACTCGGTGCGGCCGACCTGTCCGGAGCCGGCGCCGCGTTCGGCGCGGTGACCCAGCTCGGGCCGATGGTGACGGTGCTGATCGTCGCCGGCGCCGGGGCCACCGCGATGTGCGCCGATCTGGGGTCGCGCACCATCCGCGAGGAGATCGACGCCATGGAGGTGCTGGGCATCAACCCGGTCCAGCGCCTGGTCACCCCCCGGATGCTGGCCTCGGGCCTGGTCGCCTTCCTGCTCAACAGCCTGGTCGTCATTATCGGCATCCTCGGCGGCTACGCCTTCTCGGTGTTCATCCAGGACGTCAACCCGGGCGCATTCGCCGCCGGTATGACGCTGCTGACCGGTGTCCCCGAGGTCTTCATCTCCTGCGTCAAGGCGCTGCTGTTCGGGCTGATCGCCGGCCTGGTCGCCTGCTACCGGGGGCTGACCATCACCGGCGGTGGCGCCAAGGCCGTCGGCAACGCCGTCAACGAAACCGTGGTCTACGCCTTCATGGCGCTGTTCGTGGTCAACGTGGTGGTCACCGCCATCGGCATCCGGATGACAACGCGGTGATGCCCCGATGAGCACCACACAGATCGTGCGGGCCCGCTTCCCGCGACTGGTCCGTAGCGCGAAGCGGCCGGTCACCATGCTCAGCGGCATCGGCGACCACGTGCTGTTCTACGGGCGCGCCCTCGGCGGCGTCCCGCACGCCGCGGTGCACTTCCGCAAGGAGGTCATCCGGCTGATCGCGGAGATCGCGATGGGCGCCGGCACGCTGGCGATGATCGGCGGCACCGTGGTGATCGTCGGCTTCCTCACCCTGGCCGCCGGTGGCACCCTGGCCATCCAGGGCTACTCTTCGCTGGGCAACATCGGCATCGAGGCGCTCACCGGCTTCCTGTCGGCCTTCATCAACGTGCGCATCGCGGCGCCGGTGGTGGCCGGTATCGGTCTGGCCGCCACCTTCGGCGCCGGCGTCACCGCCCAGCTGGGCGCCATGCGGATCAACGAGGAGATCGACGCCCTGGAGTCGATGGGCATCCGGCCGGTCGAATACCTGGTCTCCACCCGCTTCATCGCCGGGATGATCGCCATCACCCCGCTGTACTCGATCGCGGTGATCCTGTCCTTCCTGGCCAGCCAGTTCACCACGGTGGTGCTGTTCGGTCAGTCCAGTGGTTTGTACAACCACTACTTCGACACCTTCCTGAACCCGATCGACCTGTTCTGGTCCTTCCTGCAGGCGATCCTGATGGCGGTCACCATCCTGTTGATCCACACCTACTTCGGCTACTTCGCCGCCGGCGGTCCTTCCGGTGTGGGTGCGGCGGTCGGCAACGCGGTGCGCACCAGCCTGGTCGTCGTCGTCTCGGTGACGCTGCTGGTCTCGCTGGCGATCTACGGCTCCAACGGCAACTTCAACCTGAGCGGCTAGGGGAGACTGCAGTGACGACGCAACCGGGACCGCCCGTGACCGAGTTGGGCGCGAACGCGCCCCGCCGCGCGCCCACCAAACGGCGTCACGTCCCGGGCTATGTGCGCCCGCTGGTCGGTCTGGTCGCGGTGCTGGCCCTGATTCTCGTCTTCGCCGTAGCGATTGGCCTGTTCAACGGCAGCTTCACCAAGACCGTCCCGGTCACCATCAAGGCCAAGCGGGCCGGCCTGGTGATGAACACCGACGCCAAGGTCAAGATGCGTGGCGTGCAGGTCGGCAAGGTCGAGTCGATCGAGTCGCTGCCCGACGGCACGGCCGAACTGCGCCTGGCGATGAATCCCGCCCAGATGCACCTGATCCCGGGGAACGTGCGCGCCGAGATCGCCGCGACGACGGTGTTCGGCGCCAAGTACGTGCAGCTGAATGCGCCGGACGTGGCCTCGGGCACCCTGCAGCCCGGCCAGACCCTGGACGCCGAGCACGTCACCGTCGAGATGAATACCGTGTTCCAGCAACTGGTCTCGGTGCTCGACAAGATCGACCCGGTCAAGTTGAACCAGACCCTGGGCGCGATGTCGGAGGCGTTCGGCGGCCGCGGTGAGCAGTTCGGTAAGACCGTCACCGACCTCAACGCGCTGCTGGGCACCCTGGAGCCGAGCCTGGACAACATGGGCAAGGTGATGGAGCTGATGGCGCCGGTGTCGGCGGCCTACGCCGATTCCGCGCCGGCGCTGCTGGAGACCGTGCGCAACACCACCACCATCAGCTCCAGCATCGTCGACGAGCAGAAGAACCTGGACACCTTCCTGGTCAGCCTGACCGGCCTGGCCGACACCGGTAACGACGTCATCGGCAGCAACCGGCCCGCGCTGAGCAAGACGCTGAACCTGCTGGTGCCCACCACCGATCTGCTCAACGAATACGCGCCCGCTTTGCAGTGCTCGCTGCAGGGCATGCAGAACATGATGGATCAGGCGCCGCAGATGGACCCGGGCGCGCTGGTCGCCGTCAACTTCACCATGCACATCGACCGCTACCGGTATCCGGCGAACCTGCCCAAGGTGGCCGCCAAGGGCGGGCCGAAGTGCATGGGCCTGCCCTACATCGGTTACGGCAACAAGGCGAAGTTCCTGGTCACCGACACCAACTCGAACCCGTGGCAGTACGGCAACCAGGGCGTGGTACTGAACTCCGACGGCCTCAAGCAGCTGTTGTTCGGACCGCTGGACGGACCGCCGCGCAACACCGCACAGATCGGACAACCGGGATGACCCGCGCCAGAAGCACCCTGGTCAAGTTCGGGGTTTTCGCGACCGTCATGGTGGTGGCCACCGTTGCGCTGTTCATGGCATTCGCCGAATACCGCACCGGGTCGGTGAACAAGTACACCGCCGTGCTGGAGAACGCGTCCCGGCTCAAGTCCGGCGACTCCGTCCGGGTGGCCGGCGTGCGGGTGGGCACCGTGAACGGGGTGTCCCTGCAGGACGATCGCAGCGTGCTGGTCAAGTTCGACGCCGACCGCGACATCCGGCTGACCACCGGCACCAAGGCCGCCGTGCGCTACCTCAACCTGGTCGGCGACCGCTACCTGGAGCTCATCGACGCACCCAGCGCCGACACCCAACTGGCACCCGCGGGCTCGCAGATCCCCAAGGAACGCACCTCGGGCGCACTGGATCTGGACCTGTTGCTGGGCGGCCTGAAACCGGTGGTGCAGGGACTGAACCCCGAGGACGTCAACGCGCTATCCCGAGCGCTGGTCGACATCCTGCAGGGCCAGGGCGACACCATGACGTCCCTGCTGAGTCGCACGTCGTCGTTCTCGAACAACCTGGCGGACAACAACGACGTCATCCAGTCGCTGATCGACAACCTCAACACCGTGGTGGGCACGCTGTCGCGCGACGGCGACAAGTTCTCCGGCGCCATCGACCGGCTGGAAAAACTGGTCACCGGCTTGGCCCAGGACCGCGACACCATCGGCGACGCGGTCACTCAACTGGACAACGGCACCGCGTCGATCGCCAGCCTGCTGTCCGAGGCCCGCGGTCCGCTGGCGGCCACCATCACGCAACTCAACCGGACCGCCACCCTGCTCGACAACGGCAAGGCGACCCTGGACGCCGGCCTGGCGCGCAGCCCGGGCAACTACCACAAGCTGGCCCGGCTCGGTTCCTACGGCAGCTGGATCGCCTACTACCTCTGCGGTCTGACCGCCCGTGTCACCGACCTGCAGGGCCGAACCGCCGTCTTCCCCTGGGTGAAGCAAGAAGGTGGAAGGTGCGCTGACATCTGATGCGTAAATACCGCGAATCCAACCTGATCCGGGCCGGCATCCTCGGCACCGTGGTGATCCTGCTGATCATCGCGGTCGGGCTGCAGCCGGAGCGACTGCTGCAGTGGGCCACCTCGGTGCAGCGCCAGGCGCTGTTCACCGAGGCCGGCGGTCTCGCCGTCGGCAACGACGTGACGCTGTCCGGCATGAAGATCGGCTCCGTGACGGGCGTGTCACTGGAAAACGGTGACGCCCTGGTCAGCTTCACCACCGAGGGCCGCTATCCGCTGGGATCGCTGACCACCGCGCACATCCGCACCGGATCGCTGCTCGGCGAGCGGGTGCTGACACTGGAATCCGACGGCAGCGGCACGCTGCGCCCCACCGACGTCATTCCGACCTCGCGGACGTCCTCGCCGTACTCGCTCACCGACGCCATCGGCGATCTCACCACCAATACCGCGGGCACCGACACCGCCAAGCTCAACCAGTCGCTGGACACTCTCTCGGCAACCCTGGACGAGATCGCCCCGAAGCTCGGGCCGACCTTCGACGGGCTGAGCCGGCTGTCCAAGTCGATCAACGGGCGCAACGAGAACCTGGCGTCACTGCTCAAGAGCGCCGCCACCGTCACCAAGGTGCTCGGTGAGCGGTCCGCGCAGCTCAACACACTGATCCTCAACGCCAACGATCTGATCACCGTGCTCGATGACCGGCGTCAGGCGATCGTCAGCCTGATCACCAACACCTCCGTGGTGGCCCAGCAATTGCGCGGGCTGGTCGCCGACAACGAGGAGCAGCTGGCGCCGACGCTGGCCCGGATGAACTCGGTGACCGCGATTCTGGAGAAGAACCGGGACAACATCTCGAAGATGCTGCCGGACCTGAAGAAATACATGCTGGCCCAGGGTGAAACCCTGGCCAACGGCCCGTACTACAACGCCTTCGTGCCCAACCTGGCGCTGCCGGAGGTGGCGACACAGCCGTTCCTGGACTACGCGTTCGGCTTCCGCCGCGGCGTGAACGCCGGCCAGCCGGCCGACAATGCCGGGCCGCGAGCCGAGCTTCCCCTGCCCTACAACGGGATTCCGGGAGGATCGCGCTGATGAACAAGCGTTGGAAGAATCTCGGTGCGCTGGCGCTGGTCATCGCACTGGTCGTGGGCGGCGGCTTCCTGGTCAATCGGCTGTTCTTCGCGCCGCGGACGTTCACCGCGATCTTCGAATCCGCCAGCGGTATCTACCCCGGTGACGAGGTCCGGGTGTCCGGGGTGAAGGTCGGCACCATCGACTCGATCACCCCGGAGGGCACGCAAGCCCGGCTGACCCTCAAGGTCGACCGCAAGGTGCCGGTGCCGGAGGAGGCCAAGGCGGTTATTGTCGCGCAGAACCTGGTGGCCGCCCGGTTCGTGCAGCTGGCCCCGGCCTATCGCGGCGACGGGCCGACCATGGCCGACGGCACCGAAATCCCCAAGGACCGCACCGCCGTTCCGGTGGAATGGGACAAGGTGAAGACCCAGTTGATGCGGATGGCCACCGAGTTGGGACCGCGCAGCGGGGTGGAGGGCACCTCGGTCTCGCGGGTCATCGAGAGCGCGGCCAACGCCTTGGAGGGCAACGGCCCCAAGCTGAACGAGACCATCAAGCAGCTATCCGGGGTCTCCCGGGTGCTGGCCGAGGGCAGCGGCAATATCGTCGACATCATCACCAACCTGCAGCTGTTCGTCACCGCGCTGCGTGACAGTGATCAGCAGGTGATGTCGTTCCAGAACCGGCTGGCCACCCTGACCAGCCTGGTCGACGGCAGCCGCAGCGATCTGGATTCGGCGCTGGTCAACCTGTCGGCGGCCACCGTCGAGGTGCAGCGGTTCGTCTCCGGTACCCGGGACAAGACCGTGGAACAGGTGCAGCGGCTGAGCAATGTCACTCAGAACCTGGTGGACAACCAGATGAACCTGAAGAACATTCTGCACATCGCGCCAAATGCCTTCATCAACGCCTACAACATCTACAACCCCGACACCGGCAGTGCGGTGGGGCAGTTCGTCTTCAACAACATGGCCAGTCCGCTGCAGTTCATCTGCGGTGCAGTCGGGGCGGTATCGAATGTCACCGGACCCGAATCCGCGAAGCTCTGTGCGCAGTACCTCGGGCCCGCACTGCGGTTGGCGAACTTCAACACGCTGCCGTTCCCGATCGCCCCGTTCCTGATGCCGTCGGCCAGCCCGGAGAACATCGTCTACTCCGAGCCCGGTTTGGCGCCCGGCAGCGGTGGTGGCAGCCCGACGCCGCCCGAGCAGCCGCTGACGGTCTCCGCCTACGACGGGGTGGCACCGGGTCCGGCGCCGTTCACCGGCCGGGCGCCGGGTGAAGCGCCGCCGGGAATCGCGCAGCAGCTACCGGGCGGCCCGTACTCTCCGCCCAATGTGCCGGCGTCGGTCTATTCCCAGCCGAATTCGGTTCCGGCGCTGCTCAACCCGGGCGGTGGCCAGTGAACGCCAAGTCCGTGAAAAGGGGTGCCATGAACCGCACGCGGCTGGCCATCGCGGCGGGCAGCATCGTCGCGGTGAGCACCAGCGGCTGTGCATTCCAGGGGGTCAACTCGCTGCCGCTGCCCGGCGCGGTGGGCCGCGGTCCCGATGCGCTGGTGTACCACGTTGAAATCGGCAATGTCGCGACGCTGGAACCGAATTCGCCGGTGATGCTCAACGACGTGGTGGTCGGCAGCGTCCGTAAGATGAGCGTGAAGAACTGGCACGCCGATGTCGAGTTCTCGGTCAAGCCGGACATCGCGGTGCCGGCCAATGTCGTTGCCAGCGTGGGCCAGACCAGCCTGCTGGGGTCCATGCACCTGGCGCTGAACACCCCGCTGGGCCAGCCGGCGTCCGGGGCGCTGGCACCCGGCGCGACCATCGAGCTGAACAACTCCTCGACCTATCCGACCACCGAGCGGACGCTGTCGTCACTGGCGACGGTGGTCAACGGCGGTGGACTGGGGCAGATCGGCGACGTGATCCACAACTTCAGCGTCGCGATGAACGGCCGCGAAGGTGAGTTCCGGCAGTTGCTCACCCGCCTCGATGATTTCGTCGGCGTGATGGACGCCCAGAGCAACAACCTGGTCAGCTCCATCCGGTCGCTGGACAAGTTGGCGTCCACCTTCGCCGGTCAGCGTGACGTGATCTCCCAGGCGCTGGTGAAGATCCCGCCGGCCCTGGACGTGCTGATCAAGGAACGGCCGCAGTTCGTCACCGCATTGCAGAAGCTCGGCACCTTCGGCCAGACCACGCATCAGTTCGCCGCGGAGTCCCAAGCCGATCTGGTCCGCAACCTGTCGAACCTGGTCCCCGCACTGGACGCACTGGCCAACGTCGGACCGGAACTGCCGCAGATTGTGGAGTACATCGGCCATTTCCCGTTCACCCAGAGCTTCATCGACCGGGCGATCCGCGGCGACTTCATGAACTTGTACGCGGTTTTCGACTTCTCGGTTCCGCGGTTCAAGCGCAGCATGATGCTGGGCACCCGTTGGGAGGACCAGGCCACCGGTCATGTGCCGACGATCGGTGATCCGGCCTTCCTGAACTACACCTACGATCCGCTGCGAACCGGGGTAACACCGCTTCCGCCCAATTCCACGCCGGCGAATCCCACGTCGGCGACGACGGGTGGCGCGGCCGAGGTGGCACCGGCGCAGGCGCAGACGATGGCCAGTACCGGGCCGTTGCTGCCGGTGGTTCCGGGGGCGCCGGTGCTCGGCGGACTGGTGCCGACCGCCACTCCGGCGACCGGTGACTCGATCTTTGCCGGACCGTACGGGAATGGTGGCTGATGCTCACTCGTTTCGTCAGGACTCAGCTGATCCTGTTCACCATCGCCTCGATGGTGGGTGTGGCCGTCATGCTGTTCACCTACATGCAACTGCCGACACTGTTGGGTATCGGCCGGGTGACGGTCACCATGGATCTGCCGGAAACCGGTGGGCTGTACCAGTTCAGCAACGTCACCTACCGCGGCGTGCAGATCGGCAAGGTCACCGCGGTGGACCTGACCGACACCGGGGCGAAGGCAACGCTGTCGCTGGACCGCTCGCCCAAGGTGCCGGCGGATCTGCAGGCCGAGGTCAAAAGCATGTCGGCGGTGGGTGAGCAGTACGTGGATCTGTTGCCCAACACCAACTCCGGGCCCTACCTCACCAGCGGTTCGGTGATCCCCCGGGAGCGGGTGAGCATTCCGCAGCCGGTTGGGCCGATGCTCGACAAGCTCAGCGCGCTGGTCGACACCATTCCCAAGGACAAGCTCAGCCAGCTGCTCGACGAGACCTACCAGGCGTTCAACGGGACCGGCTACGACTTCGCCTCGATGCTGGACTCGGCGTCGAAGATCACCGGCGAGGCGAACCGAATCTCGGACAAGACCCGTGCGCTGGTTGATGATTCGGTGCCGTTCCTGGCGGCCCAGGCGCAGACCACCGACTCGATGCGGGTGTGGAGCCGCAGCCTGGCCGGCATCACCGGGCAGGTCGCCAAGAACGACGGCGACGTCCGGGGACTGCTGCGCAACGGCCCGGGATTCGCCCAGGAGACCGGCAGCCTGCTGAACCAGATCAAACCGACGCTTCCGGTGCTGCTGGCGAACCTGAGCACCATCGGCCAGATCGGCGTCGCCTACCATGCCTCGCTGGAACAGCTGCTGGTGCTGCTGCCGGCGTACGTCTCGCAGTATCAGACCTACGGGATGATGGTCAACAACCCCGCCGGTGTGCCCAACGGTGACTTCTCGCTGGGCATCGGTGATCCGCAGCCGTGCACCGTGGGCTTCCTGCCGCCGTCGGCCTGGCGCAGCCCGGAGGACACCTCCGAGATGGACACCCCGGACAATCTGTACTGCAAGCTGCCGCAGGATTCCCCGATCGCGGTCCGCGGAGCGCGCAACTACCCGTGCATGGAGCATCCCGGCAAGCGGGCGCCGACGGTCGAGCTCTGCGACGACCCGCAGGGCTTCCAGCCGCTGGCGCAACGTCCGCACATTCTCGGGCCCTACCCCCTGGACCCCAACCTGATCTCACAGGGCGTCCCGGTGGACTCGCGCGCGACACCGGACTCGAATATCTATGGGCCGGTGGAGGGTACGCCGCTGCCGGCCGGGATGACCGACCGGCCACAGGGCGCCCAGCCGGAGCCGCAGCCACCTGCCCGGTTCCCCGGTATGGGCCCCGGCCCGATGCTGCCGGGTCAGCCGACGTTTCTCGAGCCGCCGGCGGGCACGACGCCAGGCCTGCCCCCGGACGCGAACCCGGGTACCGCGCCGCTGCCGCCGACCGAAATGCCCAAGAACACCGAGTTGCCGACGGTGCCCGGAATCGGTCCGGTACAACAGGTTCCGATGATGGGGGAGGGCGCGCCCTACGTTGCACCGTCGGCCTATAACGGTGCCGCCCCGTCGGGACCGTCGGTGCGGGTGGCCCAGTACGACCCGCGTAACGGCGAGTACATGGGCTCGGATCGTCAGCTCTACCAGCAGGCCAACCTGGTCGCCCAGCCGAAGTCCTGGCAGGATCTCATGCCGACCTGATCGTGTCGGGCCCGCCGGCCCGGTGACACAACGAGAATGGCCGACCCTGAGGGTCGGCCATTCTCGATTCCGCGGGACGGAACTAGATCTTGCGCATGTAGAACGGCATCCGGATGGCGGTCGGCTGGTTGCGGCCGCAGGCTCCGCTCGGGCCCAGCGTGTAGTTCTCACCTGCGAACTCCCCGCTGGAATAGAAGGCGTCATAGCTACCGTCGCGGGCCACGGGGTAGATCTTGTACGTCTTGAGTCCGTCGATCGGCACCCCGTCTTCGCAGTACCGCCAGTTCGGAATTGCCCGCTTGACCAGCCACAGTCCGTTGATGGTGTAGATCGGCGCGGTCCAGCCCGCGGTGCTGACGACGGTGCCGGTGCACATGCTCGGCGCCGAACACTGGGTGCTGACGGTCCAGTCTTCGCGCTCGCTGGGCTGGTTTTCGTAGCGCTCGTTGATCTTGGCGAATTCGCCGTTGGAGTTGACGGCGAAGCGGCCGTTAATGCCGTTTGGTTCGGCGCCGGCGGGTGCGGCGGTCAACAGCCCGGCGGTCAGCGCCACCGCCGCCAGGGTGGCGGCGGAAGCGGTTCTGCTGGCCGGCATGTCCATACACCTCCGTGCGAGAGAGAATTCTATTCGCAAAGTCGCAGAATAACATTGGCTCGGGGACTGCCGACGGGCAATGGGTTGATTCCCGGCGGCGGGTTCAGATGAAATCCAGGTCGGCGATCTTCATCTGGCCGCCGTCGCGCTGCAGCGTGACCGCGATGCGGAAGTCCTCCGGCTCCAGGCGGCCGTCCTTGACGTTGGTGGCCTGTGACTTGGTGGACACCAGTACCACTGCGGAATCTGGCGACAGTGTTTCCACCGCCACCACGCCGATGGTCACCACGGTGACGATTTTGGACTTCTGCAGATTCTCCGCCAGGGCGTCGGCATGTTCGGCGTACTGGTCGTGCAGTCGACCGGTGGAACTGTCCAGGATGCGCGCTACGCTGCCCTTGGCGTCGTTGTAGTCCAGCGACATCAGGTTGATGACGCCCTGGCGCGCGATAGCGGTGTACTCGGCGACCCGCTGCGCGCGGGTATCGGCGACGCGATGGGTCCAGAACATGGCTCCCGCTGCGGCCGTCAGTCCGGTCACGGCCAGGGCGGCGAATCCGGCGGCCACCGGCCGCCAGGGCAGCCGGCGACGCTCGGCGGCCGGTGCGGCGGCCGCGGTTTCGGGGTCCAGTAACGGTCCGCCACCGCGGCGTTCGGCGGCGGCCAGCGTCTGTTCGGCTAGTCGGCGCAACGCCTCGGCACGCTCGCGGGCGGCCCGGGCCCGCTCGGCCGCCTCGGTGGCTGCGCGCTCGGCTTCTTCGCGAGCGCTGAGACCGGCGGGCTGCTCGGCGTCCGGCTCGCGCGACGCGTCGTCGGCGGGGGGGACTTCCGGCATGGCGACCTCCTGGATATGTTCTGCCACTGTCGATCTTCGCAGAAACCGATAACGGTATTCTCATGCTGTGCGAAAGTGGTGGACGTGCGTGTGACCGAGGGGGCCGGCGCCCCGTATGCGATATCGATCGGCGTGTCGATGTTAGCCGCCGGACTGCTGACCGCACCGGCGGCCGGTGCCGGCCCCGAGCATTGCAATGATGCGTTCTGCACTCCGGGTATCACCCCCGGGGTGGTGCTGGGCAGCAATTGCGACAACACCACCTATTACGTTTTCGGGACCGCAGTGGCCGGGCCGTCGATCAACGAGGGCCGCTTGGTTTTCTGCGGCTCGCCGCGCCGGTACGAGCCGCGCTGGTTCCGCTCACCACCGATGCTGGGCATCCGGGACCTCGGCAGCACCTGCCTGGGGAACGAGTTCTCCGTCGCCCAGGCGCCGGACGGTCTGTTCTTGTACTGCCAGGCCATCGACGGTAAGACCGTCTGGGTGCGTGGCGACACCTGAGCGATTCTGAGCACGTCTATCGAATGGGGATCGGCTTGTGGCCGGTCCCCATTCGCGTGCTACCTGCTGTGGTTCAGTACCAGTTGCGCACGGAGCAGACAGCGCCCTTGGGGCCGCTGTTCTTCTTCACCACCACGCCGTCGATGGCCAGCTCGCAGCGGAAGGTGGTGTTCGGCGGAAAGGACACGTCCTCGCCGCTCTGCACGGTCACCATCGCCCAGGTGTTGGGGTCGTTGAGCCGGGTCTCCAACACCCATGGCTTGCCGGGTCCCAGATCGACGTCGGCGCGCGGGGTGAACTGGTAGGGGTTGTGGCTGTAGTCGGAGAACACCGCCGGCTCAATGTCCCGGTAGTAGATGTAGGACCAGACCGGGTTGTCCGAGGTGACCGTGTACTTCACCGTGTGCGCCGGCGGGGGCGGCGGGGCGTCGTCGGCGGCCGGCGGATCGTCGTCGTCGGCCAGCGCCGGGACGGCGGTCAGGCAGGCCCCACCGAACAGCAGCGCCGCCAACAGGGTTCGACCGAACGTCCCGCGCATCCTCACATCCTCTCCAGGGTGAACGGGTAAGTCAGACTGCCGCCAGGGGCGCCGTCGCAGCCCTCGTCGAAGGTCGAGACCATCTGGCCGGCGCGGGTGTTGCCGTCCCAGGTGTAGACGTCGTGGGTGGGCACCGTCGGGCCGTAGTAGATGTCGCCGCAGCGCAGTCCGAATGGATCGTCGACGGTCATGCTGTAGGTGCTGCCGTCTATCTGGATCTTGGAGTGGGAGTAGACCGCCTTGGCCACCGGCTGCGGTACCAGCATGGCATCGATGCAGGTCCAGATCTTCTGGTTGTTCCCGTCGCGGCACGGCATGGTCGCCGACAGGATCCAGGTGTGGAAGTCGCGGCGGTCCGGGATGATCAGGTTGTAGTTCCCGTACTCCATGGCCGACGCCGGGGGTGCCAGCGCGATCGAGGCCATCGCCGTGGCCACCGCCGCCCCCATTACTACCGATTTCACTGCGTCCTCCACACCGCCGGGATTGCTCGGCTGACTATAGAACGAGAACGGGCCCCGGCACGCCGGAACCGGGATCTGTACGGCACGTGGATGAGATTGGCATTCTCGTCATCGGAGAATAATATCCTCACTTGAGAACGGAGGTGTGACCGAGCATGCGAACGATCCCGGCCGAGCTGGTTCAGCGGTACTACGACGAGGGCTGGTGGACCGCCGACACCCTTGGCGACCTGCTGGCCCGAGGCCTCGCGGCAGCCCCCGACGCGCAGTTCCGGGTGCACTCGGCGGTGCGGCCGTACAGCGGGACGTTCACCGATGTCGAGGCCTCCGCGCGCCGGCTGGCCGCCGGTTTGCGCGACCGGGGCGTCGGACCCGGTGACGTGGTGGCCATGCAGCTGCCCAACTGGATGGAGGCGGCGGCCACCTTCTGGGCCTCGGCGCTGCTGGGCGCCGTCGTGGTGCCGATCGTGCATTTCTACGGACGCAAAGAACTCAGCCACATCCTGGGCGACGCCCGACCGAAGGTGTTCATCACCGCGGAATCGTTCGGGCGGATGACGTTCGAGCCGGACATCTGCGCCGACGTGCCGATCGTCGGCGTGGTCGGCCGGGACTTCGACGAGCTGCTGGCAGAGGAGCCGATGGCCGGGGTGGCGGCCGTCGACCCCGCGGCTCCGACGCTGATCGCCTACACCTCGGGCACCACCAGCGTGCCCAAAGGTGTGATCCACAGCCACCGTTCGCTGGTGCACGAAACCCATCAGCTGGTCGGGCAGAACCGGGACAAGCCCGGAAAGCTGTTGACCGCCACCCCGGTCGGGCATTTCATCGGCATGGTCGGAGCGTTGCTGATGCCGGTGCTGTCCGGCGCGCCGATCAACCTGACCGACGTCTGGGATCCCGGGCTGGCGCTGGCCCTGATGAAAAGCGACGATCTGGCCATCGGCGGCGGGCCGCCGTACTTCGTCACCAGCCTGCTGGAGCATCCCGACTTCACCACCGAGCATCTGGCCGGCGTGCAGACGGTCGGGCTGGGCGGATCGACGGTGCCGGTCGCGGTCACCGAGCGGCTGGATGGCCTGGGCATCAACGTCTTCCGGTCCTACGGCAGCACCGAGCACCCGTCGATCACCGGGTCGCGGTGGGACGCGCCGGCCGACAAGCGGCTCTACACCGACGGCTGCGCCCTCTCCGGTGTGGAGATCCGGCTGGCCCCCGACGGTGAGATCTGTTCCCGCGGGCCCGATCTGTGCCTGGGCTACACCGACGACGCGCTGACCGCCCGGGCATTCGACTCCGACGGCTGGTACCACACCGGCGACGTCGGGGTCTTCGACGACGACGGCTACCTCACCATCACTGACCGTTTGTCCGACGTCATCATCCGCGGCGGTGAGAACATCAGCGCCGTCGAGGTCGAGGAGGCCCTGCTGGGGATGCCGGGCATCGCGGAGGCGGTGGTCGTCGCCACCCCCGACCCACGCTACGGCGAGCACGCGACCGCCGTGCTGCGCATGCTCGCCGGTCACGACCTGCCCGGAATCGAGGATGTGCGTGCGCATTTCGAGTCCGTCGGGATGGCTCGGCAGAAGTGGCCCGAGCAACTGGTGGCGGTCGGCGACTTCCCGCGCACCGCCAGCGGCAAGGTGCAGAAGTACAAGGTTCGCCAGATGGTCGCCGGCGGGTTCGGCGAGCAGTGTAGTTCTGCGAGCACGAGGCCCGCCGCCGACGATAGGTCCACCCTCGACTGAACCCGACGCCTACTTCCCGTCGGCCTGCTGCTTCTGGATCCTTTCCTCGTGGATCCGCACCAGCTCGCGGAAACCCAGCCGGTGGTACTTGGGCACCGGCTGGATGCCCCAGTCGTCCTGGGCGGTGGCCTTGCCCGCGGCACCCTCGGGCGGCCCGAACGGCGGGTACGGATATTGGCACTCCAACTCGTCGTTGGAATAGCGGACCTTGAGCAGCTCGCTGCAGATCTCGGTGAGACTCAGCGTGGGATAGCCGTAGTAGACCGCCATGAACGGCAGGGTGAAGCCGCCCTCGATGACCAGGGCGACCAGGCACACCAGCACCGCGCGTTGGATCCAGCGGTGCATGCGCGCGTAGTACGGGGCGGTGCCCGGTGGCAGCGTGGCGTCGGTGTCGGAAGAATCGCCGCTGGCGGACCCGACCGGTGTTGTCGTCATGGTGAACTCCGTTCAGTCGGTGAAGATTTCGCGGTTGACGGTGTGCAGGTAGGGGATGGCGAGGAAGGGGGTGATGTAGAAGATGTCGTAGAGCCACCAGCCGATGACGGGGAAGATGACGCCGGCGTAGCGGACGTCGGCGTACATGGTCATGTTGAACACATAGGCGCACCAGATGACCACTCCCATCCAGCAGGTGACGATCATCCACTGTTGGCCCCACCGCTTCATCTGCAGGAACCCGATGGCCGCCGCGCAGCGCATGGCGAAGACCGTGAGGATCAGCCCGGCCACATAGCTCTTCTCGCCGGGCCCGGCCGAGCCGCCGATCCACAACTCGTTGTAGTGCCAGAAGTAGCCGGCGTCGAACATGTTGCCCCAGCCCACCATCAGCACCCGGTTGATCAGGGTGTGATTGGCCACCAGGTCCAGCGCCCAGCCCAGGCTGTTGAGCGCACCGTCGATCAGCACCAGATAGCCGATCAGGGTGACGATCATCGGGCGCACCGACAGTCCGGCGCGCTGGGCCTGACGCTGCAGCCACACCCCGCGCATGAAGATCGGGAAGCCGATCAGCCCCGGGATCCACATGCCCATGCCCAGGGCGCCGGCGATCATCCACTTGTCGGCGCGGCGCTGGGCGAGCCGGGAGGCCTCGTCGTGCTCGTCGGCGCCCACCGTGGCCAGGGGCGCGGGGGAGCTCACAGGTCCCACCAGCCGCGGGCGAACGACATGTACAGCTGGATGCCGAACATGATCGCCAGATAGCCGTAGACCACCAGCTGCAGAACGATCAACGCGTGCTTGCGCTTTCGATCCTGCTCATTCATCGGATCTCCCTTTCGTCGGACATCAGGCACGCCGCGGCGATTTCGCGCAGGCCCTCGTTGATCGCGCCGTCGGTGCTCAGCGGCGCCAGCACCGCAGCCTCGACGGCCTCGTGCTCGGTCGCGCCGGCGACGATCAGATCGGCGGCGGTCACCAGCACCCGGGTCGACGGCGGCTCGAAATGGAACGCCGCATCGGAGTTGCGGATCGCCGTCGCGCAGCCGACCAGGCGCGCCGCGACATCGGCGTCGACACCGGTCTCGGCGACGATCACCTCCGCCTCGCCCTCGGGCGGCAGATAGCCCATCGGCACCGTCACGAACCGCTGCCGGAACGACGGTTTGAGCTCCTTGAGGGAGCTGCGGTAGGCCGGGTTGTAGGAACACACCAGCATGAAGCTCTCCGGTGCTTTCACCTCCTCGCCGGCCCGGTCCAGGTAGAGCGTGCGCCGGTGGTCGGTCAGCGAATGCAGGATCGCCAGCGAATCGTGGCGGGACTCCACCACCTCGTCGAGATAACAGATGGCACCGGCCTTGACCGCGCGGGTCAGCGGCCCGTCGGTCCACACCACGTCGCCGCCGGTGACCATGAACCGGCCCACCAGGTCCGAGCTGGTCAGGTCGTCGTGGCAGCTGATGGTGACCACCGGGAGCCCCAGCAGCGAACCCATGTGCTCGACCAGGCGGGTCTTCCCGCAGCCGGTGGGCCCGGTCAGCATCACCGGCAGCCGGCGTCCCTGCGCCTGCTCGAACAGCCGGACTTCGTTGCCGCCGGCCAGGTAGTTCTGGGTGTTCACGGATCTCCTTGGTGGTGTGGCGGGCGTTCAGACGGCGACCAGTTCGCGGTGCACGTGGGCGAGCACCCGGGGCAGTTCCTCGACCCGGCGGATGCGTTGTGACCGACGGGGTCCGAACACCTCGGGCAGCGGATCGACCCGGGTCGGCCCGACGCCGACGTAGTAGACCGACACCCCGGCGTCGTGGGCCTCGTCCACCGCATGCGCGGCATCGGCCCACGCGTAGCGGCCCTCGTATCCCTCGTCGGAGATCAGCCCGTCGCCGATGACGATCAGCAGCCGCCGCTGCGACGGCTGGTCGAGCAGGCGGCGAGTGAGGTGCCGTAGCGGTGCACCCAGGCGGGTGTAGCCGCCGGTGACCAGGCCGGCCGCGCTCGGCGGGACGAACCGGCGGTCCTCGAAGTCTTTCAGGCACTGGACTTCCACCCGGTGCCGGGTGTTGCCGGTGAAGACGAAGATGCCGTGCCGCTCGCGGGCCGCGGACATCGCCCGGGACAGCGCGTCGGCGCAGGCCAGTTCGAGGGCGAAGATCCGGCCGCCGTGCACCCCGAGCGACGAGCTGCCGTCGAGCAGCAGCGCGGTGGTGACGTCCCGGCGACTCGGCAGCAGCTCGCGGAACACCCGCGGCTCCATGGCCTCCCCCGAGGCGAGGTCGATGCGGTGCTCGACGTAGGCGGCCACGTCGAGGTCGGAGCCGTCGTCGCGGTGATCGACCATGGCGCGGTGGGTGTGCTCGGTGAACCAGGCGCGCAGATCCGCCGAGGCCGGGGTCTCCGGGCGGATGTGCGGTGGCCGCGGGTATTCCAGCACGGCGACGTGGTCGCGCAGGAAAGAGTTCGTCCACGCGTTCCACTCCGGGTAGGGGATACCGGGCCGGTGCGCGGGGGTGGCGTCGAGCTCGTCGTCCTGCGGCCGGCTCGGCGGCGGCAGGTTGGGATTGCGGACCCCGCCGTCACCGCCGACCGGCACCGAATACGGCCGGGGCAACCGCTTCTGGTTGCTGGTCCACGGCAGCCTGCCGAACCGGCGGCGCAGCGCCTCGGTGAAACCGGCGGGGGCGGTGTGCGCCACGGGTAGGCAACCCAGCAGCGGGTCGACGACCAGGGTGCCGGGCTCGCGGGCCAGCTCGACGGCGCGGCGCAGCATCTCCTGGCCGGTCATCTCGGGCTCGGCCGCGGTCAACTCCGGTAGCAGGCGCGCGATCTCGCCGACCAGGCCGGGCCAGCGGCCACCGATCCAGCCGAGCGCCACCCGGGCTTCCACCAGGGTCAGGGCGCGTAGCTCCCGGGCGGACAGTTCGCCCAGCCGGAATCCCACCACCGCGTCCTTGGACGGTGAGCACTGCAGCGCCACCCCGGCGGTGACCGACCGGCGGGTCCAGCCCGCTCCGGCGGGCGGGTACGGCACCTGGACCAGACTCAATGCCGCGTTGAGACCGAAACTCCGCTGTTCCCCGGTGATCAGCCGCACGCCGTCGCGACGGCCGTCGCTCAGCGCGACGGCCGTCAGGGCGGCGCTGCGTTCCAGGAAGGACGCGTCGTTGTCGGGCACGGGCGGCTCAGAACGTGCCGATGGAGGAGAACATCCAGTACCAGAACCAGATGATCAGGGCCGTTCCGCCCCAGGCCGCGAGATAGCGGCAGATTTCCCAGAACATCGGTCCTCCTCGGTGGTGGGGTGCGCCGGCAGCGAACTGGCGACGCTGACAGGAGTCAGTAAGTGGGGGTCAGTCGGTGAAGATTTCGCGGTTGACGGTGTGCAGGTAGGGGATGGCGAGGAAGGGGGTGATGTAGAAGATGTCGTAGAGCCACCAGCCGATGACGGGGAAGATGACGCCGGCGTAGCGGACGTCGGCGTACATGGTCATGTTGAACACGTAGCCGCACCAGATGACCACGCCCATCCAGCAGGTGACGATCATCCACTGTTGGCCCCACCGCTTCATCTGCAGGAACCCGATGGCCGCCGCGATTCGCATGGTGAAGACGGTGAGGATGAGGGCGGCCTCCCAGGACTTCTCGCCGGGTCCGGCGGCCCCGCCCACCCACAGTTCGTTGAAGTGCCAGAAGTACCCGGCGTCGAACATGTTTCCCCAGCCGGTCAGCAGCACCCGGGCCAGCAGGCTGTGGTTGCCGACCAGGTCCAGCGCCCAGCCCATCGCGTTGATCGCGGCGTCGATGATGACCAGGTAGCCGAGCAGGGTGACGATCATCGGCCGTACGGCGAGACCCGCGCGCTGGGCTCGCCGTTGCAGCCACATGCCGCGCAGGAACAGCGGCAGCCCGAAGATCCCCAGTACGGCGCTGCCGATCAGCAGCGAGCCGCCGATCATCCACTGGTCCGCCCGGCGCTGCGCGAGCCGCGAGGCCTCGTCGTGTTCGGCTGTGCCGAACACGGCCGCGCCGGTGGACGCCGACGGTGACAGCGGCGCCCCGGGGGCGCGTCCGGCGAACATTTGACTGACTATAGTCATTGAAAGTCGGCGCGCAAGCACACCGGACGAGTTGGGTGTCGGATCGAGTCGGTCAGGGTTTGACGCTGACCGAACAGGCCTGCAGGCCGTGCAGCGTGCGCGCGACGAAGTCCTCCAGCAGGGCGTCGCGGATCGGCCAGTCGTTGGTGGTGATCAGCAGCGCGTAGAAACCCAGCAGGTAGAACACCGCGCTGTTCCACGGCGTGACCGCGGCATCGACCTCACCACGCCGCTGAGCCGCCTCGATCTCGCCGGCCACCCCGGCGATCACCGGATGGGTCTGGTCGTCGGTGGCCGGCGGCCGGGTCTGCGAAAAGTGCAGCGCCAGAAAGTCCTTGAACAGCGGGTTGCCGAGCCGGCGTTCCAGCCCGAGCACCAGGCGCAGCGCCTCGCGCAGCGCGGCCTCCAGGGTGTGCGGCTTGGCCAGGAACCGGTCGTAGGCCCGGGCGATCCGGTCCTCCTCGCGCTGCTCCAACTCCAGCAGCACGTGTTCCTTGGTGGGGAAGTGGAAGAAGAACGTGCCGTGCGCGACGCCCGCCGCCGAAACGATCGCCGCGACATCGGCATCGGCCATCCCGGAACGCTTGAACTCGGCGATTGCCGCACCCAGCAACCGTTCCCGGGTCGCCAGCCGCTTGCTCTCGCGGGTCGACCCGTCCGATGACGCCATGACAGTGAGGGTAGCGCCGAACCGCGCCGGGGATGCCCATCCGGGGTGACCCGGGCGTGGGTCACACGGTGGCGGCCGGGGTTCCCGTCGCCGCGTGATGGCCGGCCCGGAAGCCGAAAACCATGGCGGGGCCGATGGTTCCGCCGGCACCGCCGTAGGCGCGGCCGGTCACCCCGGCCATCGCATTACCCGCCGCGTACAGGCCGGGGATGACCGGTCCGGTGACGTGGCGCACCCGCCCGTCGCCGTCGGTGCGCGGTCCGCCCTTGGTGCCCATCGCCCCGATCGCCACCGGAACCGCGTAGTACGGCGGGGTGTCCAGCGGCCCGAGGGTCTGACCGGCCGGCGTGGGCGCCTCGGGGTCACCCCAGTACCCGTCGTAGGCGCTGGCGCCCCGGCCGAACTCCGGATCGCGCGGATCCTCACCGGTAGTCTCGGCGTTCCACGCGGCAACCGTGGCAGCCAGCCCGTCGGCGTCGACGCCCATTTTGGCGGCCAGTTCGCCCAGATCGGCCGATTCGTTGAACCAGTCCAGTGGCGCACCGCCGGGTTCCACACCGAGGAAGCCGTACTTTTTCAGGTGGCCGGCGTCGAACACGATCCAGGACGGGTCGTTGACGTAGCCCTCGCGCGGGTGCAGGTACTGGAACGCCCCGGACATCGAGTTGTAGTCGCTGGCCTCGTTGACGAACCGCTTGCCGGCGGTGTTGACGATGATGCTGCGCGGCCGGGTGCGCTCCAATCGGACGCTGCGACTGCGCTGGTGGCCGTCGATGGTGTCGCCGGGAATCTGGATCACCGGCACCCACCACGCCTCACCCATGTTCGCCAGGTCCGCGCCGTGCGCCATGGCCATTCGCAGCGCGTCGCCGGTGTTGGCCGGCGGTGACACCGGGCCGTGCATGGGCCCGCGCAGGAATGCCTCGACCAGCCGGGGGTCCCATTCGAACCCCCCGTTGGCCAGCACCACGCCGCGGCGCGCGCGCACGGTCACGACGTCGTCGCCGACGGCGACCCGCACCCCGACGATCTGGCCGCCCTCGGTCAGCAGCTCGATGCCCCGGGCGCCGGTCTGCACGGTGACGCCGCGGTCGAGCACGCCGCGCAGCAGACCACCGATCAACGCCGCGCCGGCCACCACCAGGTCGGCGTCGGCGCCGATGTCGGCGTGCAACCGCGCCCGGGTCTCGGCGTCAATCCCGACATTGGAGAAGTCCGCCGGGAACGACGTGATCCGGTCCTTGAATTCCGGAACCCGCTCCAGGTCATACGGTGCCGGGCCCAGCGACCGGCCGCCGCCGGGTCGGCCGCCGGGCAGCTCCGGCTTGTAGTCGGGGAACCCGGTGGCGATCTCGAACCGCACGTCGCTGTTGGCCTCGACGAAGTCCAGCATGACCGGGCCGGTGCGCACGAAAGTCTCCACCAGCTCGTCGTCCATGGCACCGAAGGACTGGGCCCGCAGGTAGGCCATCGCGTCGGCGACGCTCAGCTCACCGTCCGGGCTGCGGTTGTGCGCGGGGATCCAGGCGATGCCCCCGGAGACGGCGGTGGTTCCGCCGACGGTCTCCGCACGCTCGAAGACCTCGACCTCGGCTCCGGCGACGGATGCGGCCAGGGCCGCGGTCAGGCCGGCGCCGCCGGTGCCCAGGACGACGACGTCGGTCTGGCGGTCCCAGGCGATCTCGGTGTTGGCACTCACGGTGTTCCCTTCGTCAACTGTGCTGTGGGCCGGCCAGGATGCCGGCCAAGGTGTGTGCGGCGGCCTGAACCGCCTTGCGGCCGCGAATCAGGACGTCCTCGCGGTGGGAGATGAGGTTGATACAGGTCGGCGGGGCGGGCCGGTCGCGCGGGACCGGCACCGCCAGGCCGTAGGTATTCGGTTCGATCTCGCCGTGGGTGATCACCCAGCCGCGCTCGCGGGTCGCGGTCACCAGGTCGCGCTCACCGGGGCGCGCGGGCATCCCGGCCAGCAGTGCGACGCCGGCGGCGCCGCGGTCGAGCCCGTATCGGCTGCCCTCATGAAAGGACAGCCGGTAGGGGACGTGGGTGGGCACGATGACGGCGATCGCCACCTGCTGATCACCCTCGGCCACCAGCAGAGACACCGTGGCGCCGAGTTCGTCGGCTAGCTCGCGCAGGGTCGGCAGGCACAGCTGGCGCACGTTGTTGTCGAACGAGGCGCCGAGCACCGCAAGCCCGGCGCCGGGCCGGTAGCGGCCATCCTCACCCTTGGTGACCAGGCCGAACTGCGCCAGGGTCGCCAGCAGTCGGTAGGCGATGGTGCGGTGCACGCCGATCTGATCGGCGACCTGCTGGATGCTCAGCCCGTCCCGGGCGTCGGCGACCGCCTGCAATGCGGACAGGCCGCGGGCCAGGGTCTGTGAGCCCGGTGCGCCGTTTCGCTCCTGTGGATCCCGTCCACCCTTGACAGTCGTCACCGCGGAAGCAATGCTCTATATATATTGCACATATATGTGCGATTTTAGCACAATCTCGATTCTGAAAAAGAGATCTGTGTTATCAATAAGTGAGAACGGTATTATCGCATGTAGAAAGGGGTCCCGTGGCCGAGTTCGAGAGCATCTGGAGCGATCTGCAGGGCGTTTCGTTCTCCCAGGGCTACCTCGACGTCGGCGGCGTGCGCACCCGCTACCTGCAGGCCGGTGACCCGGCCCTGCCCGCCCTGGTGCTGCTGCACGGCAGCGGCGGCCACGCCGAGGCCTACGTACGCAACCTCGCGGCGCATTCGGAACACTTCAGCACCTGGTCCATCGACATGCTCGGCCACGGCTACACCGACAAGCCCGGTCACCCACTTGAGGTTTCGCACTACGTCGACCACCTGACGACATTCTTCGACACCATCGGCGCCGATCGGGTCTACCTGTCCGGGGAATCCCTCGGCGGCTGGGTGGCGGCCCGCGCCGCCGTCGACCACCCCGATCGGATCGTCCGGCTGGTGCTCAACACCGCCGGCGGCTCCCAGGCCGACCCCGAGGTGATGAAGCGGATCATCACGCTATCGATGGCCGCCGCCGAGGACCCGTCCTGGGAGACCGTATCCGCCCGGATCAAATGGCTGATGGCCGACAAGACCAAGGACTACGACGACATCGTCGCCAGCCGCCGGCACGTCTACCAACAGCCCGGATTCGTCGCCGCGATGAGCGACATCATGGCACTGCAGGATCCCGTCATCCGAGCGCGCAACCTGTTGGGCCCCAAGGAATACGGCTCCATCACCGCACCGACACTGGTGCTGTGGACCTCCGACGACCCGACCGCCGACGTCAGCGAGGGCCGGCGCATCTCGGAGATGATCCCCGGCGCGAAGTTCGTGGTGATGCCCGACTGCGGACACTGGCCGCAGTACGAAGACCCGGACGCATTCAACCGGCTGCACATCGACTTCCTGCTGGGGCGCTGAGGGATGTCGCTGCCCGTCACGACAGAACAGGTGGACGTCGTCATCGTCGGCGCCGGCCCGGTCGGTCTGACGCTGGCCAATATTCTTGGCGCACAGGGTGTTCGCACGGTGATCCTGGAGGAACGCGACGCCCTCATCGACTACCCGCGCGGGGTGGGTCTCGACGACGAATCGATGCGCGCCTTCCAGTCCATCGGCCTGATCGACGCGGTGCTCCCACACACCGTGCCCAACCAGATCCTGCGATTCACCGACTCCAACCGAAAACTGCTGGTGGAGATGGCACCGCCGGACGCCCGCTTCGGCTGGCCCAAGCGCAACGGGTTCGTCCAGCCGCTGGTCGACGCCGAACTGTGCCGCGGCCTGGACCGATTCGACCAGGTGAGGGTGCGCTGGGGATCCCGGATGTCGGCGGCCGCCCAAGACGCCGACGGCGTCACCGTCACCCTGGCGGACGGGACCGCCCTGCGCGCGGCCTACCTGGTGGGCTGCGACGGCGGCCGCAGCACCACCCGGCACCTGATGGGCGTCAGCTTCGAGGGCACCACGTCCTCGACCCGCTGGCTGGTCATCGACGTCGCCAACGACCCGCTCGGGCACCCCAACAGCGAGGTCGGGGCCGACCCCGACCGGCCGTACGCGTCGATCTCGATCGCGCACGGAATCCGGCGCTTCGAGTTCATGATCCACGCCGACGAGACCGACGAGCAGGCCTGTGACCCGGCGTTCGTCACCCGGCTGCTGTCCACCTTCGTCCCGCATCCCGACCGTGTCGATATCATCCGACACCGCCTCTACACCCACCACTCCCGCATCGCCGGATCGTTCCGGCACGGTCGGCTGCTGCTGGCCGGCGACGCCGCGCACCTGATGCCGGTCTGGCAGGGCCAGGGCTACAACAGTGGCATCCGCGATGCGTTCAACCTCGGGTGGAAACTGGCCGCCGTGGTCAACGGCCGCGCCGAAGACCGGCTGTTGGACAGCTACGACGTCGAGCGCCGCAAGCACGCCCGCGCGATGATCGACCTGTCCACCATGGTCGGCCGGGTCATCTCGCCGACCAACCGCACCGTCGCCCGACTGCGCGACGGACTGATCCGCGCCGCGGCGATCCTGCCGGCGCTGCGCCGCTACGTGCTGGAGATGCGATTCAAGCCGATGCCGCGCTATGACGCGGGTGCGGTGCTGCACAACAGCAATCCGCCGGCACCGGACTCGGTGGTCGGCACGCTGTTCATCCAGCCGACCGTCGACACCCGCACCGCCACCGGCGTGCGGCTCGACGACGTCCTGGGCTCCGGATTCGCCGTGCTGTGCTGGAACAACGACCCCGAATCGATCCTCGGGCCCGGGGAGTTCGCCCGCTGGCGCGCAGCCGGAGCCACGTTCGCCGCCCTGCGGCCCAACACCCAACTGCACTGGGACCCCGATGGCGCCGTGGACCCCGGCGAGGTGATCGTCATCGGTGACCGCACCGGTGCGCTCAAGAAATTCTTCGATACCCGGGCCGAATCGGTGCTGTTCCTGCGCCCGGACCGGTGCATCGCAGCAGCCTGCATCGCGCAGTTGGCGCCGGAACACTCCGCTCGGCTGTTCGCCACGCTGGCTCTGATCGACGGCGCCGAAGGTGGTGATCGGATTGCCGCCCCAACTCGCCCTGTGCGCAATGTCGCACAGCCCGCTGCTGAACCTGCCGGGCCCGTCGGCTGAGCTGCTCGATGACATCGGCGCCGCGATCGGTGCGGCGCGCGACTTCGTCACCGCCTTCGATCCCGAACTGGTGGTGGCGTTTTCGCCGGACCATTACAACGGGTTCTTCTACAAGCTGATGCCGCCGTTCTGCATCGGCACCGCCGCCTCCGGCGTCGGCGACTACGGCAGCCACGCCGGGCCGCTGGCCGTCCCCGCGGACATCGCCCTGGATTGCGCCGCCGCGGTGCTCGACGCCGGTGTGGACGTGGCGATCTCGGCCGGCATCGACGTCGACCACGGCACCACCCAACCGCTGCAGGCGCTGTTCGGCGACGCCGCATCGGTGCCCGTCATCCCAGTGTTCATCAATTCGGTGGCCATCCCGCTGGGACCCATCGCCCGCTCTCGCGCACTCGGGGCGGCGATCGGCGGGTTCCTCGCCGGGCTGGATCGGCGGGTGCTGCTGCTGGCCTCCGGGGGTCTGTCGCACGACCCACCGGTGCCCACCCTGGCCTCCGCCCCGGCGGCCGCGCGGGCCCGCATCGTCGACGGCGAACCGATGGGGCCCGAGGGCCGCACCGCCCGCCAGCAACAGGTGGTGGCCGCCGCCGCGGAATTCGCCGCGGGTGCCGGATCGTGCCGGCCGCTGAACCCGGACTGGGACGCCGCCCTGCTGGACCTGCTGGACACCGGCAACCTCGCCGCCTTCGACGGCTGGACCAATGACCGGATCGCCGCCGAAGCGGGCAATTCCGCTCACGAGGTGCGCACCTGGGTGGCGGCGTTCGCCGCGCTGGCCACCGCCGGGCCCTACCGCACCGGCAACCACTACTACCGACCCGCCCCCGAACTCATCGCGGGCTTTGCCATCCGAACGGCGGTGCCCGTGTGACCACCCGCAGTCGAGTGTGCGTGAGGATCGCAGCGAGCACCGCAGCGAGGAACGAGCGAGGAGCGCAGCGAGGACCGGAGCGCGCAGGAGACGGCGTAGGAGACAAGGCATGAACTTCGACATGGTTGTCGACGTGCTGGTCATCGGCAGCGGAGGCGGTGGCATGACCGCCGCGCTGGCCGCCGACTCGGCCGGCCTGGACACCCTGATGGTGGAGAAGGCCGCGCACTTCGGCGGATCCACCGCACTGTCCGGCGGCGGCATCTGGGTCCCGGGCGCACCGTCGCAGCGGGCGGCCGGATACACCCCGGACCCCGACGAGACATTCGGCTACCTCAAACAGATCACCGACGGACTGGTCGACGATGAACGGCTGCGCGCCTACGTCGACGCCGCACCGAGGATGATGGAGTTCCTGGAGAACCGCAGCGACTGGCTGGCATTCGTCTGGAAGCCCGGCTACGCGGACTACTACCCGGAGCTGCCCGGCGGCTCGGCGCTGGGCAGCACCATCAACGTCGACGCGATGGACCTGCGCGACCTCGGCCCGATGGAATCGGAGCTGCTGGCACCGCTGGCACTCGCCCCGCGTGGTATCTGGTTCGGCCCCAAGGACCTTCGGCTGTTCTACCAGGTCCGGCAGAACTGGCGCGGCAAGGCGGTGCTGATCAAACTGATCTGGCGGATGGTCCGGGCCCGGGTGCTCGGCGAGCGGATGGCCGCCATCGGCCAGTCACTGGCCGCCCGGCTGCGCCTGGCACTGGCCGAACGCGGTGTGCCGCTGTGGCTGAACTCGCCGATGACCGAGCTGATCACCGATGCCGACGGCAGGGTGATCGGCGCGGTGGTGCAGTGCGACGGCGGCGACCAGCGCATCGGAGCCCGCGGCGGGGTGATCATCGCCTCCGGCGGATTCGACCACGACATGGCCTGGCGGCGCCGGGAACTGCCGGTCCTGGACCGCGTCGCCGAGGTCGCCGGCGGAGGGCACGACTGGAGCTTCGGCAACCCAGCATCACTCGGTGACGGCATCGTCGCGGGCGAAAAGGTCGGCGCAGCCACCGATCTGATGGACGAGGCCTGGTGGTTCCCGGCCATGTGCTGGCCCGACGGCCGGCTGCAGTTCATGCTCAACGAGCGGATGATGCCCGCCCAGTTCATCGTCAACGGCGCCGGGAAACGCTTCATCAACGAGGCCGCGCCCTACATGGACTTCGCGCACGCCATGATCGAGGGACAGCGCGGTGGCATCGAGCACATCCCGTGCTGGCTGATCACCGACATCGACTCCTTCCACCGCTACGTCGTCGGCGGGCACCTGCCCATCCCGAAGATCCCATTCGCACCGGTGCCCACCGGCCGCAAGGTGCCCCAGGCGTGGCTGGATTCCGGAATCGTCAAGCAGGCCGATGGTTTCGAGGAGTTGGCCGTCGCCATCGGCGTGCCACCGGAGCAACTGCGCCGCACCGCGGACCGCTTCAACGAACTCGCGCGCGCCGGACACGACGACGACTTCGACCGCGGCGACAGTGCGTATGACAACTACTACGGCGATCCGACGCTGCCCAACCCGAACCTGCACCCGCTGGGCAAGCCGCCCTATCTGGCGTTCCAGATCATCCTGGGGGATCTGGGCACCTCCGGCGGACTGCGCACCGACGCGGCGGCCCGGGTGCTGCGCGAAGACGACACCGTGATCGACGGCCTCTACGCCGTCGGCAACGCCTCGGCCCCGGTGATGGGCCGCAGCTACGCCGGCGCGGGCGCCACCATCGGACCCGCCATGACCTTCGGCTACCTCGCCGCCGTGGATATCGCCCAACGCCTCATTCCCTACGACCCATTGCCCTGAACCGGCCAAGCACCAACAAGGAGATGACCCGATGAAGATTTCGCTGTTCTACGAATTCCCACTGCCGCGGCCGTGGGGCTCCGACGACGAGCACAAGCTGTTCCAGGACGGCCTCGACGAGGTGGAGGCCGCCGACAAGGCCGGCTTCTCCACGGTGTGGCTGACCGAGCACCACTTCCTGGAGGAGTACTGCCACTCCACCGCACCGGAGATGTTCCTGGCCGCCGCCAGCCAGCGCACCAAGGACATCCGGCTCGGCTTCGGCGTCATGCACCTGCCGCCGCCGATCAACCACCCCGCCCGCATCGCCGAGCGGGTAGCCACCCTGGACCACCTGTCCAACGGGCGCGTCGAATACGGCACCGGCGAGGGCTCCTCGGTCGCCGAACTCGGCGGTTTCAACATCGACCCCGCCGACAAGCGCGCCCAGTGGGAGGAGGCCCTGGAGGTCTCCATCCGCTGCATGGTGGAGGAACCGTTCTCCGGCTTCAAGGGCGAGCACGTCGAAATGCCGGCCCGCAACGTGATCCCCAAGCCGCTGCAGAAGCCGCACCCGCCGGTGTGGGTGGCCTGCACACGGCCGGCGTCGGTACAGATGGCCGCGAGCAAGGCCATCGGCGCACTGAGTTTCGCCTACACCGGCCCGGAGGCCCTGGCCGACCGGGTCAAGGGCTACTACGACGAGTTCGAGGCCACCGGGGCCCCGGTCACCCCGGCCATCAACCCCAATATCCTGGCGATCGGCGGTGACTTGTCGATGATGGTCGCCAAGACCGACGAGGAGGCGCTGCGGCGCCTCGGCATCGGCGGCGGGTTCTTCTCGTTCGGCATCATGCACTACTACCTGACCGGCATGCACACGCCGGGCCGCACCAAGGTGTGGGAGCGCTACCAGCAGGCCGTCGCTGAGGACCCGACGCTGGCCTACGGCCCGGGCCGCGGCGCCATCGGCAGCCCCGACACCGTGCGGGAGTTCCTGCGCAGCTACGAGGCCTCCGGCGTCGACGAGATCATCTTGCTGATGAACCCGCGCAGCCACGAGGGCACCATGGAATCCATCGAGATCATGGGTAAGGAGATCCTGCCGGAGTTCATCGAACGCGATGCAAAGCACGTGGCCGACAAGGCCGTCCGGCTCGCCCCGGCCATCGAGAAGGTCGAGGCGCGCCGCACGCCGTCGGACGCCCCGCTATTCGACGAGACCTACGCCTTCGGCGGACTGCCCACCGGCCGCGACAAGTTCACCGCCGGTGAAATCCCGGAAGCGATGGCCGAGATCAACGAGGGTCGGGTCAAGGCCGCGCAGGCCGAGAAGGCAGCGCGGGAATCCGCGAGCTGAGCATTGGCCACTGAACTCGTCCGGTACGACGGCGCGCATGCCGTCGTAACCGGCGCCGCATCCGGGATCGGGGCCCGGGTCGCCGAGGCGTGCGCGCGCCTCGGGGCCCGAGTCACCGGCCTGGATCGGCAGCCCCTCGGGCCGGGTTCACCGCTGACCGAGTTCATCGGTGTCGATCTCGCCGATGCCGAATCGGTGGCTGCGGCCGCCGCGGCGGTGCCCGGCGACGTCGACGTGCTGTTCAACGTGGCCGGGGTCTCCTCGGGTATCGGTGATCCGCTGGCGGTGGTCACCATCAACTTCCTGGGCACCCGGGCGTTCACCGAGGCGCTGCTGCCCAGACTCAACCCGGGCGGTGCGATCGTCAGCGTCTCCTCCTTGGCCGCCCGCAACTACCGGGACAACGCGGCGGTGACCACCGGGCTGCTCGACACCGCCACCATGGACGACGGAATCGACTGGTGCCGCGCCAATCCCGCGGCGCTAGCCGACGGCGGCTACCGGCTGTCCAAGGAAGCCGTCATCCTGTGGGGCATGCGGCTGACCGGTCCGCTGGGTGCCCGCGACATCCGGATCAACGCAGTCGCACCCGGGGTCACCGACACCCCGATCCTCGACCAGCTGCGCAGCGCCTACGGCCCGCAGTTTCTCGACACCTTCGCCGCACCGCTGGGCCGCAACTCCGAGCCCGGCGAACAGGCCGACGTCCTGCTGTTCCTGGGCAGCCGGGCCGCCAGTTATCTGACCGGGCAGGTGATCTGGGTCGACGGCGGGATCCTGGGAGACGCGTGGGCTCGGGAACTGACAGGAGAACCGCGATGACCGCCGCGAGCATGGCCGAATTCCGTCGGGTGGCCGACGACGTCCGCAACTGGGGACGCTGGGGCGACGACGACGAACTGGGCACCCTGAACTTCATCACGCCCGACAAGGTCGCCCAGGCCGCCGCCTCGGTGCGCTCGGGCAAGATCTTCGCCCTCGGATCGGATTTCGGTTCCGGCGGGCCGCAGGGCGCCTTCCGGTTCCGCGCCAACCCGACGCACGTGATGACCGTCGACGGCGGGGATGCCGCCACCCTGGCCGAGTACGGGCCGTCCTGGTTGGCCAACCCGGTCGCCGGTGACGTCGCATCGTTCTTCGCCGACAACCCCTTCCGGTTCAACGACGACATGATCGTGATGAACCTGCAGGCCGCCTCGCAGTGGGACGCCTTCTCCCACGTGTATTACGAGGACAAGCTCTACAACGGCTTCCCGGCCGATTCGGTGACCAGCTTCGGGGCCCGGCACTGCGGCATCGACAAGGTCGACGTCAAGGGCATCACCTCCCGCGGCGTGCTGCTCGACGTCGTCGCCCACCGCGGCGCCGACACGTATCTGCCTCCGGGACAACCGATCACACCCGCCGAGCTCGACGACATCGCCCGCGCCCAGGGCGTGACCATAGAGCTCGGGGATATCGTCGTCGTGCACACCGGTTGGTGGACCCGCTTCACCGAGACCGGCGACGGCGGGGCGCCGGGTTCCGGGCTGCACTGGAGCGCCGCGTCCTGGCTGCACGATCATCGGGTCGCCGCGGTGGCCGCGGACAACCTGATGGTCGAGGACCCCGACCCGGAATCCGGCGTGGCCGGCACCTTCCTGCCGATGCACATGCTGTGCTTGCGCGACATGGGCTTGATGCTCGGCGAATACTGGGATCTCAGCGCCCTGGCCGCCGACTGCGCCTCCGACCGGCGCTACGATTTCCAGCTGATCGCACCGCCGCTCCGGGTGGTCGGTGCGGTCGGCTCACCGGTTAATCCGATTGCAATCAAATAGGAGAAGCACGAACGTGACCGAAAACAAGCGGGCCCCCCTGGTCGTCGGTATCGGCGGCACGTTGCGCGCCGACTCCTCGACCGAACGTGCGCTCAAGCACTGCCTGGACGCCGTGGAACGCCTCGGCGGGCGCACCAAGATGTACGGCGGACCGGAGCTGGACCTGCCGATGTACGCCCCGCACAACCTCGAGCGCACCCCCAAGGCGGCCGAACTGGTGGCCTCGCTGCGCGAGGCGGACGCCGTCGTCGTCGCCTCCCCGGGCTACCACGGCGCGATCTCCGGTCTGGTGAAGAACGCCCTGGACTACATCGAGGACCTGCGCAGCGACCCACGCGTCTACCTGGACAACACCCCGTGGGGGGTGATTACCTGCGCCTACGGCTGGCAGGCCGCCGTCGGCACCCTGGGCCAACTGCGGGTCATCGGCCATTCGCTGCGCGCCTGGCCCACCCCGCTGGGCGTGGCGATCAACTCCGCCGACCCGATCTGGGACGAGAGCGGAGCGCTCACGGATGCCACCGTCAGCAATCAGCTTGAGCTGCTGGCCAATCAGGTGCTGACGTTCGCCACGTCGTTCGCCGCGGCCCGGCCGGATCGGGGCGCCTAGATGCGGTTCGTCCTGGTGCACGGCGGCTTTCACGCCGCGTGGTGCTGGGATGCGACCATCGCCGAGCTGAACAAGCTCGGCCACGACGCGGTAGCGGTGGATCTGCCCGGTCACGGCGCCCGAGTCGATGAGGAATCCACCCTGGCCAACCGCACCGAGGCGATCACCACCGTGATGGAGCCCCGAGATGTGCTGGTCGGGCACTCCGGGGGCGGTTTCGACATGACCCTGGCCGCCGATGCCGCACCGGATCTGGTGTCGCATCTGGTCTACCTGGCCGCCGCGCTGCCGCGGGAGGGCCGCACGTACCCCGAGGCGATGGCGATGCGCGACCACGAAGACGGTGAGTTCGACGCCGACACCGGCGAGATGCTCGGCTACCTGCACTTCGACTCCGACGGCGCGATGACGTTCGCCGACTTCGACGGCGCGTGGCGCTACTTCTACCATGACTGCGACGAGGCCACCGCCCGGTGGGCGTTCGAGCGGCTGGGCCCGGAACGATTCGGCGACACCACGATCACCCCGGTGTCCATCTCGCGGTTCTGGGACGCCGACCTGCCGCGGAGCTTCATCGTCTGCGAACAGGACCGGTCCATGCCGCGCTGGCTGGCCGACACCGTGGCCCGTCGGCTGGGCGTGGAGCAACTGTCCATCGACACTTCGCACTCACCGTTTCTGAGCCGGCCGGCCGAGCTGGCCGCGCTGCTGGTCCACGCCACCACCACCCGGCCCGTCGGGCCGCTGATCCCGAACTGAGCCCATGAGCGATATCGCGTACTCGAGGATCGTCGTCGACGGCCTGACCACCGGCTACCTGGAGGCCGGATCCGGGGACCCGGTGATCCTGCTGCACGGCGGCGAATTCGGCGCCAGCGCCCCGATCGGCTGGTCGGAGCTGATTCCCGCACTCGCACAGCACTTCCGGGTGATCGCCCCGGACCAGCTCGGCTACGGCGAATCGGCGAAGGTACTGGACTTCGTGGACGGCCGCGGTATGCGGATCCGGCACATCGCCGCTTTCACCCGGGCTCTCGGTATCGAGTCGGCGGCCTTCGTCGGCAACTCGATGGGGGCGATCAACCTGCTGGTCGACGCCACCGGCGAGACGCCGGTGCTGCCGATGAACGCTCTGGTGGCCATCTGCGGTGGCGGGGAGATCCAGCGCAACGAACACATGGCGGCGCTGTATGACTACGACGCCACCTTCGACTCCATGCGGCGCATCGTCACCGCGTTGTTCGCCGACCCGGCGTACGCGGCCGACGACGCCCTGGTGGCCCGGCGCCACGAATCGGCGACGCTGCCCGGCGCGTGGGAGGCCATCGCCGCGGCCCGGTTCCGCCGCCCGGGCGCCGAGCCGGCCCCGCCGGTATCCAGTGCTCGTGACTACCAACGGATTTCGGTGCCGACGCTGATCGTCGAGGGTGGCGCGGACAAGCTGCTGCCGGCCGGCTGGGCGGCCGAGATCGCCGCGCAGATCCCCGGTGCCCGCTCGGCCGTCGTGCCGGACGCCGGGCACTGCCCGCAGATCGAACGGCCCGACGCCGTCGCCGGGCTGCTGATCGACTTCCTCACCGAGCAGAGTAGATAGGACGCGCACATGGCAGGCGAATTGGAGGGCAAGGTCGCGGTGGTGACCGGTGGCGCCGCCGGGCTGGGCCGCGGCATTGCCGAGCGCTTGGCGGCCGAGGGCGCCCAGGTCGCCATCGGGGACGTCACCGAACCCGACGATCTACCGGAGGGTGCGCTGTTCCTGCGCACCGACGTCGCCGACATCGAGCAGGTGGGCGCCCTGGTGCAGTTGGCGATCACGGAATTCGGCGGCCTGGACATCATGGTCAACAATGCCGGGGTGTCGGGCACCATGCACCGGCGGTTCCTCGACGACGACCTGGCCGACTTCCACCAGGTGATGGCGGTAAACGTGCTCGGCGTGATGGCCGGTACCCGCGACGCCGCGCGGTACATGGCCGAACACGGCGGCGGCTCGATCATCAACCTGACCTCCATCGGCGGCATCCAGGCCGGCGGGGGAGTGCAGACCTACCGGGCGTCGAAGGCCGCGGTGATCCAGTTCACCAAGTCCGCCGCCATCGAGCTGGCCCGCCACGAGATCCGGGTCAACGCGATCGCACCGGGCAATATCCGGACCGCCATCGTCAGCAAGTCGGCCGCGGGTGCCGACCGGGAGCGACTGGAGGCCTTCGAAGCCGGTATCCGGGCGCAGATGCGCGCCGACCGCCCGCTCAAGCGGGAGGGCACGGTGGAGGATGTCGCCGAGGCCGTGGTGTACCTGGCCGGTGACCGGTCGGCCTACATCACCGGCACGGTGCTGCCGATCGACGGCGGGACGGTCGCCGGCAAGGTGATCCGCAGCTCCAAACCCGACCAGGCGGGGTAGACAGAATTTAAGTCAATCACTTGACTTAAATTGCGCGGATTGCTTCACTGGATGACATGGCCACCTCGACCGTTCGTCGTGACCGCGCCGACGCGACGCGGGAGGCGATCCTGGCCGCCGCCGAGCGGCTCTTCGCCGAGGACGGCATCGCGGCGGTGTCCAACCGGCAGATCAGCGAGGCGGCGGGCTGCGGCAACAACACCGCCGTGGGCTACCACTTCGGCACCAAGGCCGACCTGATCCGGGCCATCGTGCGCCGGCACAACGAGGCCGTCGAGCGGATCTGCCAGCAGATGGTGGACGGCCTCGGGCCCGACGCCACGCTGCGGGACTGGGTGAGCGCGCTGGTCTATCCGCTGGCCCGCTACCTGACCGAACTGGGGGAGCCCAGCTGGTACGCCCGGTTCTCCGCCCAGCTGATGCCCGACCCCGCCCACCGCGACATCGCCTCGGCCGAATCGCTGACCTCGCCGGCCGTGCTGCGGATGATCGAAGGACTGCGCGGAGCCCTGCCCGGATTTTCCGAAGAGGTTCGGGTGGAACGCAATACGATGGCGCGGCACCTCATCGTGGCGATGTTCGCCGACCGGGAGCGGGCGGTGGCCGCCGGGCAGCCGACGCCGCACGCCGACTGGGATTCCACGGCCGCCGCCGTGACCGATGCCATCACCGGGATGCTGTCGGCCCCGGTCTCCGCTGCTCCCTAGTCACCAGCCCAGCCCGATCCAGCCCGAGGACACGCCATGAAGGTAACCGTCGACCAGAGCCGCTGCGTTTCCAGCGGCAACTGCGTACTCAACGACCCGGAGGTCTTCGACCAGGACGACGACGCCGGCGTGGTCGTGCTGCTGGACCCCCACCCGTCGGCCGAACACGCCGCCGCCGTGCACGCCGCGGCCCTGGCCTGCCCGGGCCGCGCCATCGCAGTGACCGACTGACCGCCGTCGTCAACACCCAGCCCACGGATTGACCTACCCGCAAAGGACCCGCCATGACCGAAACCGTCACTCGCACCGACATTCCCGAGTACCCGATGGAGCGCGACCGTACCTGTCCGTTCTCCCCGCCCCCGCAGATGCTCGCCCTGGGCGACGAGGCGCCGCTGACCCAGGTGCGGATCTGGGACGGCAGCACCCCGTGGCTGGTCACCGGCTATGACACGGCACGCTCGCTGTTCGCCGACTCGCGGATCAGCGTCGACGACCGCAAGCCCGGCTTCCCGCACTGGAACGAGCACATGCTGGCCACCGTCGACAAGCGGCCGCGCTCGGTGTTCACCTCCGACGCCGAGGAGCACACCCGCTTCCGCCGGATGCTGTCCAAGCCGTTCACCTTCAAGCGGGTGGAGGGCCTGCGCCCGATCATCCAGCAGGTGACCGACGAATGCATCGACGCCATGCTGGCCGCCGGTCCGCCCGCCGATATCGTCAGCCAGATCGCACTGCCGGTCCCGACCCGGGTGATCAGCGAAATGCTCGGCGTCCCTTACGAAGACCACGAGTTCTTCCAGGAGCACGCCAACGCCGGGCTGGCCCGGTTCGCCGCGGCCGACGCCATGCAGAAGGGTGCGATGAGCCTGCACCAGTACCTGATCGACCTGGTCGAGGAGAAGCAGGCCAACCCGGCCGAGGACGCGGTGTCCGACCTGGCCGAGCGGGTCACCGCAGGGGAGATCAGCGTGAAGGAGGCCGCCCAGCTGGGCACCGGGCTGCTGATCGCCGGGCACGAGACCACCGCCAACATGATCGGCATCGGTGTGCTGGCGCTGCTGGAGAACCCCGAGCAGGCCGACCTGTTGCGCAACACCGACGACCCGAAGGTGATCGCCAACGCCGTCGAGGAGCTGATGCGGTACCTGTCCATCATCCAGAATGGCCAGCGCCGGATCGCGGTGGAGGACATCGAGATCGACGGGGTGACGATCAAGGCCGGCGACGGCGTCATCCTCGATCTGGCCCCGGCCGACTGGGACGGTGCGACGTTCGCCCACCCGGATCGGCTGCAGCTGGACCGGGAGAACGCCAATCATCACTTGGCCTTCGGCTACGGCCGGCACCAGTGCGTCGGCCAGCAGCTGGCCCGCGCCGAGATGCAGATCGTCTTCCACACCTTGCTCCGCCGGATCCCGACGATGCGCCTGGCCATCCCGCTCGACGAGGTGGACTTCAAGGACGACCGGCTGGCCTACGGCGTCTACAGCCTGCCGGTCACCTGGTAGCCCCTCAGCGCATCTCGATGAGCACCTTGCCCAGGGCGCGGCGATCGGCGACCAAGCGGATCGCCGCCCCGGCCTCGGCCAGCGGGAACCGGGCACCGATGTAGGGGCCGACCCGGCCCGCGGCGAACATCTCGTGCAGCTCGGCGGTATCGCGCAGCGCGGCCTCGGGGTGGTCGGTGAAGAACGTCCGGATCTCCATGCCGCGCACCGTGATGCCCTTGAGCAACACCAGATTCAGCGGGATCGACGGGATCTGCCCGGACGCGTAGCCGAGGGTGACGAACACCCCGCCGCGGCCCAGGGCACGCAACGCCGGTTCTGAGTAGTGCCCACCCACCGGGTCGAGCACGACGTCGGCGCCGCGGCCGTCGGTGGCGGCCTTGATCGCATCGCGCAGGTTCTGCCGGTCGTAGTCGACGACGGTGTGCGCGCCGCGCCGGGAACACAGCGCCAGCTTCTCCGCCGACGCCGCCGCCGCGATCACCCGCGCGCCCATCGCCACGGCCAGATCCACCGCCGCCAGACCCACACCGCCGGCCGCACCGAGCACCACCACGGTGTCCTTCGCCTTGACCTCGGCAACAGAGCGAAGCGCGAAATACGCCGTGCGGTAGGTGACGCCGAAGGCCGCGGCCGCGTCCAACCCGATGCCCTCGGGCACCCGGGTCACCGCCCGCGCGTCGATCACCACGTACTCGGCGAACGCCCCGACCAGCAGCGACCCGGAAACCCGGTCCCCGGGCCGATATTCGGTGACCCCGGCGCCGAGCGCGGTGACCTCGCCGGCGAACTCACTGCCCGGCGTGAACGGCGGGGGCACCGCCACCTGGTACCCACCGGAGAGGAACAGCACATCCGGGAAGTTCACCGCGGCCGCGGCCACCCGCACCAGTAGTTGACCGGGTCCGGGCTCGGGTTCGGCCACCTCGGTCAGCACCAGGTCTTCCGGCGGACCGAACTCCAGGCAGCGGATCGCCCTCATCTTTCGCCTCCGGCAACGGTTCTGCGGTCCGCCCCGACCCCGCGCAGGCAGAACCGGACCAGCGCGGCGATGTCGTCGACAGTGGGCCGCACCGCCGAGCCGACGTAGCGGCGCATGGTCGCGGCGGTGAGGGTGAAGACGGCGTCGACCTCGTGTCCTCCGCCGCCGAGCGCGGTCACCGGCGCGGTCAGCAGGTCGCGCATCGGGTCCATGATCGCGTCGGCACCACCGCTGCCCTCGGGCAACTGGCCGGCCACCGCGCGGCTCATGCTGATCAGGTGCGGATCGGCGACCTGGGCCAGCGCACCCTCGATCCAGCGGGCGATCTGATCGGCCGGATCAGACTCCTTGGCCATCTGGTGCTCCAAATAGGAGACGATGATCGCGACGCCACGTTCCAGCACCGCCAGCAGCAGATCGTCCTTGCCGGCGAAGTAGCGGTAGAACGCCTTGCGTGACACCCCGGCCTCTACGGTGATGTCGGTGACCGTCGGGGCCTCCGGGGCGCAGCGGTCCATCACCCGCACCGCCGCGGCCAGGATCCGCTCCACCTCCTCGCCGGCCGCGCGGTGGCGTTCGTCGAGGGCGCGCTCGACGGCCGCCGCGGCGCGGGTGGCAGTCACCGGGGCGACCCGGGCAGCGCCGGGATCTCGGTCAGCCGGCCCTGGTACTTGAGCCTCGCGGCCTCGACCCGGCGCTCCAGGAACTCACTGGGCCATTCCGGATCCTCGGGCTGGTAACCGCGCAGGATCATCTTGGCCAGGTTGACCTTGTGCGCCTCGGTCGGCCCGTCCGCCAGCCCCAGTGCGATGCCGCCGAGCACCACAGTGGTCAGCGGCAACTGGTCGGTCAGGCCCATGGCGCCGTGCACCTGGATGGCGCGCAGACCGATCGACTTCAGCACCGAGGACGCCAGGATCTTGCAGACGCCGATCTCCTTGCGGGCGGCGTGCTCACCGGCGGTGTCGATGAGCCAGGCGGTGTGCAGCACGGTGAGCCGGAACTGCAGCAGCTCGGCGTAGGAGTCAGCGATGAACGCCTGGACGAGTTGTTTGTCGGCCAGCGAACTACCTTGGGTGTACCGGCTTTTCGCGCGATGGGCCATCATGTCGAGAGCCCGCTGGGCGACGCCGATCGACCGCATGGCGTGGTGGATGCGGCCACCGGCAAGGCGGGCCTGCAGGATCTCGAAGCCGTGGCCGGGTTCGCCGAGCATCGCCGAGGCGGGCAGTCGGACGTCCTCGTAGCGGATCAGCGAGTGCCCGGCCTCGTGCGGCAGCGACCCGGCCAGCTGGTGGGTGGCGACGATCTCGACACCGGGAGTGCCGGCCGGGATCAGGAAGGTCGACGCGCCGCGGTGCACCGGCACTTCCGCGTCGGTGATGGCGACGACGATGAAGAACGACGCCACCGTGGCGTTGGAGGAGAAGTACTTGACGCCGTTGAGCACCCAGTCGTCCCCGTCGCGCACCGCGGCGGTGGTGAACACCCGCGGATCCGAACCGCCCTGGGGCTCGGTCATCGAGAAGCAGGAGAAGATCTCCCCGGACAGCAGGCCGGCGAGGTAGGTGTCCTTCTGTTCCCGGGTGCCGAAGCGGGCCAGGATCTCGGCGTTGCCGGTGTCGGGGGCCTGGGTGCCGAACACGATCGGCGCCCAGGAGCTGCGGCCCAGGATCTCGTTGATCAGCGTCAGCTTGACCGCGCCGAATCCCTGCCCGCCCAGTTCCGGACCCAGATGCGGGGCCCACAGGCCGCGGTCGCGGACCTGCTGTTTGAGCGGGTCGACGATCGGCCGGCGAACCTCGTCCAGCGGCAGGAACTCACAACCCGGGAACGCCACCTCGAGCGGCTCGACCTCTTCGGCCACGAACGTGCGGATCCACTCCAGCTGCTCTTCGAATTCGGGTTCGGTGCTGAAATCCCAGGCCATGTCGGTGTTCTCCTTCGTGTGCGTCCGGTGGCGGCGGAGCGGTAGCAGATCAGGGTGGGCCGCCGTCGACCCGCAGGATCGATCCGGTGGTGTAGCTGGACGCGTCGGACATCAGAAACAGCGCAGCGCCGACGATCTCGGGTGGATTCCCGGCGCGCTGCAGCGCGAAGTGGCCGAACGGATTGGCGTCACCGAAGTTCCAGGCCTTGCTGATGTCGGTGAGAAACGGCCCGGGCATCAGCGTGTTGACCCGGACCTTCGGCCCGAATGCCTGGGCCAGCGCCTCTCCCATCACGTTGAGTCCGGCCTTGGACGCCGCGTACGGGATGAACGACGGGTGCGGACGCAGCGAGCCGTGCGTGCTGACGTTGATGATCGAGCCGCCGTCGGCGGCCATCATCTTTTCCCCGATCAGGGCCGACAGGCGAAACGGGCCCTTCAGATTGAGGTTGACCACGGCGTCGAACATCTTCTCGGTGACGTCGGTCTGGTGTTCGTAGACCGGGGACATGCCGGCGTTGTTGACCAGCACGTCGACGGTGCCGAATCGCCGGTACACCGCGTCGACCAGACCCGGGAGCTCGTCCCAGTGCCCGACGTGCACCGCGTACGGCATGGCGGTACGGCCGGTTTCGGCCTCGATCTCGGCGGCGGTGGCCTGGCAGGCGTCCAGCTTGCGGCTGGCGATGACGACATCGGCGCCGCAGCGGGCGGCGGCGAACGCCATCTCGCGGCCCAGGCCGCGACTGCCGCCGGTGACCAGAACCACCTTTCCGGACAGGTCGAACAGTTCCTGTGCGAATCCCATCTCAGCCCTCCGATCCATGTCAGGCCGCCGCCCCGGCGAGCCCGGCGGCGGTGCGCATGAGTTCCAGCACCATGGGTCCCATGGCGGCGGCCACCTGCGGGTCCACCCGGTTACCCGGCTGCCGCGAGGCGGCGTAGGTCTTCTCCAGCATGATGCCCAGCTTCCAGTTCGCCAGCACCAGGTAGTAGTCGATGTTCTCGGTGGAGCGACCGCTGACCGTCTCGTAATGCGCCAGCAGCTCACTGCGTTTCGGCATCCCGGTCATGTCCAGGTAGTAACCGTCGCCGGCGGGCTCCTCGCCGTCGTAACCCAGCAGGCACCAGCCCAGGTCCAGCAGCGGGTCACCGATGGTGGTCATCTCCCAGTCGACGACGGCCGCCAGCCTGGCCGGGGCGCCGTGGGCGAACATGACGTTGGCGAACTGGTAATCCCCGTGCATGATGCCCGGTGTGTAGCTCGCCGGGCGGTTGGCGCGCAGCCAGTCCGCGGCGATGTCGAGCCCGGGCAGCTCCCGGCACCGGTAGGCCGACAGGAAGTCGAGCCAGCGGTCCACCTGCCGTTCGTGGAAGCCCTCGGGGCGGCCGAAACCTTCCAGGCCCCGGGCCTGCCAGTTGACCGAGCCCAGCAGCGCGGCGCCCTCGACGAGCTGGAAGGCAAGCTCGCGCCGGGCGTCGAGGTCGGTGTCGAACGGTGGTTGCCAGCCGCCGTTCATCGGGCTCCAGCCGTCGATATCGGCCATCACGTAACACGGGGTGCCCAGGACCGAGCCGTCGTCGGCGGCGATCAGCTCGGCGTGCGGGACGCCGGTGCCCGCCAGTGCCCGGACCAGCCGGATCTCACGACCAAGCCCGCGCAGCCGCTCGCCATCGGCCTGCGGCCCGGGCATCCGCAGCACCATCGACGCGTCCCCGCGCCGGATCCGGAACAGGGTGTTCTGCGACCCGCCGCTGAGCAGCTCGGCGACCGCGGGTTCGCCGGTTCCCGGTGCGCCGGCGGAGTCCAGCCAACGGGTCAGCGCGGCGCAATCGGGGGCCTGTGGGGTCACACGTGGCATATCGCACTCCTTGGTTTCCTTGTGGAGACTATCAGTCTCTGACTGGAAACCAAGAGGATCGGCAGAATTGCCGACGGGACCGGGTCCCTGGAGCGTCCGGTGCGGCGTGGGGCGACCGGGCGGCATCCGTAGAGAATCCACTCTCGAAAACCGAGAACATCATTTCCGCAGCACTCGGCCCCCGACCGCAGTGCCGGATACCCGCATTGACTGTCCTCGCCGGTCCACGGCTGATAACGTCATTACCAGTGTCGGTGCACCGCGTTCGGGTGCCGGCGCGCCAAAGGAGGGTCAACGATGTCCACACAGTCCACCGCCGCGACGCTGTATCCCCCCGGTGGGTTCGGCGCGCCCAAGGACCGGCGCGGCCACGCCACCGGAAACTTCGGGCTGCCGGCCGGGACCCAGGTATTCTCGGCCGACAATCACATCTCGGTCGCCGACGACATCTTCTACGAACGGTTCCCCGACGACCTCAAGGCCGCCGCGCCGCGGATCTGGTACGAGGACGGCGCCTACATGGTGGGCATGAAGGGCAAGTCCTGGGTCGGCGGCGACTTCGGCCGGGTGCTCATGCAGTACGACGACCTCGCCGGCGCGGCATCGAACAACATCGAGGCCCGCATCCGGGAACTGCACGAAGACGGCATCGAGAAGGAACTCGCATTCCCCAACGCGGTGCTGGCGCTGTTTCACTACCCGGACAAGGGGATCCGTGAGCGGGTCTTCCGCATCTACAACGAACACATCGCCGACCTGCAGGAACGGTCCAACGGTCACTTCTACGGCGTCGGCCTGATCAACTGGTGGGACCCCAAGGGCACCCGCAGCACGCTGGCCGAGCTCAAATCGTTGGGGCTCAAGACCTTCCTGCTACCGCTGAACCCGGGCAAGGACGACGAGGGCAACATCTACGACTTCGGCGCCCGCTCGATGGACCCGGTGTGGGACGAGATCGAGGACGCCGGGCTGCCGGTCACCCATCACATCGGTGAGACCCCGCCGAAGACACCCTGCGAGAACAACAGCGTGGTGGTCGGCATGATGGTCAACGTCGATTCGTTCCGCGAGCAGTTCGCCAAGTACCTGTTCTCCGGCATCCTGGACCGCCACCCCAGCCTGCAGGTGGGCTGGTTCGAGGGCGGAATCGCCTGGGTGCCAACCGCATTGCAGGACGCCGAACACCTGCTGGCCTCCTATCAGCACATGTTCAACCACACCCTCGAGCATGACATCCGCTACTACTGGGACACCCACATGAGCGCGTCGTTCATGGTGGATCCGCTCGGCCTGCGCCTCATCGACGAGATCGGGGTGGACAAGGTGATGTGGTCGAGCGACTACCCGCACAACGAAAGCACCTGGGGGTACTCGGAGAAGTCGCTGGCAACCGTCGTAGAGGCCGTTGGGCCCGATGACGCCGCCAAGATCGTGTCCACCAACGTGCAGAAGTTCCTGGGGATCGCGTGACGCCACAGCGACCCACCCCCGAACAGATCATCCGCTACGAGAAGGACCCGAAGACCAAGATCGCGACCATCACCTTCGACCGCCCGGAGTTCCTCAACGCGCCGACGTCGATGGCCCGGCTGCGCTATGCCGACGTGCTGCGCGCGGCCAACGCCGACAACGACGTCAAGGTGGTCATCATCCGCGGCGTCGGGGACAACCTCGGCAGCGGCGCCGACCTGCCGGAGTTCATGGAGGGCAACGACAATCCGGCGGCCCGGCTAGCCGAACTGCGCCTCGAAGATGACGGTGTCGGCGAGGTGACCTACCCGCCGAAGGGCACCTTCCGCAACGGAGCCACCATCAGCGCGTGGTACGCGAACTCCCAAGCGGGCAACCGGGCGCTGCAGGACTTCAAGAAGATCAGCATCGTGGAGGCCAAGGGCTACTGCTACGGCTGGCACTTCTACCAGTGCGCCGACGCCGACCTGGTGATCTCCAGCGACGACGCGCTGTTCGGGCACCCCTCGTTCCGCTATCACGGCTGGGGCCCACGGATGTGGACCTGGGTGCAGATGATGGGCCTGCGCAAGTTCCAGGAGATGGTCTTCACCGGACGGCCGTTCACCGCCGCCGAGATGTACGACTGCAACTTCCTGAACAAGGTCGTGCCCCGCGATCAGTTGGCGGACGAGGTCGCCAAGTACGCGCTGGCGTGCGCCCGGAACCGGCCGGTGGACACCGTCTTTCAGCAGAAGATGTTCTTCGAGATCTTCAAGCAGCAGCAGGGCGAGTACATGGGCAGCCTGCTGTCCGCGTTCTTCGAGTCGATGGGCAACGGGGTCGCCAACGACAGCGACGACGACCTGGACATGTTCGAGTCGATCGACTCCGGCCTGTCGGCCGCCGTCAACGACAACGACAGTAAGTTCCCGCCGGACTTCCGGCTGAGCAAGAAGAACCGGGCCAAACCCGACTGACCGATGACCCCACCACTGCACGGATACACCGTCGTCGACCTCTCCAGCGGCATCGCCGGCGGCTACGCCACCAAGATCCTCGCCGACGGCGGCGCCGACGTGATCAAGGTCGAAGCACCCGAGGGTGACCCGCTGCGGGGCTGGTCGGCCTCGGGTGCGGCGATCCCCGAGGGCCGCGACGGTGCGCTATTTCGCTTCCTGGCCGGCGGCAAGCGCTCGGTGCTCGCCGATGATCCGGAGCAGATCCAGCCGCTGTTGGCCGGTGCCGACGCCGTCATCTGGTCACCGGAATCGGCACTGGCCCAGCAGATCTCACCGGCCGATCTGTGGCAGCGGTACCCGCACCTGATTGTCACGGCCATCACCGACTTCGGTCTCGACGGCCCGTGGCACGACCGCCCGGCCACCGAATTCACCCTGCAGGCACTGTCCGGCGGGGCCATCGGCATCGGCCGCGGCACCCAGGACCGGGCGCCGGTGTCGATCGGCGGTCAAGTCGGCGACTGGCTGGCCGGCGCCTACGCGGCGGGACTGACGCTGGCGCTGCGGGCCCGGTCGCTGCGCGACGGCCGCGGCGAGCTGATCGACCTGTCCAAACTGGAAACCCAGGTGCTGGGACTGACCTACTACCCGGTGACCTACTTCCAGATGCTGGGCCACCCGTGGCGCACCGAACGCCGCCCGACGGTGCCCGGCATCGCCGAGGCTGCCGACGGCCTGGTGGCACTCGGCTGCGGTACCGCCCAGCAGTGGTGGGACCTGTGCGCGATGTCGGGGCACCAGGAGTGGATCGACGAGGCAGGCGAGCTGACCATCACCGAGCAGGCCAACCTGCACGCCGACGAGCTCTACGCCTGGCTGCGGGAACAGAACGTCGACGACGTCCGCGAGCTGGCGTCGGCCTTCCGGATTCCCAACTCCCCGGTCGGCAACGGGCAGAACGTCACCGCCATGGACCACTACCTGGCGCGGGAGTCTTTCGTGGCCAACCCCGACGGTTTCGTCGCACCCGCGCCGCCGTACCGGTTCACCCCGCCGCTGCTGGAGCCGCCGGCACCCGCTCCGCGACTGGGCGCCGACACGGGTTTGATTGCGGCCCCACCGCCGCACGCCGAGCCGCCCGGCAGCCCGCCCGTCGGGGACCGCCTCCCGTTGTCCGGGTTGCGGGTGCTGGACATGACGACGTTCTGGGCCGGGCCGTCGTGCACGCACCTGCTCGCCATGCTCGGCGCCGAGGTGATCCACCTGGAATCCACCCAGCGCCCCGACGGCACCCGGCTGATCGCCGGAATCCCGGCCAGTGTCGAGCAGTGGTGGGAACGCTCACCGATCTTCAGCGCGCTCAACACCAACAAGCGCGGGCTGACCCTGGATTTCCAGACCGCCGCCGGCCGCGACGTGCTGCGCCGGCTGATCCCCACCTGCGATGTGGTGGTGGAGAACTTCACCCCGCGGGTGATCGAGTCCATCGGCCTGGACTTCGACGCACTGCGTGAACTGCGCGAGGACATCATCATGCTGCGCATGCCCGGCTTCGGCCTGGATGGCCCGTGGCGCGACAACCCGGCGTTCGCCTACATCATCGAGGACGCCACCGGCCTGAGCTGGCTCACCGGCTTTCCCGACCGCACCCCGTTCGAGCCTTACTCGGTGGGCGACCCCAACGCCGGAATCCACGCCTTCAACGGTCTGCTGCTGGCACTGGAACACCGGCGCCGGACCGGCCACGGCGTGCTGGTGGAGGCGGCGATGGTCGACGCCGCGCTCAACATCGCCGCCGAGCAGGTCATCGAATACTCGGCCTACGGCGCGCTGCTGGACCGCGACGGCAACCGCGGCCCCACCGCCGCACCGCAGAACATCTACCGCAGCAACGAGATCGACGAATTCGGCCGCGACGACAGCTGGGTGGCCATCGCCGTCGCCACCGACGGGCAGTGGGCGGCTCTGTGCACGGCGCTGGGCGATCCGGCGTGGGCGCAGCGATCCTGGGACGCGGCGCAGCGCCGAGCGCACCACGACCTCATCGACGAGCGGCTGGGCGCCTGGTGCCGGGCCCGCTCGGGTAAGCAGATCGTGGAAACCCTTTGGCCGGCCGGTGTTCCGGTGGCCAAGGTGATGCAACCGCACCGGCAGACCGAGCTGGAACAGTTGACCCACCGCGGGTTCTTCCAGCAGGTCGGGCACCCGGTCAACGACACCGCCCCGCACAGCACGTTGCCGGCGGTGCTGGCCGACGGGCCCGAGAGCCTGCACCGCAGCCCCGCGCCGCTACTCGGTGAACACAACCACCAACTGCTGACCGAGCTGGGGCTGTCCGCCGACGAGATCGCCGCGCTGGAGGCCGACGGCGTCATCGGCACCGCGATCCGGCGGTAAGGTTAGAACCGCTCGCGAAGCGGCCGTTCGTCGGGGGTGGCCCGGTAGATGCCGCGATCGATCAACCGGGGCACCACCTCGTCGATGAACTCGCCGATGGACTGCGCACCGGCGGAGAACATCAGGTTGAACCCGCCGACGTTGCCGTCGGCGAACCAGGCGGCGAAGTCCTCGACGATGTCGTCGTAGGACCCGACGAACTTGCGGTGGGTGGCCCCGCCGCGGCCGACGGCCTGTGCCACCACCTCTCGCACGCTCACGCCGGGGCGCTGCTGAATCCAGTTGTACAGTCCCACATAGTTGCCGAACGTGCTCTTGATCGTGGCCTCCACGTCCGCCGGAACCGGCAGCGCCTCGGTCGGGAAGGGGGCGTCGATGTCGCCGAGCGGTATCTCGATGCCGAACTGGCCCAGCGCGAACGGCGCGATCGGGGCCCAGTCCACGTAGCCGTCGAGCTCGGCCAGCTTTTCCTGCGCCTCGGCGGCGGTGCGGCCCAGGTAGGGGATCAGCCCCGGGATCGCCGGCACCGAGCCCGGAGCCCGGCCCGCCTCGGCCAGCGCGGTGTCCAGCGTGCGCCGGTATTCGGCCGCACTCTCGCGGGTAGAGGAATTGGTGAACACCATCTCGGCGTACTTCGCGGCAACCCGGATCCCGGCACCGGAGCCGCCGGCCTGGGCGATCAGCGGGCGGCCCTGCCGGCTCGGCGCCACGTTCAGCGGCCCGGTCACCTGGAACCGCTTGCCGCGGTGGTTGATCGGCTCGGCGTAAAACCGCAGGCGGCCGTCCGGATCCCGGCGCAGTTCCCGGTTCTCCCACAGCGAGCGCAGCACGTCGAGGAATTCGTCGGCGCGTTCGTAGCGGGCCTCGCGGTCCAGGTGCTGCGCCAGGCTGTAGTTGAGGGCGAAGTCGTCGATCACCGAGGTGACGGCGTTGTAGCCGGCCCGGCCGTCCGAGGCCTGGTCCAGCGACGCCAGCAGCCGGGCCAGGTTGTACGGATCGTAGAACGTCGTCGATGCCGTCGCGATCAGCCCGACGTGGCGGGTGTGCGCGGCGATGGCAGTCAGCGCGGTGATCGGTTCGGCCGGGCCGCCGTCGAACGCGGGTGAGCCCTGCATGCCGGGAATGTCACCGATGAACAGCGCGGTGAACAGGCCCTGATCGCCGAATCTGCCGTATTCCAGCAGCCTTTCGAATGTGGAGCGCTCGGCGATGCCGTGTGCGCGTTCGTAGCCGTAGGCGCCCTGGTGCAGGTTGATGTCATTGGCCACCAGGTTCAGATGCAGATAGCGTCGCTCGGCCATCGGGTCTCCTGTCGTCGGTCGATCAGCGCATGGTCGCGTACAGGGCGTCGGTCATCGCCTCGATCGCGGCCTCGCGTTGTAGCGGCCATCCGTCGGCCTGCCACAGATGCATGAACGAGTCGACCATCGTGTACATCATCGCGATGGCGGTGCGGATCTCGGCCTCGCCGGCTCCGGGCATGGCGTCGGCGGCGATCCACTCGTCGACGTTGGCCTCCATGGTGGCCCGGTGCGCCGCGGCGAACTCCGGATCGGCGGCCCGGGCCTGATGCAGGGCCTGGTAGAGCTGCGGGGCCGAGGTGTAGAAGTCGACCACCTTCTCGAAGAACACCCGGATCGATTTCCGGCTGCCGCCGCGGGGCGCGTCATCGCGGGACCACACCGCCATCCGGGTGTCGCGCAGCTCGCGCAGCACCGCGGCCTTGCCGTCGAAATGCAGATAGAACGTCGCCCGGCCTATCCCGGCCCGTCGGGCGATGTCGTCGACGGTCACCGCGACGTAGCCGCGCTCGGCGAACGCCTCCAGCGCGGCGGCCGTGATGTGCTCGCGGGTGAGGATCCGGTGCCGGTCCCGCATGGTGAGTTTCGTTTCAGCGCCGGTGGTTTCGACCGCCTCGGTCACTCGATCCTCACCCCCTCGCAGGTGCCGGCGGCGCGCCAGGACGCCAGCATGTCGAAGAACTCGACGGGTTTGCCGCCGAAGTTGGTGGCCAGCATGCCGTGCGGATTGTCCTTGTCACCTTCCGAGGACAGGTAGCTCGGCGTGCAGTCGGCATAGAAGGCCTTGGCCTTCTCACCCGCCTCGTTCATCGCCGCCAGCCAGGCATCCTCGGCCTCGGCGGTGGCCTCGATGGTGGTGGCGTCGCGCTGGAAAAAGGTGGATACCAGGTAGGCGAAGTGCCGGGCCCGTTCCTCGGCGGTGTGCGTGTAGTTGGGGGAGACCCCGGACTGGGTGTAGCCGAGGAAGAAACAGTTCGGGAAGCCGTGGGTCTGCAGGCCGTGCAGCGTCCGCATGCCCTTGGCCCATTTGTCGGACAGTCGCACACCGTCGCGGCCGATGATCTCGAACCCGAGCCGACGGGTGAACTCGGTGCCGACCTCGAAGCCGGTGGCGAAGATCAGTGCGTCGATCTCGTACTCGACGCCGTCGACGACGACGGCGTTCTCGGTGAACCGCGCCACGCCGCGGCCGTCGGTGTCGACGAGGGTGACGTTCGGCCGATTGAAGGTCTCCAGGTACTGGTCGTGGAAACCGGTTCGCTTGCAGTTCAACCGGTACCACGCCTTCAGCGACTCGGCAGTCGCCGGATCGTCGACCGTCGCGTCGATGCGCGCGCGCAGCCGCTGGGTGACCTCCCAGTCGGTGCGGAACAGGAACTCGGCGATCTCCTCGGGTGTCATCTCCCGGCCCAGGCGCGCGGTCTCGCGGGCCACCGCGGGATCGTTGAGCGACAGAGCGTTGCGGGTCCAGCCGTCGTCGACGAGATCGGTGATCATCTCCACACCGCAGGTGACCCGGGTGAAGTTCTCCATCCGCTCGCGCTGCCAGCCGGGTTTCAGGCTCGCCGCCCATGCCGGGTCGGTGGGGCGGTTGCCGCGCTCGCCGACCGTGCTCGGGGTGCGCTGGAACACGTAGAGCTGCTCGGCCCACTCGCCGAGGTGCGGGACGCACTGCAGTCCGGTCGCCCCGGTCCCGATGATGCCGACCCGCTTGTCGGCCAGTCGCTCGAGATGCCCGGTCTCGTCGCCGCCGGTGTAGCCGTAGTCCCACCGGCTGGTGTGGAAGGTGTGGCCGGCGAACTCGTTGATGCCCGCAATCCCGGGCAGTTTCGGCCGGGTCAGCGACCCGGGGGAGACCGCCACCAGCGTTGCTGTGAAGGCGTCGCCGCGGTCGGTGGTGATCTCCCAGAGCCTGCGTTCCTCGTCCCACCGCATCCCGGTGACCGTGGTCTGCAGCAGTGCGTTGTCGTAGAGCCGGTAGTGTCGGGCGGCCGCCTGCAGGTGCTCGCGGATCTCCCGGCCGTGGGCGTAGCGCTCGGTCGGGACGTAGTTCAGCTCTTCGAGCAGCGGCAGGTAGATGTAGGACTCGATATCGCACTGCACGCCCGGGTAGCGATTCCAGTACCAGGTGCCGCCGAAGTCCCCGGCGGTGTCGATGACCCGGATGTCGCCGATTCCGGCCTCGGTCAACCGGGCCGCGGCGACGATGCTGCCCAGCCCGGCGCCGATGATCGCGACCCCGACGTGGTCGTGCACCGGATCGCGGTCGACCTGCTCGGTGTACGGATCGTCGGCGTAGTGCGAGAAATCGGCGGTGACCTCGACGTACTGGTCGACGGCCTCCGGCCGCAGCCGTTTGTCGCGCTCCTGGGCGTACTTCGCGCGCACCCATTCCGCGTCGAACTCCGCCGGCTGCGGGCCCGGGGTGACCGTCTGTGTCATCGGGTCGAGCTCCTCACTAGACAGTATGTCTAGTGAACAGACTATCCGATTTTTTACCAGACGGAATGTCTACCGTCGGTCGGGCGGTGCCGCACTACCGGCCGGCGATCGGAACGGTCACCGAGTTCTGCACGGTGTCGATGAATGCCCGCTCGTTGTGCGAACCCAGGTACGCGTAGACGGCGTCGTAGAGACCCTGCTGGAACGCCGGGCTGCCGAGCTCGGCGGTGGCCATCGACAACAGGATGGTGTCGTGCCAGAGCGCCTGGGACGCCGCGCGCTGGTACGGCGGCAGCGAGGAGGTGTCCACGTCCGCGCGGACCGGCACCGACCCCTTGAGCTTGTTGAAGGCCAGGTTGGTCGCCGGGTCGGCGATCGTCCGCAGGAATTTCAGCGCGTTGACCCCGTTGCGGGCGGTCTTGGCGGCGACGAACGCGTCCACGATGGCGATGTAATAGCTGTCGGTGCCGGGAAAGGCGGCGCGCCCGAAGTCGACGCCGTCGGTGACGTGGCCGGCAGTCAGCTCGCCGTACACCGAATCGTTCATCACCAGGAAGGCGCACTCGCCGCGGGCCAGCTTGCCGGCCGCCTCGCTCCAGCCCAGATCGCGGGCCTTGGGGTCGGCGTGGTCGACGTAGTCGGCGAACCTGCCCAGCGCCTCGCGGACCTCGGGGCCCGACCAGTCGAACTTGTCCGCGGCGATCCGAGACCAGCCGTCGGCCCCGATCACGCTCAGCAGGGTGTTTTCGAACAGCTCGACGGCGGCGAAGCGGTCCTTGGCCCCCAGACACAGCGGCGTCACCCCGGCCCCGGCCGCCCCGCGCAGGTCGGCGGAGAACTGATCGGCGGTGTAGCCGGCCTGCGGCGGAGCTATCCCCGCCCGCGCCAGCGCGTGCAGGTTGAACCACAGGTTGTTGCCACGGTGCGCCCCGGTCGGCACCCCCCACTGCTTTCCGCCGGCGGTCAGCGAATCCAGCAGCGGTTGCGGCATGGTGTTGGCCAGGCCGGTCTCGGTGACGATGTCCGACACGTCGACGATGTGTCCGGCGTCGGCCCAGCCTCGCACGGAGGTTCCGACCAGCGTCTGCCAGACGTCGGGCAGGTCCTTGGCCACCAGCCGCGACGCCAGGGTGACCTGCATGTTGGCGCCGGCGCCGCCGGAGATGGTGTTGTCGATGACGCTCACCTGCGGGTTGGCGGCGGTGAATGCGTCGACCAGGGACTGGAACGCCGGGCGCTCGGACGGCGACACCCACCAGGACAGCACCTCGAGGCGGTCGGTGGGCTCGGTGAAGTTCCCGGTGTCGCCGCCGCTGCTGCACGCCGCGACGACCAGCGCGAGCAGGGCGATCAGTAGACGTTTCATGCGTGGGCTCCCGACTGCTGTGGCTGGGCCGTGAGGTCGAAGATCGCGTAAGCGGTGACGACGGCGAAGCACACCGCCGGGATGATGAACGAGACGGCGGGGGTGGTGGCGTCGAGGATCCGGCCCTGGATCATCGGCATGATGGCGCCGCCGACGATCGCCATCACCAGTCCCGCCGCCCCGAACTTGGTGGCCGGGCCCAGTCCCTTGAGTGCGACCCCGTAAATGGTGGGGAACATCAGCGAGATCGAGATGGACACCGAGATCAACGCGATGACGCCGTAGATGTTGGGGGAGGCCATCGCGAACAGGCACAGCGCCACACCGAGGGCGCCCAGCACCGCCAGCACCTTGGTGGCCCGGATCCGGCCGATCACCCAGGTCATCACGAAGCGGGAGACCAGGAACACGATCAGGCTGATCTGCAGCACGATCCCGCCCAGCTTCAGCGATCCGTTCAGCGCCTGCTGGGTGTACTGGATGATGTAGGTCCAGGTGCACACCTGGCCGGCGACGTTGAAGAACTGTGCGACGACGCCCAGCGTGTAGTGCTTGTTGGACAACAGCTTCCGGAACACGCCCGGGCCCGCAGCGCCGGCGTCGGGGAACTCGTCGACGGCCTTCGGCGCCTTCCTGAACGCGATGGTCAGCGCGATCGCGATGAGCACGAAACCCAGGCCCAGGTACGGGCCCATCACCGCGGCGAGCTGGCTGGCCCGGATGGTCCGTGCCTCCTCGGGGCTCAGGCTGGCCAGGTTCACCGGCGTCTCCAGCTTGGGCAGGATCAGCATCGCCGCCAGGAAGACGCCGATGTTGGTGCCCACCGGGTTGAACGCCTGCGCCAGGTTGAGCCGGCGGGTGGCCGTCTCCTCCGGGCCCAGGGACAGCACGAACGGGTTCGCCGAGGTTTCCAGGATGGAGCAGCCCGCGGCGATCAGGAACAGCGCTGCGAGGAAGGCCCCGTAGGTCATGATGTGGGCGGCCGGATAGAACGCCAGGGATCCGGCCGCGGCCAGCAGCAGGCCGCTGAGCAGACCGGCCTTGTAGCCGAACCGGTTGTTGATGAACGCCGCCGGGATGGCCAGCAGGAAGTAGGCGCCGAAGTACGCCAGCTGCACCAGGGAGGCCTGGAACGTGTTCATCACGAAGATGTTCTTGAAACCTGCGACCATCGGGGTGGTGAGGTCCGCGGCCACGCCCCACGCGGTGAAACATGCCGTGACGACGGCGAACAGCACCCACATCTTTGGCCCGATCAGCGGGGCCCGGGAACCGTCGACCGTGCCGGGGGGAGCCTGGTCAGTCTTTGCCATGGTTGAGTACTACCCCAGCGGCGTCGGGTATCACAGCGCTTCCGCGGGAACTGGACAGGTAATGCTTCCATGTCCTGCGCCGTTCGGCCCGCTGCCACCCCGATCGCTGAAAAAAGCCACCTCCGCGGAGCGATCCCGCGGAGGTGGCTTTTGACGTCGTCGCTACTTCAAGCAGCTGCCCGCGTCGACCGGCAGCGTGACTCCGGTGACGTAGCGGGATTCGTCGGAGGCGAAGAACAGCGCGGCGTTGGCGATGTCTTCGGCGTCCACCCACGGAATCGGCAAGGTGTGGAACAGCTGGCAGATCGGGGCCATGTCGTCGGGGCCCGGGTTCTCCAGATCGGGACGGAACAGCTTCCAGGTTCCCTCGTTCATGATCATGTCGGTGCTGACGTGGGTCGGGTGCACGCTGTTGACCCGGATCATGTGCTGGCCCAACTCCACGCCGAAGGAGCGCATCAGGCCCACCACTCCGTGCTTGGCGGCCACGTAGTTGCCACAGTGGGGGTACGCCTTGAGGCCGCCCACCGAGCTCGTCAGAATGATGGAACCGCCACGGCCGCCGGCGATGATGTGCGGGACAGCGGCCTTTACGGACTTCCAGACTCCGGACAGATTGGTATCGATCATCTCGTCCCAGTCCTGCTGTGACGTCTCGTGCAGCAGGTCGCCGCCGTTTCCGATGCCGGCATTGGCAACGACGATGTCGAGTCGGCCGAGTTGCTCGACACCACTGTCCACCGCGGCTTTGACGGCGTCGAAATCCCGCACGTCGACCTCGGCGGTCACGATCCGGCGACCCAGGTTCTTGACGATCTCCGCGGTCTCTGCGAGATCCTCCGGCGTCGACGCCGGGATGGCGGTTTCGGTACCCGGCCGGATCGGCCCGCAGATGTCGATCGCAATGATGTCGGCGCCCTCCTGCGCCTGTCGCACCGCATGTGCGCGACCCTGTCCGCGCGCCGCGCCGGTGATGAACGCGACTTTGTCTTCGAGACGTCCTGCCATTTCAGTCCTTCTGTGTTGTTTGGGAATTCGGTGGTCGGGAAATGTTCGGTGGTCGGGAAATGTTCGGTGTTCAGCCGACGAAGGCGGGCATGGCCTCCCAGCCGCGCACCGCGGTGGTGGGCGACGGCTTGGCGTTCGCCCAGTCCACCTCCCACTCGGGGAAACGCCGCAGGATCTCCTCCAGCGCGATGCGGCCCTCCAGACGGGCCAGCGCGTTGCCCATGCAGAAGTGGGTGCCCGCGCCGAAGGTCATGTGCGAGCGCTGTTCCCGGTGGATGTCGAACACGTCGCCGTCGGGCGGGAAGCGCCGGTGGTCGCGGTTGGCGGCGCCGATGAGCATCAGCATCGCCGAGCCCTCCGGAACCGTCCGGCCGTAGTACTCGACGTCGCGCGCGACGTACCGGGCGATCTGCAGCGCCGGGGGCTCCCAGCGCAGGATCTCCTCGATCGCCTGCGGGATCAGGCTCGGGTCGGCGGCCAGCTGCGCCCGCTGTTCGGGGTAGTCCGCCAATGTCTTTCCGGCCCAGCCGATCAGCCGGGTGGTGGTCTCGGCACCCGCGGTCGCGATGACGATCAGGTACATCAGCAGCTCGTCGCGGGTCATCTTGCGCCGCACGCCGGTCTCGTCGGTGAACTCGGCGTTGAGCAGTTCGGTCATGATGTCGTCGGAGGGGTGATCGATGCGCCAGTCGAGGAACTCGCCGAACACCTCACCGGTGGCCAGCGCGTCGACCTTCTCCTTCTGCAGGGTCTCCTCGCCGTGATCGGTGATGGCGCGCTGCTGGTCCTCGGGGATGCCCAGCAGCATGCCGATCACCCGCATCGGCATCTGCTCGCCCAGGTCGTTGACGAAGTCGAACTTGCCGGTGCCGACGACCGGGTCCAGGCAGCGGGCGGTGAACTCGCGGATCTGCGGTTCCAGTGCCAGCACCTTGCGGGGGGTGAACATCCGGGACAGCAGGTTGCGGTGGATGTTGTGGATCGGCGGGTCCTCGAAGATCAACGTGCCGGGCGGAATCTCCATGCCGGACTTGATGATCTCCAACAGTGCACCGCGGCCGGAGATGAACGTCTCGTGGTCGATGACGGCCTTGTTGACGTCGTCGAAGCGGCTCAGCGCGTAGAAGTCCTGCGCCTCGTTGTAGTACAGCGGGGCTTCTTCCCGCAGCCGCGCGAACACGGCGTAGGGATTCATGTTGAGTTCGACGCTGTACGGGTCGTAGTACAGATCGGCTTCGGTCGTGGTCATCTCAGTGCTCCACGGGGTTGTCGATGGCGTCGAACGTGATGTGGATTTCGGTCAGACCGCGCAGGATGAACGTCGGCTCGTAGTTGAACTGGTCGCGGTCGGGGCCGTGGAACTCGGGATCCAGGGCGATGTTGGTCATCCGGTCCAGGATCCGTTCGATGGACACCCGGCCCTCGACCCGGGCCAGCGGGCCGCCCGGGCACGAGTGCGCGCCGCGGCTGAACGCCAGGTGCTCGCGCACGTTGTGCCGGTCGATGTCGAACTCATGCGGGCATTCGAAGCGGCGCGGATCGCGGTTGATCGCGCCCGGGTTGATCATCAGGATGGTGCCGGCCGGGATCTCCACGCCGGCGAGCACGGTGTCCTTCTTGGCCAGCCGGAAGGCCGACTTGACCGGGCTCTCCATCCGCAGCATCTCCTCGACGAAGTTCGGGATGCGGGTGCGGTCGTTGCGCAGGCGTTCGACGACGGCGGGATTCTCGGCGAGCACCCGCATGGCCGCGGACAGCAGCTTGGTGGTGGTCTCCTGGCCCGCGGCGAACAGGAATGTCGCGCTCTTGACGACGTCGATGATCTCCGGGGTGTCGCCCTCGGGGTATTTGGCGGTGGCCAGCCCGGTGAGGATGTCATCGCGCGGATTGGCCCGGCGGTCCTCCAGATATGCGCTGAACTTGTCTTCCAGCCACTGCAGCGGGTTGTGATCCATGGTGTTGCCGTCGAGGGATCCCACCGCGTTGCCCGGCCGCGGCGCCAGCATCTGGCGGAATTCCTCGTGGTCCTCGGCGGGCACCCCGAGCAGGTCGCAGATGACCAGCATCGAGAAGGGCTTGGCGTACTCCTCCAGGAATTCGCAGCGGCCCTTGGGGACGATGTCGTCGAGGAACTGGTCGGCCAACGGCCACATGAACGCCTCGTTCTCCTTGAGGCGCTTGGGCGTCAGCAGCCGGTTGAGCAGCGACCGGGCGCGGGTGTGCTGCGGCGGGTCCATGGTGACCATGTGCTCGCTCATCAGCAGCTGGTCGCGGTGCTCGGCGATCTGCTCGGTGATGTCGGGGCCCTCGGGGGTGAAGGGCAGCGGGGGGAACGGTCCGCCGACCGCGATACACGAGGAGAACAGGTCGGCGTCCTTGTAGACGATCGACGCTTCTTCGTGGCCGGTGACGGCGACGACCCCGTAGTTCTTGGTCTTGAGCACCGGGCACTGGGAGCGCTGGTGGTCGTAGTAGGGGTACGGATCCGGAACCAGCGCTGGGTCGGTGAAGTAGTCGATGTTGTCGAAGTCGACACCGGGCTCGGTTTGGGTCAAGGCGAATTCTCCTGAAAGGGCTGACAGGTGCTGAGCACCTGCTTAGCATGAGGTGCGTCACACGGTCAAGGATCGCCCCGCTGCATTACCATGACGCGCAGCGTGTCGAGGGGAAGCCGGGACCGGCCGTAAAGCATCGACAGTTCGGAGTTGTGGGCATGACATCGTCGGCGGCAAGCACCGTCGGAGCCGGGCGCCGACTGGGCGCACCGGAGGCCAAGAACCGCACGGTTCTGCTCGACGCGGCAGAGGCGCTGATGCGCGACGAGGGGTATGCGGCGGTGACGTCGCGCCGGGTCGCCGACAAGGCGGGGCTGAAACCGCAGCTGGTGCACTACTACTTCCGCACCATGGACGAGCTGTTCCTGGAGCTGTTCCGGCGCCGCGCCGAACAGATGCAGTACTACCAGGAACTCGCCCTGGAATCCGAGCAGCCGCTGTGGGCGCTGTGGGAGCTCAACACCGACCCGGCCGGAACCGGCATGACCATGGAATTCGTCGCGCTGGCCAACCACCGCAAGACGCTGCGCGCCGAGATCGCCAAGTTCGGCGAGCTGTTCCGGCGAGAACAGATTCGGGTGTTCACCGAGGCCATGTCGCGCTACGACGTGCCGTTCGAGGAGTTCAGCCCGACGGTGCTGATCGTGCTGCTGACCGGCGCGACGCAGGTCCTGGTCCAGGAGGAACTGCTCGACATGACCGTCGGGCACGCCGAGACCCAGGAGTTCGCCCACCGCTGGCTGGCCTTCCTGGAGGGACCGCGCCGGCTGCCCGAGGATTGGCGCAGCCGGGTGGCCGCGGATCAGCCGTCCGAGTGACATCGGAGAGTTGCTGATCGGCCGGGTCCGGCATGCCCATCATTTGATGGGTTCAGGGGCACACGTCACGCCGGCCACCGGACGGGCCGCGCGGTGAGCCTGTTCATGGTCAACCGAGGTTTCCGACGATGAAACCGGGGTGGTTTGTGCTGCCCGAATTGCCGTGGCTGCGAGGCTGCTCGCGAGTGCGTGGTCGGTGTGTTCCCGGGTGAGCAGATGCCGGAAGTGGATCGGTGCGATGACGAGCTCGATGAGGATGCGCCCGTCGACGTCCGGCGGCACCTCACCGCGCTCGATCGCCCGAGCGATCATCGGCAGGAGCGTCTGCAGTCGGGCGTTCCAGAACTCTTCCCGCGCGGACCGGATGCCCTCGGAGTCGGGGATGAAGGCGAGTGTCCGCGCGAGTCCGTCGCCCAGGGGAGTGCCCAGGTAGTCGATGAGAGCGCTCGCGAAGGCCGTGAGGTCGCCGTGGAGGGATCCCGTGTCCGGCACGGGGAGCGAATCCTCGCTGGCGGACACGAGCGCGTCGACGAGGAGGTTCTCGCGCGTTCCCCAGCGTCGGTAGATCGAGCTGTCGCGCACGCCGGCGCGGCGGCTGACCTCGGGGATGCCGACCTTGTCCACCCCCAGCTCGATCACCGTCTCCAGGACGGCCTGGTGGACGGCGTCGCGCACGCGAGCAGAACGACCTCCTGGTCGGCGGAGCGCTTCGGATTCGGCCACAGGGGCATGTTAACGCAGAAACTATTGCGTTTGCCTGAATTCAGTCGTAGCATCATCCAAAAGCAGAGGATTCTGCGGTAGTAGCATCCCGGAGGAACCACGATGTCCCTGACCGACCTGGCCCAGCGAGCGATGGTGACCGCCTGCGCTCTCACACACACGACCGAGGCGGCGACTCGCCGGCTCGGCCCGGCGCCCTTCCTGCCGAAGCTCTTCGCCGACCGATTCACGCACCTCGGCGGGATCGACAAGGATGAGTTCCATCAGCAGTTGGATGGGTGTCGATCGTTCGAGGACGCGAACTGGGCCGGCTACTGGGAGGCCATCGCCGACCGGCACTTGGCTGCGGCCGACGCTGCGCTCGCCGAGCTCGGAGGGCCGGGCACGAGCGAACTGCTCGGCGGCGGAACGGTAGATGTCCGCGCCCTGGGCGAGCTGCTCGCCCCCGCCGTCACGATCCTCGCCGATCGTGATGCCGCAGCCGATCCTCTTGCGGCCGATCGCTTCTGCGCGGAGAATCCCGTCCACGCCGATGCGGCGACCGCACTCGACGGCCTGATCAAGGCGATGACCTACGAGTTCGTCGCGGCCTGGCCGGGCTGGAGCCCGCTCCGGCTCCGCGCCTACGAGCGCTCGCACGTCCTCGGCGAGATCCTGCTGACCGCGCTGGCGCCCGCGATGGGTGTGACGATCGAGCTGGTGGAGATCCCCTTCGGCGACGGGGACCTGGTGCGCGGCTACTTCGTGGTCCCGAACGGCGCGGAGAAGCCGCCCGTCGTGCTCCTGACCAACGGCGTCGAGGGCACGCTGGCCGAGGCCCTCCTCCCGCTGCTGAAGTACCGGTCAGGCGGCATCGCGATGTTCGTCATGGAGATGCCGGGCACCTACGCCTACCGCGAGTCGCTGTCGCCCGCCGCTGAGCGCGTGTACACGAAGGTCATCGACTTCCTCGCCGGCGATCCTCGGGTGGACGGCGAGCGCATCGGGCTGATGGGCCTCAGCTTCGGCGCCTACTGGGCCACCCGTATGGCGGCGGTCGACCCGCGCCTGAAGGTTGCCGTCGCGAACGGGGCGCCCACGAACCGGAGCTTCGGACCGGCCGCATCGTTCGGCTTGCCGGAGATCATGGTGTCCACGCTGAGCAACGCCGCGGGTGCGACGAGCATGGCGGACACCCTGAAGAAGCTCGGGGCCATGCCGATCGCCGACTACTACGCGCGCATTCCCATCCCGTTGTTGGTGATCAACGGGGCCGACGACACGCTCGTCAGCACCCAGGACTCGATCGACATCGCCATCGGCGCACCCCACGGCGAGCTTGTGCTGTACGACGGTGATGACCACTGCGCCATGGGCCACGGCGATGACTGGATTCGGCTGTCGTACGACTTCTTCCGTCGCCACCTGCTCGCCGCCGACGGGGCGGTGCGGTCATGAGCCGGAACACGATTCGGCGACTGCTCAACCGTGCCGGCGGCGGCATCGAGGCGCAGGCCGACACCGGCGAGGGCTGGCGGGCGAGCGAGCAGCTCGCCTGGCAGTCGCCGTTCCGGCAGGACTTCGAGCTCGCGCGGTACGCGGGCATGCCCGACGGTGCCGCGGTGCTTCCGGTGTGCCCGGGGTCCTTTCGCGACTTCATGCTCTTCGAGAAGCACGTGATCGACGCCTCCCGTGGGATGGCCCGACGATTCATGCCTCAGGTCTACGAGGAGGCCGTCGCCTTCGAGCGGGAGAACGGCGAGAGCTTCCCGCAGTTCCGCCCGAACTCGCTGTGGTACCGCCAGCCGATCTACTACATGTCCAACGCTCTCACGATCATCCCGTCCGGTGCGCCGGTCCACGCCCCGGCGTACACGACAGCGCTCGACTTCGAGCTGGAGCTCGGTGCGGTGCTGGCGCGCCCGCTGCTCAACGCCTCACCGGAGGAGGCGGCGGCGGCCATCGGCGCCCTCGTCGTCATCAACGACTTCTCGGCCCGGGATGTGCAGCTTGCCGAGATGCAATCGGGTTTCGGGCCGCAGCGGTCCAAGCACTTCGTGAGCTCCATGTCGTCGACCGCGGTCACGGGGCCGGACCTCGAAGCCGATCTCGATCGGCGGACGGCGAGCGTGACGATCGACGGTGAGCTGGTCGCGGAGACGGGAACAGAGGGAATGCGGTACTCGCTGGGCGAGGCGATCGCGCACTGCTCGCAGGGCGAGCAGCTCTTCCCCGGAGAACTGTTCTCGACGGGGACGCTGCCCGGCGGATCGGGAATGGAGTTGGGGCGCTGGCTCGCCCCCGGCCAGACGCTGCGGCTCGAGATCGACGGCATCGGGGTCGTCGAGCACCTCATCGGAGGAGAAGAATGAAGATCGACCAGGTATCCGACTCGGTCTACGCGGTGGCGGGGACGAACGTCAACTGGGCGCTGGTCACCAGCGATGCCGGCGTGACGCTCATCGACGCGGGCTACTACGGCGACACGGCCGACTTGCTGAAGTCGTTGGGTGAGATCGGGCACGACCCTGCCGACGTGGCCGCGGTCCTCATCACCCACGCGCACCTTGACCACATCGGCGCGATCCCCACTCTCGTCGAGAAGGTCGGGATGCCGGTCTACACCGGCGCAGCCGAGGTGCCGCACGCCCGGCGCGAGTACCTGGAGCAGATCACGCCGAAGGAGATGCTCCAACAGCTCACGTACTCCGCGGGCCGGCGCTGGGTGGCCCAGACCATGATCGCGGTCCGGGGGCGCATGGACCTGAAGGTCCCGTCGGCCGTCAGCGCCGACGACGTGGACCTGCCCGGGCGACTGACGACGATCGCGACACCAGGCCACACAACGGGGCACACGGCGTACTTCCTGGAGAGCGAGGGCGTGCTGTTCTCCGGTGACGCCCTCGTCACCGGGCACCCGCTCAGCCCGTGTTCCGGTCCGCAGATCTTGCCTGCGTTCTTCAACCAGGACGAGGCCCGCACGCGCGACAGTGCACGGCTTCTCGAGAACCACCCCGCTCGCACGATCGTTCCCGGGCATGGACCGTCGATCCAGGTGAATCGGGAGTCCGCGTGACCGACGAGAGTGCGTACGACGCCGGGATGGCGACGCGGAGGCAGGTGATGGGCGACGATTTCGTCGATCGTGCTCTCGCCCGGACCGCGGGGACGGCATCCGAGGAGCTGCAGCGGCACGTCACCGAACACGTCTGGGACGCCGTCTGGAACCGGCCGGGCCTGAGCCGCCGGGATCGTAGCCTGCTCAACATCGGCATGCTGACCGCGCTGCGTGCCGAGGGCGAGCTGGCCGGGCACGTCCGCGGGGCGCTCACCAACGGCCTGAGCCGCGAGGAGATCGTCGAGGCGATCATCCAGACCGCGGGGTACTGCGGCGCGCCCGCCTCGTTGGCCGCGATGCGCACCGTCCAGCAGGTCTTCGACGAAACCGACTGAACAGGAAGACATCATGGCAAGGATCGCCCTCGTCGACACCTCGGTCGCAACCGAGCGGGAGAAGACGATCTACCACCGATTCCCCGCGAACCTCGTCGCGGGCCTGCTGCGAACGACGCCCGACATCGCGGACGGCTATCTTGCTCTGGGGGCAGCGCTGTCGAGTTCGCCTCTGGCACCCCGGATCCGGGAGATGGTCATTCTCCGCGTCGGCGTCCTCTGCGGCAGTTCCTACGAGTGGATGCAGCACGCCGATATCGCCACGTCGGTCGGCGTGGGCCAGGACGAGCTCGCAGCGATTCAGTCTGGGGAGTTCAGCACGCTGACGGAGGGCGAACGCGCGGTTCTGCGGTTCGTCGACGACATGGTTGCGCAGCCGAAGGCGGGTACCGCGGCGTTCGACGGTGCCGTGGCCGTCCTCGGTGAGCAGGGTGCCGCCACGGTCTCCCTGCTCACCGGGTTCTACATGATGACGGCGCGCTTTCTCGAGACGCTCGAGATCGACCTCGACGCGGCGCCGACCAGCTGGGAGAACGCCTGATTCCACGCGATGGATGGTGACGCAGCCCTTCCCCCCGGTCGCGGGCAGGTGAAGCGTCTTGCACGTCTCATCAGCTCCTACGACTGTGCACTTCCCACGCCGGCCTCGGTCAGCCCCGCCACCGTTCGCTGGAGTTCATCGATGTGGTCGGCTGCGAGTCGTTGCGGAGTCACCTCGTGCTTTAGGCACAGTGCCGCGGCGGCGGCGGTGGCGATGGCGTGTTGGGCGCCGTTGCCCATGAACTTGGTGGTCGAACCGGCGATGTGGGTGACGCTGATGTGCTTGCCGGCCATCATGACGTTGTCGAGGTCCGCGGAGTACAGGCAGCGGAAGGGCACCTCGAAGGGCAGCCCGTCGCGGGTGTCCCACTTCCAGTCGCGGAGCCGGAAGTCGTAGTCCTTGTCGATCGGGTAGTGCAGGCAGAACGGACCGGAGTTCAGCGCGACGGCGTCGGGGAACTCCCGGTGCTCGCGGATGTCGGTCTCGGTGAGGACGTAGTCGCCGAGGTAGCGCCGGAACTCGCCCTGCCCCGCGACGAAGGCCACCCAGTCCAGCGCGAGGTTCGCGTAGGTCTCGGGCTCGATCTGTTTGACGTTGGCGAAGGTCCCGTACACGGCGCGGAGGAGGTGGTCGCGGATCTGTTCGCCCTGGGTGTACGGGTCCAGCCACTGCCCGTACTCCCAGAAGTGGGTGGCGGGGACCAGCATCCGCCGGCGGATCTCCGGGTCCGGCGTACGGAACCGACCGGCGACGGGGCCGGGGACGTTGTCCACGCCGGGCTCGCTGAGCTGACCGTTGAGGTTCGCGTAGTCCTTGGCGACCTCCTGCGCCCAAGGGACGTCCGGGAAGGTCACCGCCGCATCCGATTCGCGCGTGCGGAAGAACACCGTGTGGCCGTGATGTTGGTCGAGGTGCTCGGCCGGCGCGGACGGCTCGCCGTACTCGGCCGCCGATTCGTTTCCGAACAGGGTGCGTGCTCCGGCCAATAAGCCGACGATCGCCGTTCCGCTGCAGTCGATCACAATCGGCGCCGTGAACCGGTACTCCGCCCCCGTGCGAGTGTCGCGGGCATCGACCGCGGTGACCCGCCGGCCGTCGACGACGACGTCGAAGACCTCGTGCTCGGTGAACACCGAGACGTTCGCCTCCCGGTCGAGTACGTCGCGGGCGAGCAGGTCACCGTCGGGATGCCGCGCGATGAGCTCGTGCACGAGCGGGCCGGTCTCCCCGCGGGGCGTGAGTCCGATCTCGACGCTCGCGTTGCCGCCGAGTACCGGTCGGCCGTGGATCAGGCCCACGCGCAGCCCCAGCCGCGCTGCGGCGAGAGTTCCGGCGGCACCGGTAACGCCGCCACCGACCACGATGACGTCGAACTTGCCGGCGTTCTCTGGGCTGGCGGGCAGCCTGCGCAGGCGTCGGCGCCAGGCCCGGGTGACGGCGTTGTTCCCCTCCGGCGGCGGGACATCGCTGAGGCTGAGGTAGATGGCGTCGCACCGTCCGTCGAAGCCGGTCAGATCGTGCAGCTCGATTCGCGCGGCGCCCTCGGAGAGGCTGACGGTGCCAGCGCGTTCCCACGACCAGTCTTGACCGTTCGCACCGAACTCCGTCTCCAGGGTCTGATCGCCGATGGTGACGGTGAAGCGCCCCGGGTGGTGCGCCGGCACCCAGTCCTTGGCACGTGCCCAGACGTGGTACTCGCCCGGGTGCGGGATCTGGACGGAGGCCGAGGCATCGGCGACGGGGCTCCCGAGTCCGTGGGCCAGGAGGTACGCGCCGCCCATCTGGGACTGGAACTGTGAATCGAGCACCCAGCCGCCGCGGTCGTCGAAGTCGGTCGCCAGGACGAGGAGGTCCGTGGTGCCGAGTGGGGGGTGCTGACGTGCGTCGATCATCGTGACTCCAGGTTTCGGGCCACTGTGCGCTCGCGGGCCGACGGCCCCGGGTTGACGGTGATCTGCGTGCGTGTGACTTCTTCGTGACTGTCGCTGCATTCGACGATCACGCGAACCGGCGCGCCGCAGTCGGCGTGGCGGACGTCGAGGAACGGCCCTTCGGGGTCCGCGGTGTACTTGTCGCCCCATTGCATGAGTGAGACGATCACCGGCCAGAGGTCCCAGCCCTTGTCGGTGAGTACGTACTCGTTGCGGGTGCGACCGCCTTCCGGGCGGTACGGGCGGGTGTCGAGGATGCCGGCGGCCAGGAGTTTGCGGAGCCGGTCCGACAAGACGGCCTCGGACATGCCCAGATGGTCCCGGAAGTCGTCGAACCTGCGGACGCCGTTGATCGTTTCGCGAATGAGAAGCAGGCTCCACTTTTCGCCGACGAGCGCGAGCGTGCGTTGCACGGGGCAGTTCTGCGTGTCGAGGCTGAGCCAGTCCACGATGCACCTCACTTCGATATTGACAGTCAGATAGAGTCTAGCTAACTTTCTTTAAAGAAGCTAGAGCGGACACCCGAGTGGCAGGTACGTGCGTCTGTGGTGCCTGCCGACTACGAGCACATGAAGGAGAAAACGACGATGACCACCTTCCCGCACACGAACGATCCCGATCTCTCCGCGGCCCACGGCGTCCGGACCAGGACGGTCCGATGGCACGATCCGCTCGCCACAGCGGAGCTCGGTCGCGGACTCTCCGGACGGGACTTCCTCACGAAGTGGATGCGCGGCGACATCCCGGGTGCACCGATGGGCGAGCTGATGGGTTTCCGGCTGGTCGACGTGGCCGAGGGGGAGGTTTCCTTCGCCTGTGCGCCAGACGAATCGGTCTACAACCCGATCGGCATGGTGCACGGCGGGCTGGCCTGCACCGTGCTCGACTCCGCGGCCGGCTGCGCGGTCCATTCGACCCTTCCCGCAGGCTTCGGCTATAGCTCGATCGAGATCAAGGTCAGCTTCCTGCGGCCGATCCAGGCGTACAAGGGCGACATCGTCGCCCGGGGGTGGGTAACCAAGGCCGGGAAGCGGGCGGGCTTCGCCGAGGCCGATCTCCGTGACGGTCACGGCACTGTCCTCGCAACTGCCAGCAGCACCTGCCTGATCGTTGCCAGATAAGGCCGACGGTTTGGTCGGCCTCGGCGAGCCGTTCGACATGCTCCTTGCGTACAAAGCCGAGTGCATGCGAGCCGGCTGGAGGCGTCGCTTATTGCTTTCCGCGGACCTGTGAGAATATGATTCTCCCGAACGGATAGGAGCATTCGCATGGGCCAACTTTCGCACAAGGTCGACATCCCGTTTCCGCTGTTCGATGCGGACAACCACCTCTACGAACCGCCGGAGGCGCTGACCAAGTACCTGCCCAAGGAGTACAAGGACATCGTCCAGTACGTCGAGGTCAACGGGCGTACCAAGATCGCCGTCCGCGGGCAGATCAGCAACTACATCCCCAACCCGACCTTCTCCGTCGTCGCCAAGCCCGGCGCCTGGGAGGAGTACTTCAAGTTCGGCAACCCCGACGGCAAGAGCAAGCGGGAGCTGTTCGGTGAGCCGATGCGCTCCATCCCCGCGTTCTTCGAGCCCGCGCCGCGACTGGAGCTGATGGACCAGCTCGGCGTCGACCGCTCGCTGATGTTCCCGACGCTGGCCAGCCTCATCGAGGAGCGGCTGCGCGACGATCCGGTGGCCATCCACGTGCTCATCCACTCGCTGAACCAGTGGCTCGACGAGGTCTGGGGCTTCAACTACCAGAACCGCATCTTCACCACCCCGGTCATCACGCTGCCGATCGTGGAGAAGGCCATCGAGGAACTGGACTGGGCCGTCAAGCGCGGTGCCCGCGCCATCCTGGTGCGGCCCGCGCCGGTGCCCGGTTTCCGCGGCCCGCGCTCGTTCGCGCTGCCGGAGTTCGACCCGTTCTGGGCCAAGTGCGTGGAGTACGACGTGTTCGTCGGCATGCACTCCTCCGACAGCGGTTACTCGCGCTACACCTCGGAGTGGGACGGCGCGGCGGAGGAGATGCTGCCGTTCCAGACCAACGCCATGTCGATCCTCAACGAGTGGCGCCCGATCCAGGACGCCGTGGCCTCCTGGGTCATCCACGGCGCGCTGTTCCGGCACCCGAAGCTGAAGGTCGGCATCGTCGAGGCCGGCTCGAAATGGATGTTCCCGCTGCTGGATTCGATGGCCGAGGTGTACAAGAAGGCCCCCGAGGCGTTCCTGGGCAACCCGATCGAGGAGATCAAGAACCGCATCTACGTCAGCCCGTTCTACGAAGAGGGCATCGACGAGCTGATCAACCTGATCGGCGTGGACCAGGTGCTCTACGGTTCGGACTGGCCGCACCCTGAGGGCCTGGCCGAGCCGACGCACTATGTCACCGCGCTGGAGCACCTCTCGGTCGAGGACCAGGCGAAGATCATGGGCGGCAACCTGTCTCGCCTCGTGACGGTGTGACCCCGGGGCAACCGTGGCAGACCATCCCCGAGATGGTCTTGAGCGCAGCGGACCGCTTCGGCGCGGCCGAGGCCGTCGTCGACGGTCCGTTGCGGTTGTCCTTCACCGAACTCGCCGAGCGCGTCCGCCTCGCGGCGGGCGCGCTCGCGGGTATCGGGGTGGCCAAGGGGGACCGGGTGGCGCTGTGGGCGCCCAACAGCGCCGAGTGGATCATCGCCGCCTTCGGCATCATGACCGCCGGCGCGGTCCTGGTCCCGGTCAACACCCGATTCCGGCCGGAGGAGGCCGCCGACGTGGTGGCCCGCAGCGGCGCCCGGGTGGTGCTGGTCCAGAAGGGTTTCCTGGGACAGGATTTCGAGCTCCCAGGCGTCCGCGTCGTCGACGTGAAGTCCGACTTCCTCACCGAGGCAGCGCCGTTCGCCGTCGAGCCGGCGGACTGGCTCAGCGGTGACGACATCTGTGACGTCATCTACACCTCGGGCACCACCGGGCGGCCCAAGGGCGCCATGATGAATCACCGGCAGACGCTGCGGATGTACGAGGAGTGGGCCGCGCTGGCCGACCTGCGCCGCGGCGACCGCTATCTGATGGTCAACCCGTACTTCCACACCTTCGGACTCAAGGCCGGGCTGGTGGCCTCGCTGCTGCGCGGCGCGACCATGCTCCCGGTGGCGGTATTCGACCCCGACACCGTGGTCGCCCTCATCGAGAGCGAACGCGTCACCATGCTGCCCGGACCGCCGACGCTCTACTACTCACTGCTGGCCGTCGCCGACAAATCCGGGCTCTCGACGCTGCGCGCCGGGGTCACCGGGGCCGCGGACATCCCGGTCGACCTGGTCCGCCGCATCCACGAAGAGTTGCCGTTCCAGACCCTGATGACCGGTTACGGGCTCACCGAGGCGGGCAATGTCACGCTGTCGCGCCCCGGTGACTCGTTCGCCGACGTGGCTACCACCGCGGGCCTGCCGTGCGAGTCGGTGGAGGTCCGCATCGCCGACGACGGCGAGGTGCTGGTCCGAGGCTACGGCGTGATGGCCGGCTATCTCGACGACCCCGAGGCCACCGCCGCGGCCATCGACGCCGACGGCTGGCTGCACACCGGGGATCTCGGTGAGTTCACCGACAGCGGGCGGCTGCGGATCGTCGGGCGCAAGAAGGACATGTTCATCGTCGGCGGGTTCAACGCCTACCCGGCGGAGATCGAGGGGTACCTGCTGGAACATCCCGGTGTCGACCAGGTGGCCGTCATCGGCACCCCCGACGAGCGGATGGGCCAGGTGGGCAAGGCATTCGTCGTGCGCGCTGCCGGCGCCGACTCGGTCACCGAGGCCGAGTTGATCCGGTGGAGCAAGGACCGGATGGCCGGCTACAAGGCGCCGCGGACGGTGGTCTTCCTCGACGCGCTGCCGCTGGGCGCCACCGGCAAGGTGCAGAAGGACCTGCTGCGCTAACCACTTGCGGTAAACCCGGGGCGCGGCGACGATGTGAGGGTGCCCTTCTCCGACGTGTACCGCCATTCACTGGTGCTCGCCTCGGACTTCCGGATTCCCGATCCCGACCGGGTACGCCCGTTGCTGGTACGCAACCGCGACCGCCTGGTCGATCTCGGGGCGCATCACGCCATGGTCTACCGGTCCATCCGGGATCCCGGCCGGGTACTGGTGATGCTCGGCGTGCGCAGCCGCGAACCGATCACCGAGCTGCTGCGCTCCGGGGTGTTCCACGAGTGGTTCGACGCCGTCGGGATCACCGACTTCCCGGCGGTGTTCGCCGGAGAAATCCTGGCGCGCTTCGACTTCACCGAACACCGGGAACCCGACCCGGGCGGGCACGCTGTCATCGCGGCGATGGCGTCGGTCGACGACGTGGGCTGGCTGACCGCCCGGATCCGGGCGTCGAGCGCGGAGTTCGCCGGGGCCGGCATCCGGAAGGTCTGGGTGTTCGGCGCATTCGACGACCCGGGCGAGGTGCTGATCCTGCAGGAGGCCGACGACGAGGCCAGCGCCCGGGCCTGGGTGCGCCGTCACGATCCGGCGGCCGACTGGATGTCCGAAGCCGGGACCGGGGTATACCCGTCGCTGTTCGTGGGGGAGTACGTGGGTGTGGTCGAGGTGAGCTGAGGGCGTCAGACCGGTTTGAAATCCGATATCAGCCAGCTGCTGCCGACCTTCTGCAACTCCATCCGGATACTGCTCTGCGACACCTTGGGGCTGACCAGAGTGTCGCTGGTGGTGGCCTGATTGACGAAGGCGAGAACCTTTGCCGTGGTTGGGTGCATCTCGATGATGGCCGCCCGCACCACCTCAGCGCTGGTCGACACATGCTTGGTGCGGACCGCCGGGCGGACCGTGCTCTCCACGAAATCGGAGTAATAGTTCAGGAATTCACCGGTCAGGTGTGATTTCGCCTTGCTCAGATCGCCTTCGAGGGAGTCCGGCGAATAGGACAGGACCGCGGCGGCACCGGCCTTCGCATCGGCCAGCACCGCGTCCTGGGCTCTGGGCCCGGTGGCCTGATCGGGCTGGTACACCACGAAATACAGGGTCGCGGCGGTGATCGCGGAGATCACCAGCAGTACGGCCAGGACGATTGCGCCGATCCGGCCCCAGCGCCGCGCACTCTCGGCAGCGGCCTCGTCGAACGCTTCGTCGAACTCCTGCGCGTCGTCGGCGGTGTGTGCGGCGTCGGCGGTGTCACCGGCGGCCTCCTCGGTGGCTGCCTCGGTGGTCTCGTCCTCGATGACGTCCGGCACATCGGTGCTGGGCTGGGTGTCGATGGTCGTCTTCCGTCCGGTTGGCGTCTCGGGAGTGTTCACAGCACGAACTCCACCTTCGACATCTTGATCTGGTCTCCGTCACGACGGACGGTCACCGCCAGCCGCCAGGCTCGCGGTGGTTGCTTGGCGGCCGCGGTGTTCGAGACCTCCGAACCGGCGGCGACGAGCACGAGTGCGGAGTCCCGGCCCATCTGCGCGACGGCGCTTTCCTTGATGGTGGCGGTGGTGGTGGCCTTGGATGCCCGCAGCACGTTCAGGAAGGCGCCGCGGGTGTTCTCGAAGTCCGACCGGAACTCACCGGTGGTGCTGTCGATCAGGCGCTGAAGGTCGGCGTCGCCCTTGCTGAAGTCCATGGACAGCAGGTTGACCACCCCGGTGTTGGCGGCGGCGACGAATTCGGCCCGGCGCGTCTGGACGGCGTCCTGCTCGCGGTGGTGCCAGACCAGGAAGACACTGACGCCGATCAGCGCACCGGTGAGGACGGCGGCCACGGCCGCCGCCAGCCACGGCCAGATCGCGGCCAGGCGTCGCGGGGCAGCCTTGTCGCCGGGCGTTTCGTCTTCGTCGGTGCTGTCAACGCCGTCGTCGTCCGCCTCGATATCGGAGGCGGATTCAGCGTCGGCGGCCAGCTCCTCGGCGCTGGGCTCCCAGGTCGTGACCGGCGGTTCAGCGGGAACGTCGTCGGCGGCATCGGCGTGGTCGAGCAGCGCGGCGCGCGCCCGGGCGGCTTCGGCTTCGGCCTCGGCCGCTTCGGCCTCGGCCTCGGCGGCCAGCGCCAGCACATCGGCCTTGATCAGCTCGGCCTCGATGAGCTCGGTGTCGTCGGGTCGGGCGCCGGCGGCGGTCCCATCCCGCTTCGACGGCCGCGCCGAGCGCCTGGACAATTTCGGCATTGCCCGGGGTTACCTCCTGCTCGGCGTCGACATGTGCGCAAACGACGGTACTCCCCGGCTGCTGGGGTTGGCTCCGGCAGCGCCCGGCGTGAACCGCACCGAGACGCTACCACCAGCGGAAATATCGTTTCCATATTTTGCAAGTCGGGTACTCATCGCGGTGCCGCGACGTCCCGTCATCCCCGACGTTCCCGCAGGTCGAGGAGAGATGTGATGGGATTGGCCGGATCGGGAAACGGCGTCGGGCCCAGCCCGCCGATGGGAGGTCAGTCCGTGAGTGAATCCGTGGCCGGACCGGTATCCGGGCCGGGGCAGACGGAGGCGGCGCCGGTGGTCGCCGTCGTCGCCCGCGGCATCCGGGTCAACGGCCCGTGGGGGCCGGTCTACGGACCCGTCGACCTCGACATCGACGAGGGCGGGGTGACCGTGTTGCTGTGCGAGGCCGGCTCGGGGCGCACCGCCCTGCAGATGACGCTGGCCGGCCGGATGCGCCCCAAATCCGGGACGCTGAGCGTGTTCGGCCGCACCCGCGCCACCGACATCTTCGCCCATAGTGCGCTGGCCGGCATCGGCGAACTGGACAACGTCTACGAGTCGGTGACCGTCCGTGACCTGCTCACCGAACAGGTCCGGTGGAACTCACCGTGGTACCGGATGGTGCCGCGGGCCGACGAGCAGGTGCGCCGGCGGGTCTGCGGCCCGGTGTTCGGCGACCTGGAGATGCCGCCGCTGGACGAATACGTCGGCGAGGTCAGCGAGCTGGACCGGATGCTGCTGCGGATCGCGGTGGCCAACATCAACACCCCAGAACTGCTGGTGGTGGGCAATCTCGACAAGGTCACCAGCGACGAGGACCGCGACGTGCTGGTGGAACGGCTGATCGCCCTCGGCCGCAGCCAGACGGTGGTCACCAGCACATGCAACGAGCTGACCGGTCACGACGTGCACGCGCAGATCCGGGTGGCCAACGTGTCGCGGATCGAACTCGCCGGCAAATCGAAGGGAGACCGGTAGCCATGCTTGCCGGAATGTCACTGGGCACCGACATCAAGCGGTTCAGCCGGGGCGCATTGCCGCGGATCGCGATCGTCACGGTCATCCTGCTGCCGCTGCTGTACGGCGCCATGTACCTGTGGGCGTTCTGGAACCCGTTCAACGAGGTCAACAAGGTGCCGGTGGCGCTGGTCAACGCCGACCGGGGCGCGGTGGTGGACGGGAAACCGCTGCACGCCGGCGACCAGGTGGCCGCCGCGCTGATGGAATCGCACGAGCTGGACCTGACCGAGGTGGATGCCACCGAGGCCGCCGACGGGCTGGCGTCGGGCCGCTACTACTTCACCATCACCCTGCCCGAGGACTTCAGCACCCGGATCGCCTCGCCGAACAGCGGAGACCCCCGGCAGGCGAATGTCCAGTTCACCTTCAACGGCGCCAACAACTACCTGGCGTCGATCATCGGGCAGAACGCCGCCCGCGAGGTGATCAACAAGGTCAACGCCGAGATCGGGGAGCGTTCGGTGGGCACCGTGCTCAGCGGGCTGACCGATGCCGGAGCCGGGCTGGTCAAGGCCGCCGACGGCGCCGATGCACTCAACAACGGACTGGTTGCCGCGGACACCGGTGCCCACCAGCTCGCCACTGGTGCGACCACCCTGTCCGCAGGTCTGGTCAGCGCGCGGGACGGGTCGGCGCAGCTGGCCGTGGGCACCCGCAAGCTGTCCAATGCGGTGACCACCGCGACGGATCCGCTTCTCGAAGTGCTCGGTGATGTCGCGAACGCGCAGCTGGACCCCGACGAGGTCGGCGTCGCCGCCGAGCACCTGTCCACGGCGGTCCGCTCGACGACGGACCGGATCGCTGCGCTGAACCTCAACTACGCCCAGGCCGCCGTCATCGTCGACCAGGTGGTGGCCACCCTGCGCAACAGCCCCGACGAGACCCTGCACCACACCGGGGAGTTCCTGGCCGGCGCGCAGCGGCTGATGGCCGCGCGGGGCATCGACCCGGCCACCGACGAGGGGTTGGCCAAGCTGCGCGGCAACGCGGCCAAGCTGGAGGCCGACCTCGGCAACCCCAACAGCAAGCTGCGCACGCTGCTGACCAAGACCGTCAACGGGCAGCTGCGCGCCGATGTGGTGTCCATGCGCGACGGTGTCCGGGAGCTCGACGCCGGTGCGCAGCGGCTCAACGGCGGCCTGGTGAAGCTGGCGGCCGGCGGCGGCCAGCTGCGCACCGGCGCTGTGCAGTTGGCCGACGGCACCGGAAAACTCAAGGCCGGCAGTCAGGAGCTGGCCGGCAAGCTGCGCGAGGGGTCCAGCCAGGTGCCGTCCTGGACGCCGGAGCAGCGCGACACCGTCGCCAAGACACTGGCCGCGCCGGCGACCCTGGAGCTGATCGACCACAATCCGGTGCCCACCTTCGGCACCGGCTTCGCACCGTTCTTCATGCCGCTGGCGCTGTTCATCGGCACGCTGATCATCTGGATGCAGCTCAAGCCGCTGCAGACCCGCCCCATCGTGCACGGCCTGGGTGCCCTGCGGGTGACGCTGGCGTCGTACTGGCCGGCCATGCTGATCGTGGTGTGCCAGGTGGTGGTGATGTACACCGTGGTGCACTTCGGCGTGGGTCTGCAGGCCAAGTACCCGACTGCGACGGTCGCCTTCCTCACCCTGATCTCGGCCGCGTTCCTGGCCATCATCCAGGCGTTCAACGCGCTGTTCGGGGTGGCGGTGGGCCGGGTGGTGACGCTGGCGTTCCTGATGTTCCAGCTGGTGTCCGCCGGCGGGATCTACCCGGTGGAGACCACGGCCAAGCCGTTCCAGTACATCCACCCGTTCGACCCGATGACCTACGCCGTCAACGGCCTGCGCGAGCTGACCGTCGGCGGCATCGACTCCCGGCTGTGGGTCGCAGTCGCCGTGCTGTTCGGCCTGACGGCGGTGTCACTGGCCGCCACGTCATGGGCGGCCCGGCGCAACCGGCAGTACACGATGGAACGGCTGTACCCGCCCATCGAGGTGTAGGCCGAGCCGGCGGAGCTTGCGGAGCCGGTGAAGGCCGGAACCGACCATCAGGATCGAGGTGTAGGCCGAGCCGGTGGAGCTTGCGGAGCCGGTGAGGGCCGGAACCGACCATCAGGATCGAGGTGTAGGCCGAGCCGGTGGAGCTTGCGGAGCCGGTGAGGGCCGGAACCGACCATCAGGATCGAGGTGTAGACCCGTCGTCGAGGAACCGCAGCAGATACCGACTCTCCTCGATCTGGCCGATGGTGCGCCGCGCCTTGCGGCGGCTGATCAGGATCGCGACGGCGGCGAACGCCCAGCCGGCGTACTGCACGCACCAGGCCAGCCGGAACGCGGTGAACGAGTAGCCGCCCGCGGCGCCGATGACCACGCCCATCGCCTGCATGACCAGCAGCGACGCGATGAACCCGCCCATGTTGACGATGCCCTGGGCGGTGCCGAGGGTGCCGCTGGGGTTGAACGTGCGGGCGAAGTCGAAGCCCACCATCGACCCCGGGCCACCGACCGAGATCACCACGACCAGCAGCACCAGCAGCCAGACCGGTGCGGGGCCGGGCAGCGCCAGCACGACGGTCCAGATCAGCGCATTGGCGGCGATGATGCCCAGCACCAGCCGGGACCGCCGGTGTGGGTGGCGGCTGGTCCAGACCCCGATCACCACGCCGGCGGCGATCGCGGCCGCGACCGACACCACGAGCATGGCGCCGGCGGCTTCCCGGGACATGCCCTGGGCGACCGTCAGGTACGGCACACCCCACATCAGCGCGAACACGGTGACCGAGAACTGTGTGCCCAGGTGGGTGAAGAAGCCGAGCCGGGTGCCCGGCCGCAGCCACACCTTCTTGAGGCTGCCCAAGGTCTCCGCCACCCCGACCGAGTGCAGGTTGGCGGCCCGCCCGCGCGGGGTGTCGCGGACCAGCGCCACCACCAGCGCCACCGCCAGCACCCCGAACGCGGTCACCGACAGATAGGCCGCGCGCCAGCCGTGACCGAGCAGGATGGCCAGGAACGGCAGCGCCGAGAGCACCTGGCCCAACTGCCCGCAGATGCCGGTCAGCTGGTTGACCAGCGGGATCCGTCGTTCCGGGAACCAGTACGGCACCAGCCGCAGCACCGAGATGAAGGTGAAGGCGTCGCCGAGCCCGAGCACGGCGCGCGCGGCCATCGCCGCGGGCAGGGTTTCGGACACCGCCAGCGCGAACTGCCCGGCGGCCATCAGGATGCCGCCGGTCACGATCATCGTCCTCGACCCCACCCGGTCCAGCAGCAGCCCGGCTGGCACCTGGGCGGCGGCGTACACCACCACCTGCAGCACCACGAACGTCGACAGCACGCCGGGGCTGGCGCCGAAGCGGTGGGCGGCGTCGAGACCCGACACCCCGAGCGAGGTGCGGTCCAGCACCGCCACCACGTAGGCCAGCAGCCCGGCCGACCAGACGACCCATGCGCGACGGCTGGTCGCGGTGGGTGTCGGGTCGTCGTTCACCGGGACATTGTCCGGCATGCGAACCGACGCATTGACGACACTCCTGTGGCCGCCGAGGTTCACGGGTCGAATGTGAAAGCTGTCGTACTCTGAGGCTCATGTCGGCCGGTCTGTCGCGGCGCGATCTGCTGAAGCTGGCAGCCGCCACCCCCGCGGTGATCGCGATGGGGTCGGCCGCCGCATCACTGTCCGCCGGCGCCGCCGGCGCCGCGCCGCTGGGCGTGCTGCTGGATTATGCCGCCGGTGTGATCCCGGCGGCGGATATCAAGGCGTCGGGGGCGCTGGGCGCCATTCGTTATGTGTCGGATCGGCGACCGGGCGGGGAGTGGATGCTGGGCAAGCCGATCCAGCTCCCCGAGACCCGCGACCTGTATCGCAGCGGGCTCAAGATCGTGTCCTGCTACCAGTACGGCAAGAAGGACACCGCCGACTGGCTGGGCGGGCAGGCGGCCGGGGTCAAGCACGCCAAGCGGGGTTGGGCGCTGCACACCGCCGCCGGCGGCCCGATCGGCGCGCCGGTCTACGCCTCGATCGACGACGACCCGACGCCGGCGCAGTACAAGGAGCAGGTGGCGCCCTACCTGCGGGCCTGGGAGTCGGTGATCGGCCATCAGCGCACCGGGATCTACGCCAACTCCAAGACCATCGAGTGGGCGATCCAGGACGGCATCGGGTCCTATTTCTGGCAGCACGACTGGGGGTCGCCGGGCCGTGTCGCGCACCCGGCCGCGCACCTGCACCAGGTCGAGATCGATCAGCGCAGCGTCGGCGGGGTCGGCGTCGACGTCAACCATATTCTCAAGCCCGCATTCGGCCAGTGGGACTGATCTCACCGGCCCGGCGAGACATTACCGATCGGTAAGTTTCCAGCAAACTTTCTCCGGCGCCCCGCCCACGGCTGGAGAAACCCGGGCCGGCCGGGACGGAATCAGTGCCGATGTGGTCCGAGGCTCGGAAATTAGACATAACAATTTGATAACGAAACGGCTGTGATCTGCGGTGTTGTTCTTACTCCAGCGTAACCACCCGCCAACAGGACGTTTGTCCTCCTAGTGTTTCGCGGCGCCGCGCCGCCCGGCGGGGGAGAGTGCGGTTACCCGTCCGTAGACCCGGGAGTAACGATTTTTGCCGACGATTCCCGGGCCTTCCTTATGACACTCTTATAGCAGCGGCCCGACGTCCGCCCGGGTGTCCCGGGTGTTCGCCCAGGGCCGCGTGACGGTGGTCGACCAGCCTGGATTCGACGAGGAATTTCAGACCGCGACGCCGTGCCGACGCGCTGCCATGCAGCCCGCGGCACCGGACGTTGCCGACGGCCTGCCTCGGACGTGACTGACGAAGTATCAACGCAGGGAGAACAACAAGGTGACGATCCACGAGCACGACCGGATGTCCGCGAACGACGACGGCAACGCCTCGGTGCCGGGGACATCCGACCATGCCCTGGTGGACCGGCTCATCGACGGCGAGCCCTACGCCGTCGCCTTCGGCGGGCAGGGCACCGCCTGGCTGGACACCCTCGAGGAGCTGGTCTCGGCCGCCGGTATCGAATCGGATCTGGTCAACCTCGTCGGCGAGGCCGACCTGCTGCTGGAACCCGTCGCCGACGAACTCGTCGTCGTCCGCCCGATCGGCTTCGAACCGCTGCGCTGGGTGCGCGCGCTGGCCGCCGAGGAGGCGGTCCCGACCGACAAGCAACTGACCTCGGCCGCGGTGTCGCTGCCCGGCGTGCTGCTGACCCAGATCGCCGCCGTGCGGGCCCTGGCCCGTCAGGGCATGGACCTGGCCGCCACGCCGCCGGTCGCCGTCGTCGGGCACTCCCAGGGCGTGCTGGCCGTCGAATCCGTCGCCACCGGCGGCGCCGAGGACGTGGCGCTGCTGGCGCTGGCCCAGCTCATCGGCGCGGCCGGCACCCTGGTGGCCCGCCGCCGCGGCATCACCATCCTCGGCGACCGCCCGCCGATGATCTCGGTGACCAACGCCGAACCCGAACGGATCCGCGAGCTGCTCGACGAGTTCGCCCAGGACGTCCGGACCGTCGCACCGCCGGTGCTGTCCATCCGCAACGGCCGGCGCGCCATGGTCATCACCGGCACCCCCGAGCAGCTGTCCCGCTTCGAGCTGTACTGCCAGCAGGTCGCCGATGCCGAGGAAGCCGAGCGCAAGAACAAGATCCGCGGCGGCGCGGTGTTCGCGCCGGTGTTCGAGCCGGTCGCGGTCGAAGTCGGCTTCCACACCCCCCGGCTGTCGGACGCCGTCGACATCGTGGTCGGCTGGGCCACGGCCGTCGGCATCGACACCGACCTGGCCCGCCGGATGACCGAGGCGCTGCTGATCGACGAGGTCGACTGGGTCGACGAACTCGACACCGTGCACGCCGCCGGCGCCCGCTGGATCCTGGACCTGGGCCCCGGCGACATCCTCACCCGGCTCACCGCCCCGGTGATCCGCGGTCTGGGCATCGGCATCGTCCCGGCCGCCACCCGCGGCGGACAGCGCAACCTGTTCACCGTCGGCGCGGTGCCCGAGGTGGCCCGCCCGTGGACCAGCTACGCCCCCTCGGTGGTCACCCTGCCCGGCGGTGCGGTCAAGCTGTCCACCAAGTTCACCCGACTGACCGGGCGGTCCCCGATCCTGCTGGCCGGCATGACCCCGACCACCGTCGACGCCAAGATCGTCGCCGCTGCCGCCAACGCCGGGCACTGGGCCGAGCTGGCCGGCGGCGGCCAGGTCACCGAGGAGATCTTCGAACGCCGGATCGCCGAGCTGACCACCCTGCTCGAACCCGGCCGGGAGATCGAGTTCAACTCGCTGTTCCTGGACCCCTACCTGTGGAAGCTGCAGGTCGGTGGCAAGCGGTTGGTGCAGAAGGCCCGCGCCTCCGGCGCGCCGATCGACGCCGTCGTCGTCACCGCCGGCATCCCCGACCTGGAGGAAGCCGTCGACCTGATCGGCGAACTGCACGACGCCGGCATCCCGCACGTGGTGTTCAAGCCGGGCACCGTCGAACAGATCCGCTCGGTCATCCGGATCGCCGCCGAGGTGCCCACCACCCCGGTCATCGCCCACATCGAGGGCGGCCGCGCCGGTGGCCACCACTCCTGGGAAGACCTCGAGGACCTGCTGCTGACCACCTACTCCGAGCTGCGCGGCCGGTCCAACCTGACCATCTGCGTCGGCGGCGGCATCGGCACCCCCGAGCGCGCCGCGGAGTACCTGTCCGGCCGCTGGGCCGAGGCGCACGGCTACCCGCTGATGCCGGTCGACGGCATTCTGGTCGGCACCGCCGCCATGGCCACCTTGGAGGCCACCACCTCGCCGGCGGTCAAGCAGCTGCTGGTCGACACCGTCGGCACCGACTCCTGGGTCGGCGCCGGCAAGGCCTCCGGCGGCATGGCGTCCGGGCGCAGCCAGCTGGGCGCGGACATCCACGAGATCGACAACGTGGCATCCCGCTGCGGCCGGCTGCTCGACGAGGTCGCCGGTGACGCCGAGGCGGTGGCGGCCCGGCGCGACGAGATCATCGCCGCGATGGAGCTGACCGCCAAGCCGTACTTCGGCGATGTCGCCGAGATGACCTACCTGAACTGGCTGCGCCGCTACGTCGAACTGGCCATCGGCGACGACGACTCGACCGCGGACAGCAAGCGGCCGGACTCCCCGTGGCTCGACATCACCTGGCGCGACCGCTTCCAGGCCATGCTGCAGCGCGCCGAGGCCCGGCTGTCGCCGGTCGACTCCGGCCCGATCGACACCCACTTCGGCGACACCGAGGCGGGCATCGCGCTGCTGGAGCAGCCGACCCGGGCGCTGGCCGAACTGCTGGTCACCTATCCCGACGCCGGCGCGGTCGCGCTGCACCCCGCCGACGTTCCGTTCTTCGTCGAGCTGTGCAAGACACCGGGCAAGCCGGTCAACTTCGTCCCGGTCATCGACAAGGACGTGCGGCGCTGGTGGCGCAGCGACTCGCTGTGGCAGGCGCACGACGCCCGCTACCCGGCCGATGCGGTCTGCATCATCCCGGGCACCGCCGCCGTCGCCGGCATCACCCGGGTCGACGAGCCCGTCGGCGAGCTGCTGGACCGCTTCGAGGCCGCCGCCGTCGAGCAGGTGCTGGCCACCGGCGCGCAGCCGGAGCCCGTGCTGTCCCGGCTCGGCGATGTCACCGGGCCGCTGGCCCTGGTGCTGGCCGCCCCCGACGTGCTGTGGGCCGGCCGGATCGCCAGCAACCCGGTGCACCGAATCGCCGCGCCGGGCAAGTGGCAGGTGCAGGACAACGGCATCGCCATCGAGCACGGCACCGGCGCCCGCCTCGAGGTCCGCGGCGACAAGGTGGTGCTGTCCGCGCCGCTGTCGGGCACCTGGATCGACATCGCCTTCACCCTGCCCGCCACCACCGTCGACGGCGGCGCCCCGGTGGTCTCCACCGAGGACGCCAGCACCGCCATGCGCGCCGTGCTGGCCATCGCCGCCGGCGTCGACGGGCCCGACGCGCTGCCGCCCGTCGTCGACGGCGCCACCACCGTCACCGTGGACTGGGACCCCGAACGCGTCGCCGACCACACCGGGGTCACCGCCACCTTCGGCGCTCCGCTGGCCCCGACCCTGTCGGTGGTACCCGACGCGTTGGTCGGCCGGTGCTGGCCGGCCGTGTTCGCCGCCATCGGCGCCGCGCATACCGACGCGGGCTTCCCGGTGGTCGAGGGCCTGCTGAGCCTGGTGCACCTGGACCACGCCGCCGCGCTGCACACCGCGCTGCCCACCGAGCGGGCCCGGCTGACCGTCACCGCGACCGCGGGCACCGCCTACGACACCGAGGTCGGCCGGGTCGTCCCCGTCGACGTCACCGTCAGCGACGCCGACGGCACCGTGCTGGCCACCCTGGGCGAGCGGTTCGCCATCCGCGGCCGCACCGGCGCCACCGAGCTGACCGATCCGGTCACCGCCGGCGGTGCGGTGTCCGACAACGCCACCGACACCCCGCGCCGCCGTCGCCGCGACGTCACCCTGACCGCACCGGTCGACATGCGGCCGTTCGCGGTGGTCTCCGGCGACCACAACCCGATCCACACCGACCGGGCCGCCGCCCTGCTGGCCGGGCTGCCGGCACCGATCGTGCACGGCATGTGGGTCTCGGCCGCCGCCCAGCACGTGGTCACCGCCACCGACGGCCGTCCGGTCCCGCCGGCCAAACTGCTCGGCTGGACGGCCCGTTTCCTGGGCATGATCAACCCCGGCGACGAGGTCGACTTCCGGGTGGACCGGGTCGGGGTCGATCTCGGCGGCGAGGTGCTGGAGATCTCCGCCCGGGTCGGTTCCGAGCTGAAGATGTCGGCGACCGCCCGGCTGGCCGCGCCCAAGACCGCCTACGCCTTCCCCGGACAGGGCATCCAGTCCAAGGGCATGGGCATGGAGGTCCGCGCCCGGTCCAAGGCCGCCCGCAAGGTCTGGGACCGCGCCGACAAGTTCACCCGCGACGCGCTGGGCTTCTCGGTGCTGCACGTGGTGCGCGACAACCCGACCAGCCTGATCGCCGGCGGTGTGCACTACGAGCACCCCGAGGGCGTGCTGTACCTGACCCAGTTCACCCAGGTCGCGATGGCGACGACGGCGGCCGCCCAGGTCGCCGAGATGCGTGAGCAGGGCGCGTTCGTCGAGGGCGCCATCGCCTGCGGGCACTCCGTCGGCGAGTACACCGCGCTGGCCTGCGTGTCCGGCGTCATCGAGCTGGAGGGCCTGCTGGAGGCGGTGTTCCACCGCGGCTCCAAGATGCACGACATCGTGCCGCGCGACGAGCGCGGCCGGTCCAACTACCGGCTCGCGGCGATCCGGCCGTCGCAGATCGACCTGCCCGACGACGAGGTGACCGCGTTCGTCGCCGAGATCGCCGAGCGCACCGGCGAGTTCCTGCAGATCGTGAACTTCAACCTGCGCGGCAGCCAGTACGCCATCGCCGGCACCGTCGCCGGGCTGGAGGCACTGGAGGCAGAGGTCGAGCGGCGCCGCGAGATCAGCGGCGGCAAACGCTCGTTCATCCTGGTGCCGGGCATCGACGTGCCGTTCCACTCCAGCGTGCTGCGCGTCGGGGTCGACGACTTCCGCCGCAGCCTGGAGCGGGTGCTGCCCCGCGACCGGGGTCCCGAACTGGTGGTGGGCCGCTACATCCCGAACCTGGTGCCGCGGCCGTTCACCCTCGACCGCGACTTCATCCAGGAGATCCGCGATCTGGTGCCCGCCGAGCCGCTGGATGAGATCCTCGCCGACTACGACACCTGGCGCAGCGAGCGGCCGATCGAACTGTGCCGCAAGGTCGTCATCGAACTGCTGGCCTGGCAGTTCGCCAGCCCGGTGCGCTGGATCGAGACCCAGGACCTGCTGTTCATCGAGGAGGCCGCCGGCGGTCTCGGCGTGGAACGGTTCGTCGAGATCGGCGTGAAGAACGCGCCGACGGTCGCCGGTCTGGCCACCAATACCCTCAAGCTGCCGGAGTTCGCGCACTCATGCGTCGAGGTGCTCAACGCCGAGCGTGACGCCGCGGTGCTGTTCGCCACCGACACCGACCCGGAGCCCGAGGACGAGCCCGCCGAGTCCGAGGCCCCCGCGGCGGAGTCGGCCCCCGCGGAGGCCGCGCCGGTCGCCGCCGCGGCGCCGGCAGCGCCTGCCGGAGGCCCGCGTCCGGACGACATCGCGTTCGACGCCGCCGACGCCACCATCGCCCTGATCGCCCTGAGCGCCAAGATGCGCATCGATCAGATCGAGGCGCTGGACTCCATCGAGACCATCACCGACGGCGCATCGTCGCGGCGCAACCAGCTGCTGGTCGACCTCGGCTCGGAGCTGAACCTCGGCGCCATCGACGGTGCCGCGGAGGCGGATCTGGGTGCGCTCAAGGGCCAGGTGTCCAAGCTGGCCCGCACCTACAAGCCGTTCGGCCCGGTGCTCTCGGACGCCACCAACGACCAGCTGCGCACGGTCCTCGGCCCGTCCGGCAAGCGGCCGGGCTACATCGCCGAGCGGATCGCCAAGACCTGGGAGCTGGGACCCGGCTGGGCCAAGCACGTCACCGTCGAGGTGGCGCTGGGCACCCGTGAGGGTTCCAGCGTCCGCGGCGGCGACCTGGGCGGACTGGCCGACGGCGCCCTCGCCGACACCGCGGCCGTGGACAACGTGATCGACGCGGCCGTCGCCGCCGTCGGTGCCCGCCGCGGCATCGCGGTGGCCCTGCCGTCGGCCGGTGCGGCCGCCGGCGGCGTGGTGGACTCCGCCGCGCTGACCGAGTTCGCCGAGCAGGTCACCGGCCGCGACGGCGTGCTGGCCTCGGCCGCGCGGATGGTGCTGGGCCAGCTCGGGCTGGACGCCGCGGCGACCGCACCGGAGGCCTCCACCGACGCCGAGCTGATCGAGCTGGTGACCGCCGAACTGGGGTCGGACTGGCCGCGTCTGGTCGCGCCCGCGTTCGACAAGCGCAAAGCCGTCGTCCTGGACGACCGGTGGGCCAGCGCCCGCGAGGACCTGGCCCGCCTGTGGCTGGCCGAGGAGAGCGAGATCGACGCCGACTGGCTGCAGATCGCCGAGCGTTTCGAGGGCGCCGGGCACGCCGTCGCCACCCAGGCGAACTGGTGGCAGGGCCGCTCGCTGGCGACCGGCCGCAACATCCACGCCTCGCTCTTCGGCCGGATCGCCGCCGGCGCGGAGAACCCCGGCCGGGGCCGCTACGGCGATGAGGTCGCCGTCGTCACCGGCGCCTCGAAGGGTTCCATCGCGGCGTCGGTGGTGGGTCAGCTGCTGGCCGGCGGGGCGACGGTGATCGCCACCACCTCCCGGCTCGACGACGACCGGCTGGCGTTCTATAAGAAGCTCTACCGCGACAACGCCCGCTTCGGCGCGGTGCTGTGGGTGGTGCCGGCGAACATGGCGTCCTACGCCGATATCGACGCGCTGGTCTCCTGGGTCGGCTCCGACCAAGCGGAAAACCTTGGGCCGCAATCGATTCACATCAAGGACGCGCAGACCCCGACGCTGCTGTTCCCGTTCGCCGCGCCGCGGGTGATCGGTGATCTGTCGGATGCCGGTTCGCGCGCCGAGATGGAGATGAAGGTGCTGCTGTGGGCCGTCGAGCGGCTCATCGGCGGGCTGTCGGCCATCGGCGCCGAACGCGATATCGCCTCCCGGCTGCACGTGGTGCTGCCCGGCTCGCCCAACCGGGGCATGTTCGGCGGTGACGGGGCCTACGGCGAGGCCAAGGCCGCGCTGGACGCGGTGGTGTCGCGGTGGAGCGCGGAATCGTCGTGGGCCAAGCGGGTCAGCTTGGCGCACGCGCTGATCGGCTGGACCAAGGGCACCGGCCTGATGGGCCACAACGACGTCATCGTCGACGCGGTCGAAGAGGCCGGTGTGGTCACCTACAGCACCGACGAGATGGCCGCCATGCTACTCAAGCTGTGCACGGTGGACGCCAAGGTGGCCGCCTCCGCGGCGCCGATCGAGGCCGATCTGACCGGTGGCCTGGCCGACGTGCAGCTCGACATGGCCGAGCTCGCCGCCCGGGCACGCGAGGAGATGGCAACCGAAACCGACTCGGAAGAAACCGAATTGGACGAGGGCCGGATCCGGGCGCTGCCGTCCCCGCCGCGCGGGCAGCGCGGAGCCCCGGCGCCGGTGTGGGCCGACCTCGACGTCGACCCGGCCGACCTGGTGGTCATCGTCGGTGGCGCCGAGCTCGGGCCCTACGGTTCGTCGCGCACCCGCTACGAGATGGAGGTCGACAACGAACTGTCGGCCGCCGGCGTGCTGGAGTTGGCCTGGACCACCGGGCTGATCGTCTGGGAGGACGACCCCAAGCCGGGCTGGTACGACACCGCTACCGGCGACCTGGTGCCCGAGGACGAACTCGTCGAGCGCTACCACGACGAGGTGGTGGCCCGCTGCGGCATCCGGGAGTTCGTCGATGACGGCGCCATCGAAGGCGACCACAGGGTCCCGCTGCTGGTCAGTGTATTTCTCGATCGCGACTTGTCCTTCGTGGTGTCCTCGGAGTCGGATGCCCGCGCCTTCGCGAGCTTCGATCCCGAACACACCGTTGTCCGGCCGGTACCCGATTCCGGTGACTGGGAGGTAATTCGCAAGGCGGGCACCGAGATACGCGTTCCCCGCAAGATCAACCTGGCGCGCAGCGTCGGCGGACAGCTGCCCACCGGATTCGATCCGAAGGTCTGGGGTATCAGTGCCGACATGGCGGGTTCGGTCGACCGGGTGGCGTTGTGGAACATCGTGGCCACCGTGGATGCGTTCCTGTCTTCCGGGTTCACCCCGGCGGAGCTGATGCGCTGGGTGCACCCCAGCCTGGTGGCCAGCACCCAGGGCACCGGCATGGGTGGCATGACCTCCATGCAGACCATGTTCCACGGGAACCTGCTGGGCAAGGCCAAGCCGAACGACATCCTGCAGGAAGTGCTGCCCAATGTCGTTGCCGCACACGTGATGCAGTCCTACGTGGGTGGCTACGGCGCGATGATCCACCCGGTCGGCGCGTGTGCGACAGCCGCCGTCTCGGTCGAGGAGGCCGTCGACAAGATCCGGCTCGGCAAGGCCGAACTGGTGGTTGCGGGTGGCTTCGACGATATGACCACGGAGGCCGTCACCGGGTTCGCCGATATGGCGGCTACGGCCGACACCGAGATGATGCGGGCCAAGGGAATCAGTGACTCCAAGTTCTCCCGCGCCAACGACCGGCGCCGGCTGGGCTTCCTGGAGGCCGAGGGCGGCGGCACGATCCTGCTGGCCCGCGGTGACCTGGCGCTGAAGATGGGTCTGCCGGTGCTGGCCGTCGTCGGCTACGCGCAGAGCTTCGCCGACGGCGTGCACACCTCGATCCCGGCGCCGGGCCTGGGGGCGCTGGGCGCCGGCCGGGGCGGCCGGCAGTCGCAGCTGGCCCGTTCGCTGGCCCGCCTGGGCGTCGGTCCCGACGACATCGCGGTGATCTCCAAGCACGACACCTCGACGCTGGCCAACGACCCCAACGAGACCGAGCTGCACGAACGCCTCGCGGACTCGATGGGCCGGTCGGCCGGGGCGCCGCTGTTCATCGTCAGCCAGAAGACGCTGACCGGGCACGCCAAGGGCGGCGCGGCGGTGTTCCAGATGCTGGGCCTGACCCAGATCCTGCGCGACGGCGTCATCCCGCCCAACCGCAGCCTGGACTGCGTCGACGACGAACTGGCCGGTGCCGGGCACTTCGTCTGGGTGCGCGAGCCGCTGAACCTGGGTGAGAAGTTCCCGCTCAAGGCAGGTCTGGTGACCAGCCTGGGATTCGGGCACGTGTCGGGTCTGGTGGCGCTGGTGCACCCGCAGGCGTTCCTGGCCACGCTGGATCCGGAGCAGCGCGCCGACTACCAGGCGCGGGCCAACCGGCGCCTGCTGGACGGCCAGCGACGGCTGGCGTCGGCCATCGCCGGCGGCGCCCCGATGTACGAACGTCCCGCCGACCGCCGGTTCGGCCACGACGTGCCGGAGAAGGTCGCCGAGTCGGACATGCTGCTGGATCCGAACGCCCGGCTCGGCGACGACGACGTGTACGTCGGTTAAGGTGTGCCACCGTGGCGATAGTGGGAGTCGGAATCGACCTGGTGTCCATTCCGGAGTTTGCCGAACAGGTCGATCAGCCCGGTACGGCATTCGCCGAGACGTTCACCCCCGGTGAGCGCCGGGACGCCGCCGACAAGTCGTCGGTGGCGGCCCGGCACCTGGCCGGCCGGTGGGCGGCCAAGGAGGCCGTCATCAAGGCCTGGTCGGGCTCCCGGTTCGCCCAGCGCCCGGTGCTCAAGGAGGCGATCCACCGCGATATCGAGGTGGTCACCGACATGTGGGGCCGGCCGAAGGTGCGGCTCACCGGGGAGGTCGCCAAGCACCTGGCCGACGTCACGATCCACGTGTCGCTGACCCACGACGGCGACACCGCCGCCGCGGTGGCGATCCTGGAGACCGCCTGACCCGTTACGGGAACCGGGTGTTGCAGGCGTCCATGTCGGTGCCGACCAGCCCGGCGCGGTACGCCTGGATCCGGGTGAAGCCGGCCGCCACGGTGCCGCCGTCGACATCGCTGGCGGCCAGCCCGTTGCTCAGCAGCCCGGCCACCGCCTCGTCGACGTCACCGGCGGTCAGAATCAACGGCTGCCCCGACGGCGTGGAGATCTCCGAGGCCATCGCCCGCTGTGCCGCACCGGTCAGGCACGCCGTGCGCAGCGCGGTGGTGGCGCCGCGCAGCGACAGCCCCTTACCGTTCTGCACGGCCAGCGCGTACCGCGACGTCAGCACCGAGATGGCCGTGTTGTCGCCCTGCAGCAGGACATAGTTCTTGGTCTCGGTGGCCGGCTGGCCGAGCTTGGCCAGCGCGTCCAGGTCGACGTAGATGGTGTTGTTGGACGGGCAGTAGGACGCCGGCGGCGTCGCCTCGGCATCCGGGCAGGACCCGCCCCCGGTGGACAGCGTCGGCGGGTTGGCCGGCGAGTAGACGACGTTGAGGATCTCCATCAGCGACGTCAACACCGACTCGGTGACGCCGACGTCGCGGCTGAGCAGCCCGGCCGTCGGGTCCACCAGCAGCGACTGCGGCAGGTCGCCGCGGCGGTGCTCGACCTCGTCGGCGTCGATCTCGGCGCACAGCGCCGCCCCCGAGGTGAAGCCCAGCTGGAAGGCACTGATGCGGTCCAAGGCGGTGCCGTGGCCGTTGTCGGGGTTGTCCAGCGGTGTCAGCACCGGGTCGCGCATGGTCAGCAGCCCGGCCAGCATATGGTTGAGTCCGTCGCCGGTGCTGAGCTCGAATCGCTTCGACTCGCCCTCGGCAACCCAGCGCATGTAGTCCCCGGCGAAGCAGTCGGCCTGCTGCTCGAGCACCAGCACCGAGGTCTTCCGGCTGACCAGCCCGGCCATCTTCTGGATGGCGTGGCCGTACTCGTGGGCCAGGATGCCGGTCACCGCCAAGTCGCCGAAGAACTTCGCCGCGGTCGGCAGCAGCATCGCGCGGTCCCACGAGATGGACCGGTCGTCGTTGCAGTACATCGCGTTGATGGAGCCGTAGGTCGATTCACCGCAGATCTCGGTATCGCGGTCGTGCGGGTCGTAGGACCGCAGGGTGTCGACCGGTTTGAAGGTGCCGTTGAGGCCGGGGGAGTAGTGCTGTGACCAGTAGTCCTCGATGTCGTTGATCGACAGCAGCGCGAGCTTGTCGATCTGGCCGCCGTCGGTGTCCTCCACCGTCCCGGTGGGTTCGGGCGCGTCGGTGCGGATGCCAGTGGGGCCGTCGGTGACCGGCAGGCCGGCCACCCGGTTCGGATCCCAGAGCGAGGAGGTGGCCTTGCCGTCCACCGTGCCGCCGCAGCCGGCGAGCAACAGAAGCGTGGCGCCGAGCGCCGCGAGCCGGACCAGGGTTTTCACGGATGCCAGCCTAGTGCGCCGGCGAGGCCCCCGGATGCGGCAGTTGCGGGATTCCTCGCCGGGTGAGTACCGATTCGGTACCGCAACTACAGTCGCGGGTGTGAACGATGTGCTCGCCGCCGTGCAAGCGGTCCTGCCCTCGGTGCGCGCCGACCTGGAGGACCTGATCCGGATCGAATCGGTGTGGGCCGACCCGGCGCGCCGGGTCGAGGTGGTCCGCAGCGCCGAGGCCGTTGCCGGGCTGCTGACCGCGGCGGGATTCCCCGACGTCGAAGTGGTGGCTGCCGGGGGAGCACCAGCGGTCATCGCCCGCTATCCGGCCCCGCCCGGCGCGCCGACCGTGCTGCTCTACGCCCACCACGACGTGCAGCCCGAAGGCGATCCGGCGCAATGGATTTCCCCGCCGTTCGAACCGACCGAGAAAGACGGGCGGCTGTACGGACGCGGGTCGGCCGACGACAAGGCCGGCATCGCCTGTCACCTCGCCGCCATGCGGGCCTTCGGCGGGCACCCGCCGGTTGGGGTGACGGTGTTCGTCGAGGGCGAGGAGGAGTCCGGGTCGCCGACGCTGCGTGCGCTGCTGACGGCGCACCGCGAGGCGCTGGCCGCCGACGTCATCGTCATCGCCGACTCGGGCAACTGGAGCACCGAGCTGCCCGCCCTGACCGTCTCGCTGCGCGGGCTGGCCGACTGCGTCGTGGAGGTGTCCACGCTGGAAAAGGGCCTGCACTCCGGGATCTGGGGTGGTGTGGTGCCCGACGCGCTCGCGGTGCTGGTGCGCCTGCTGGCCTCACTGCACGACGACGACGGCAACGTCGCCATCGCCGGCCTCTACGAACCCCCAGCTGCGACAGACCTGGATATCCCCGGCGAGCAGGTTCGCGCCGAGGCCGGGCTGTTGCCCGGAGTCACCCAGGTCGGCTCGGGGACGGTGCCGCAACGGCTGTGGCACAAGCCGTCGATCACCGTCATCGGTATCGACACCACCGGCGTGGACGCGGCGTCGAACACCCTGATCCCGTCAGCGCGGG